>JBNGCR010000086.1:0-21427 GCA_050045915.1 Limnospira sp.
GTAATCAAACCCGGTTTCTACTCCCCACCGATATCGTCAAGAAACCGGGTTTCTACGAAAGTGGTTCTGTCCTCACCAAATATAGCGATCGACAGAACGGTTAGGACAGATCGGCTTATTTGAGTCCCGCCTTGAAATGAATTTCAAGGCTGATAGCAAAAGTCCACTTAAGTGGACTGGTTCGGAGTAATCAAACCCGGTTTCTACTCCCCACCGATATCGTCAAGAAACCGGGTTTCTACGAAAGTGGTTCTGTCCTCACCAAATCGTCTCCTAGAAACCCGGTTTCTACTCCCCACTCGATACTGGACTACTGGACTACTGTATAATGGGTGGGTAGCCAATCTGGGTTGGGAATTATGGCTCAATGTCCCGTTTGTGACACCGAATATACAGAAAATGAAGTGGAAATCTGTACCGTCTGCGGTTATGACCTGACCCCATATCCCCCCGTACTTGGAGAGATTCCCTCCGGGTTTTTGGACAAGGAGAGAAAACGCCTTGCCGCCGCCAAGCGAGTTTGGCAAATCTCCCAATCTCGGCTACAGTCCACAGAGTTAATTATATCTCGGTTTCAATCCCAGTTGGATGGAATAACCCGGCAAATCAACCAGTTAACTGAATTCGCCGAGTCGCAAGATCAACATCAAGCCAATTTTCAATCCCAGTTGAATACCATTGTCGAGAGACTCGACCGTTTTAACCCGGAATCAAATCGGCGACTATTGCTGAATTTAAAATCCCAGTTGGATGAAATCATCGGCCAAATTTCCGGGTTAACCGAGCCCCCAGACAGCAACCGGCATCCGGTTCAAGAGGGATATGTTTTTGAAGTTGTCAAAGTCAACGAAAAGGGGAAAGAAATCAGTCGCAGTCCCGGCCAGGCGGAATGTATCATCGAAGATTTGGGGGATGGAGTCACCCTGGAAATGGTATTGATTCCGGGGGGAACCTTTATGATGGGTTCACCTGCATCCGAACAGCGATGGAGTGGGTATAGTGGCGAGGAAGAACCCCAACACCGAGTCACCATTCAACCCTTCCTGATGGGCAAATACCCCATCACCCAGGCCCAATGGAAGCGGGTGGCGAACTGGCCCAAACTTCGGCGAGATCTCGATCCCGACCCGGCAATTTTTAAAGGAAACAATCGACCAATTGAACAAGTTTCATGGTATGATGCGATCGAGTTCTGCGCCCGACTTGCAAAAGCCACTCAAAAGCCCTATCGCCTGCCCAGCGAAGCCCAGTGGGAATATGCCTGCCGTGCCGGAACCACGACCCCTTTCCACTTTGGAAAAACCCTCAGCACTGACATCGCCAATTATGATGGCAATTACACCTACGGCTCGGGTGTAAAAGGTGTCTACCGCAACGAAACCACACCCGTCGGTCATTTCCAAGTTGCCAATGCCTTTGGCTTATATGATATGCACGGGAACGTTTGGGAGTGGTGCGCCGACCCCTGGCATGAGAACTATAATGGTGCGCCCTCGGATGGGCGAGTCTGGGATGAGAATGATAATGATTATCAAGTCTATGACATTGATGTTTTAGTCAATCTTTTGAAGACATCAAAAAGCCGTGTGCTTCGCGGCGGTTCGTGGGACTACTTTCCTGGATTCTGCCGCTGTGCCCTCCGCTGCTGGGTCGTCCCGGACGTCCTCGACTTCGACGACGGTTTTCGCGTCTCCTGTCGGCCCCCGGAGACTCTTTCCCCTTAGCTCTTTTTTCCTTTTGCCCTTTGCCCTGTTTTCATTATACCCTTTTTTTGCGATCGCAGCGAGCTTTTTTTTATTTTTTTTTAATTACCCCTGTCCCCACCTCCTTGCGGTAGTTTATATAATAGTTTCTCTCGCCCTCACCCCCTTCGGCAAGCTCAGGGCATCGCCCAATCCCTCTCCCAATCCTGGGCGAGGGGAGAAAAGCCCCGACACCGAAAAGAAACCGGGTTTCTACCAAAGTTGTTCTTTTCTCACCTAATTGTCTCCTAGAAACCCGGTTTCTACCCCCCACCGATATCGTTAAGAAACCGGGTTTCTACCAAAGTTGTTCTTTTCTCACCCGATCGCTTCAAAGAAACCCGGTTTCTATCAAATGTCGATTTCCTCCGGCGCGATCGCGATCGCCCTATCCCCCTCCTGAAAAACGTAATTTGCCGGATTAATTTGAATCTCCGCCCCGGGGCGATCGATGGCAATTAAAATAGCATTATAATTCTGTTTGAGCAGGATCAGGACATCAAAAAACGTCTGTCCCACCCACTCTTCTTGAATCGGAAAACGATAAAACTGATTTCCCCGCTGGTGAGTCAACAGTTCCGTAAACAACCGCATCAGCCCGTGATTGAGCGCCGCCTGTGCCAACAAAAAAGCACTGTGTTCCTCACTCACCACATAGGCATTGACGTGTCCCAGTTCCAGATGGGAGGCATATTCGCGGTTGATCAATTCCGCACAGGTATAGACATTGGGATTGAGTTTTTCCGCCGTCAGCGCCGCCAGTATCGTGCGGGCGTCGGCATCCTGTTCGCTGCGTCCGTGGCTTTTATCTGCCAAAATAATACAAGTATTCGCCCGCCGTATACAGGCTTTTTCCAAAACCGTCACCTTGGTAAAATCATCGTTGATAAACCGCACCACCGATCGCAAATGTGGCTCGATAATGGTATGGTCAGGATCAATAAATGCGATCGCCACAATGGGAGCTTTCTGATTTTTTCCCGCCGCCTGATACTCCCGCACGATGATTTCAGCCTTTCGGTTCCAGCCACAAATAATCGTATGACCGCTCAACTCATCGAAATCCATTTCAGCTTCCTGCTTTCTCAACCGTTCCACCATAAACGCCGATACCGTTCCTGTAAACATCACAAACAGGGTGACATTCATAAAGATCAACAAAACAGTCAGTAAGCGACCGCCGAGGGAAGTCGGAAGATCGGGAATCGGTTCCCCCGCAAACAAAGAATAGACACTGGACCAAAAGGCATCTTCCAAGCTGGTAATTTCTGGGTTTTCGTGACGCTCAAAAGCCAGCATGGCGACACTGCCAAACAGGATCGTTAGTAACAGCAGCTCAATAATAATCGCATATTCGGGAAACCCCCGTCTGAGGAAATAGGGGAGCGATCGCGTACTGCGGTTGATCAGTCGCAACAGCCGCACGATCCGCAACAATCGCAGTCCCACAATCACCCGAAACGGCTGCAACCCCGGCACAATCGGCAACAGCGAGATCAAATCTAATTTATATTCTTTCCAAAACCGTCGCTGCGAAGAAGAACTCAGCGATCGCAGTCCCAATTCGATCGCAAAAATCACCGTCACCCAGCGGTTGATCGAGTCGAGAAGCTGCAATTGGGGGGAATTGGGCGGCAGGGTGAGTTCCGCCAACGTCAACCCCACAGACACCAAAATCAGCAGGCTGACGACCAAATCCGCCAGGGGGTGGCGGAGAATTGCTTTGAAGTGCGATCGCAAATCTGCATTGTTCAACGTCCCGTCCGTCTCCGGAATCGAAGTTTCATTCTCCAGGATAATTAATAATTAATTATTAATTTAGCCCCCGACTCCCAACTCCCGACTCCCGACTCCCGATTTAGTCCCCAGGAAGCCATGTTGATCCATCGAACTCCCTGGGGCGACGAATCTATTAATCAGCCAAACTGTCGAGACTGAGGGGGACAATATCGCCGTGTACCGTCAACCCGAGCAGCATCGAATCGCCCGGTTGAATAATGTCGCCCGTCAGGACGCAGCGTTCCTCCTGTTGAGCCGTGGCGGGAAAGCTGGCGCGGATCTCCTCTCTGGAAAATTGGGGTCTGTAGTCTCCGGATTTTTGCTGGACATAGTTCCACAGAATGTCTCGGATCAGAGCTTGGTAGCCTTTATTTTTGGCAAGGCCTTTGAGTCTATCCTTCAACTCCCGCTCCAAGCGGATGCTGGTCACTTCCATGTCGGTGGTTGAAGTCCGAGGTAAGGTGTACATAATTTTTTCTCCTCAAGGGTAGACATTGCTGTAATACTTAGTGTAGTATAAACAAAGCTAGATTGAAAGTATCAGTTGAGGTTTCGCTTGGACGTGATAGAACCCCGTTTCCCACGCCACCACAGCCCTCGCGCCAGCCATCCCCAAGGTTGGAGCGGCGTTTCCCGTGGCGATTTGGGCATCCCCTCCGACGGAGCGGCCCGGATGGGGGACAATGGGGATATCTATTGTTTGTCATCGGTCAAACCCGAATCCCTCGGTTTGACCGCCAATCTGCGGGAAGCAGATGTCAATTTCCAGATCGAAAGCGGGAGGTACAGGCGCAGCGCTGCCGTACCGACATAAAAGGAAAACACAGTTTTTGTGACCCGACCCCCGCTTCCATCTTCCACGAGGCGGGGGTTTGTGAGTTTGGGGGAGTCGGGAGTCGGTATTAGGGAGTCGGGAAACCGGCTATGAGTTCTCAGCCGTCGGCAATCGACCAGAACGCTGAATACTTGAAAGCCAATCTTTCCCCACACCCCACCGAGCACACCCCACACCCTTTAAAAAACTGTTTTTGATTGTGGAGTAATAGCCGTGACCAGCACGACGGATGTATTGAGTCAGAATGTGGTGGTTTTCTCCAAAAACTACCTGCCCATGAACCGCGTCAATATCAAGCGGGCGATCGCACTTTTGGTGACGGGCCGGGCCGAGCCGTTGGATGCGAGCGATCGCACCTCGGGATGGGTGGTTCGCTCCCCCAGCCTCGCCCTGCGGGTGCCGGAGTGCATCCGCCTGACGGTGGCCGGACACGAGCGCATCTGGAAAGTCCCCCCCGCCAACCGCCGGGAAATCCTGCGCCGGGACAACCACACCTGTCAGTATTGCGGCAGCACCAAAAAACTGACGATCGACCATGTGATCCCCCGCGCCCAGGGAGGGACCCACACCTGGGATAACGTCGTCGCCGCCTGCTCCCGCTGCAACGCCTTCAAAGGCAACCGCACCCCGGAAGAAGCCCGGATGCCCTTACGCACCCAACCCAAAGCCCCGCTGCATCCGGTGGTGTCCTTCGCGGAACAGTTCTGGCGAAATCATCCGATGTAATATCATGTCCGCTAAAATAGTTTTAATAAAAACTATTTTCGTACTTTGAAAATCAGAAATTGATAGAATCGCTGATTTTCCGGACTTGACATGAATCCCAGATCTGGCGCGGGGAAACGGACGGCGATCGCGATATAGCAATCAGCACTCAGCCCTTCGGCAAGCTCAGGACAGGCTTTCAGCCATCAGCAAAGGTTAAGTGTCTGTCATTGACCGGTTTCGAGATTTTCGGATGTCCTGAGGGTCATGGCGATCGCGATATCTTGCATGAATCGCCGTTCCCCCTCCTATTAATCGTTGATCGAAGATGATTGGGGAGTGGGTTCGGTCAAAACATCGGATCTGATCTCACCGTCCATTTTTCATTTCCCTGCACCCAGCGCTATCAATTGGAGTCTCGGGACTCGATCCGAGCGTGAAAAGGAAGCGATAATCCATGTTGAAGTTAACTTACACTGAAGCGGCTTTTCACCTGGAGCGTCTGACCCACTCTCCGGAACAGATCGTCGCCCTGCGGGCTACCCTGGCGATGCGCGTCGGCGAGAGTCTATCTATCGAACCGAGTTCGGCTGCGTTCCTGTTGCCCCGCCATTTGCCCGCGATCGCCCTTTTAGAAGAAACGGTACAAAACCGTAACTCGGACGCGATCGCCCTGTGTGTCGCCGACGAAGACTCCCTGGAAGTCAGCCTCACCGGCACCTGGATCTCGGCGGACTACGCCGAAGATAACGGCATCTTTGTCACCCTGTTGAGCGATCGCGCCGAACGACTCCTCGAACGGTTGTGGCAGCAAACCTACGCCGGGGCATCGGTTAGGGAGTAGGGGCAGAATTGATAATTGTCAATTAATTAACCTTCTCCCGACTCCCTAATACCGCACTTATCCCGCACTGTCCCGGACTTCTTCCAGGTGGGCAAAGCGATCGCCATCGATCTCGACATCGAGTTCGGGCTCGGTGATGCCGGAGGTGCGCTGTACCCGACCTAAATAAATCGGTTCGGAAACCCCCGGTTCGGGGTGGACGATCGTCCGCACCCGGATCGTCAGGGGTTGTTGGGAGGCTCCCCCTCGGCCCGGAGAATACAGGTCAGCGGCGGCCTGTTGCAGGGTGGCTTCGAGTTGGGATGCGGTGATCTCCGGCGTCACCGCGATCGCGATCTGGCGGGCTCCATCGTCAAAAACCCGGGTGTAGCGGACTGCCCCCGGAATTTCCGTCCGCTGAAATAGCCCCAAACCCAAGGCAAACACCCCCGCCGTCAGAACGCCGGCAAACGCCGTCACTCCCACGAGTCGAAAGCGCGGCCCCCACTTGAAAATAAACGCCAATACGGTCAACCCGGCAAAAGCCAGGGTAGCGAAACCAATCCACTTGGAATAATCGAGCAGTTCAGCGGTTGTCAACATCGTTCCTTTGGTTGTCTGGGGATAGCCATATTACACTTCAGCCTATCAACTTTTTCGACCGATCAGAAAATAGGCGGTCATTTTTCCCTTGCTTTTCACTTCGATGACACCGCGTTCCTCAAACTGGTACTTTTCCTGTAGGCGATCGTAAGTGGTCGCCGTGACTTGAATTTTCCCCGCCACCCCGTGGGACTCCATGCGGTTAGCAGTGTTGACCGTATCCCCCCACAGATCGTAGGCAAATTTTCGCGTCCCGATCACCCCAGCCTCCACCGGGCCGGTATTGACCCCCATCCGCATTTGCAGGGGTTCCCCCGGCTTGAGGCTAAAGTCGCCGACGATCCTTTGCATTTCCAGGGCCATTTCAGCGATCGCTTCAGCGTGGTCGGGGCGGGGGGTGGGCAGTCCCCCCACCACCATATAGGCATCGCCGATGGTTTTGATCTTTTCGAGTCCGTAGCGTTCCGCCAACTCGTCGAAGGCGGAAAAAATTTGGTTGAGAATTTCCACCAACTCCGAGGGGGATAAATTAGCGGAGAGTTTGGTAAAATTCACGATATCCGCGAACAAAACCGTCACGTCCGCGAAGCTGTCGGCGATGGTGCTCTCCCCCTGTTTCAACCGAGCCGCGATCGGGGCGGGAAGGATATTGAGCAGCAACTGTTCGGACTTCTCCTGTTCAGCGGCCAGCTTTTTTAAATAGGCCTGCTCCTGGTCCCGCAGTCGCTTTTTTTCCAGACAGGCGTTGATCCTTGCCCGCAGCAACACGGGATTGAAAGGTTTGGAGAGATAGTCCTCGGCGCCGAGTTCGATGCAGCGGACGATGCTCTCGATGTCGTTGACCGCCGAAATCATGATGACCGGGATGTAGCGGAGGGCGGGGTCGGCTTTCAGGGTTTCCAGGACTTGGTAGCCGTTCATCTGGGGCATCATGATATCCAGCAGCACCAGGTCTAGGGCGGTCGATCGCATCAACTCCAGGGCCTCGAAGCCGTTCGAGGCCACCAGGACATCGTAACCTTGTCGTTCCAGACGTCGGACGAGCAAGTCCCGATTGACTTCATTATCATCGACGATCAACACACGATCCGGGTCAGCGTTCATCTAAAACTTATAATTTCACAGCTCAGTATCTTAAACGGGACAACAGTCGCAGACCAGGAAATTGTGACCGACAGTCTTTGACAACCATTGGGCGAACCGTCACCCTGTACCGTCCCACCATTGAATGACCCGGTTCTATTTGTGTTGTCGAGGGTTTGGGAAAATTCATCGCGTCTCACACTGGATGCAGTCTCCATCGACGGCCAATCCATCGGGGTGCGATCGCCCAGATGATAACACAACCGGCCACTTTGATGCCAGTCCGGCGGCGGTTTCCGGGGGGCGAGTTTAGGGGGTCGCCCCCTTTTTGATGTGAGTTTCGATTTTTTCCAACAGGCGGGGGAATTCCACCGGCTTAGTGTCGTAATCGTCGCACCCGGCGGCCAGACATTTTTCGCGATCGCCGGCCATCGCGTGGGCCGTCAGGGCGATAACGGGAATTTCCTGAGTTTTGGCGTTAGCTTTGATTTCCCGCGTCGCCTGCCACCCATCCATCACCGGCAGGCTCATGTCCATCAAAATCAAATCCGGCGTCAGGGACTCGGCGAGTTCAACCCCCCGGGCACCGTCCTCCGCGATCGAGACATCGTATCCCTTCCGAGTCAGGCGCCGTTTGAGCATATCCCGATTCATTTCATTATCTTCCACGAGTAGAATCTTAGCCATGATCCGATGAATTTAAGGTAGAAAATTTAAAAATTGCATGGGAGACATTGCGCTTTAAAAGCCGGATTGATTTAAACTCGCACTAACGAGCGTATGAATGTTACCGAGCAAATTCTCCCGGCTGTAACTTCCTTTTTGTAAGATTTGCTCCACACAGCCTTTCAGTCGCGATCGCTCGGCCGGCGTCAGGTCAACGGCCGTAATCACGATGATCGGCAAATTTCCGGAGGCGGGCATCTGTCTGAGTTCGTGAATCAACTCGAAGCCATCCATGTTGGGCAGGATCAAATCCAAAAGCATCAAATTGGGGACATTTCCCTGCAGCCGTTCCAAAGCCGCCACCCCGTCTTCCGCCTCATCGATCTGCCACCCCTCAGCCTCCAAGACCCCTTTTAACATCTCTCGGGTCGCCCCATCATCATCGACGACCAAAATTCGGCCAGGGGAACTCGGGCAGGTCGAGCGATCGGGCAGATGTCGGTACCGGTTCAGGAGCGTGATGAGGCGCTTGCCATCGACGGGCTTGAGCAGGTAGTCGGATGCCCCCAAGGTAAATCCGCGACTCTTATTCTCGACAAAGGATAGCACGATGACCGGAATATCCGCGAGTTCCGGGTCAGCCTTCAAGGTCGAGAGGACGGTCCACCCGTCCAAACTCGGCATCATGATATCGAGGGTGATGGCATCGGGCCGCAATTCCTGGGCCAACTCCAACCCCCGTTCCCCGCCCGCTGCCGTTTCCACCCGAAATCCCCCCTGTACCAAAGTCCGGGCGATCAGATCCCGGGACACCGGGTCATCATCGATCACCAACACCGTCGCCGACCTCGGTTCGGACGGTGGCGGTTCGGGTTCGACATCCTCCAGCCCATTTTCTTCCCAACCGGCTTCCGCCGCAGTGGAGGCGATCAGTGCGCTGTCGCGGATCGCCTCCTCGGCATCCACCCGGGCGGGCAAAGTGGCAGTGAAGGTCGATCCGATCCCCAATTCGCTCTCCACGCGGATATAGCCCCCCATCATCTCACAGAACCGCTGGCTGATAGCCAGTCCCAACCCCGTCCCGCCGTAGCGGCGCGTCGTCGAGGCATCGCCCTGAGTGAAAGGTTGAAACAGTTGCGCCCGCTGTTCGCGGCTCATGCCGATCCCCGTATCCCGCACGCAAAATTGAACGGCGGAAGCCTTTCCCCCGCCGGGGCGGCAGACCTGCAACTCGATGTTGCCGTCGGTGGTAAACTTAGCCGCGTTGCTGAGGAGATTCAGCAAAATCTGGCGCACTTTGGTGACGTCGGCGTACATCGTGCCGATATCGTCCCTACATTCGATATGGAGGAGATTGTGATTTTTTTTGACCAGGGGTTGGGCTGTAGCCAGGACGCTCTCGACCAAACTGGCAATGTCGAAGGGTTCCAGATACAGGTCCATCCGCCCGGCTTCAATTTTGGAAATATCCAGGATGTCGTTGATCAGGGTCAAAAGGTTACGTCCGGCGGTGCAGATGCGGTTCAAATCCGGCACCAGGTCTTCATACCCCAACTCCTCCGCCTCCTCAGACAGAATTTCGCTGTAGCCGATGATGGCGTTCAGGGGAGTCCGCAATTCGTGGCTCATGTTGGCTAAAAAGCTACTCTTGGCGCGGTTCGCCATTTCGGCGGCTTCTTTGGCCTGTTCCAGGGCTTTGGCCGCCCGCTTGCCTTCGGTGATGTCTTCTACTGTCCCCTCGTAGCACACCAGTTGTCCGGCCCCGTCAAAGACCGCCCGGGCGTTTTCGGAAATCCAGATCGTCGTCCCGTCCTTGCGGTACACTTGGGATTCAAATCCCGACACCGACCCCCCGGCGGCCATCGCTTCGATAAATTCATCCCGCCGGGTGGGTTGGACGTAGAGCTGCCGGCTAATGTCGGCGAGGGTTTCGATCAGATCCTCGGGGGAGTCGTAGCCGAGGATGCGGGCCAAGGCGGGGTTGGCGCTGATGTAGCGGCCGTCAGGGGTGGTCTGGCAGATCCCCTCGGCTGCGTTTTCAAAGATGCTGCGGTACTTGGCTTCGGTCTGCCGGAGGACTTCTTCGGTGCGGCGTCGTTCGATGGTGTTGGAAAACATTTCCCCGACCATTTTCAACAGGGCGATGCTGTCGGAGGACCAGGTGTAGACGGAGTGCAGGCAGTCGAAGCGGAGAAACCCGACCAGGGACTTGCGGCAGACCAGGGGGATGATCGTCAGAAATCGCAGGTTTTGTAGGGTGTTTTCCGGGTCTTCGGGAGGGACCAACCCCGCCACCTGGTGAAACCGTTCCAGGTATTGTAAATCCGTCATCCCTTCCGGGGAGATGTCCGAGGCGGACAGGTGGATGGTTTTGAACGAGTTGAGGTAGGAGGCGACCCAGGGCAAATCGGCGGGGTCGAGTTGGACGGAGGCGGATTGGACGCGGTCGGAGATCGTGGCGATCAACTCCGAGGTTTCGGAGTTCGGGCGGGGGGACCGCTCGGATTCGGCCTCCGAGGAGGTGAGGGTGGAGCGCCAGTCGTAGATCGATTTCATCTGGCCTTCGACGTCGGAAAAGAGGTAAATGTAGCTGCGATCGACGCCGATGAAGGTGCTGATTTTTTGGAGGGCCTGCCGGATGCCGGTGTCGATTTCGTCGGTGTTGAGGCTGATGAAGTAGGTGGACAGGTTGGTGATGAGCTGTTCAAATTCCACCCGATGTTGCAGGGCTTTTTCGACCCGCTTGCGCTCGGTGATGTCCCGGAAACTCCAGACCCGCCCTACCAGTTTTTCCCCGACTTTGGAGGGGTGGGAGTAGACCTCGAAAATCCGCCCGTCTTTGAATTCGACGACATCGTAGGTGGGGATGTGGGGTTCGGCGGACAACTGCATGACGGTTTTGAGGAACCGGGGCGGATTTTTTAATTGTCGGAGGACGAAGGCTAGGGTGGAGCGATTTTGGGCGGGGGCCAGCATGATGTCGGGGATCTCCCACATTTCCACGAATTTTTGGTTGAAGTGGCAGACCTGGCCGTTGCGATCGAGGGCGAGGATGCCGGCGTCGGTGGAGTCGAAGGTGGCTTGGAGCATGGAGAGCGATCGCGCGGCTTCCTGTTCGGCTTGGTGGCGGTCGGTGATGTCGAAAAAGATCAGCACAGCCCCCACCCGGCGGTCATTTTCGAGGATGGGGTTGATCACATAGGAAACCGGCAGGACTTGACCGTTGTGGCAGATAAATTGGGCGTCGCTGGATTTGATCGGCTGCAACAGCGGTTTAGAGTTGGGGACTACCTTCGAGGTCCCGTCGGAGTGCGGTTCCGCCTCGAACCGCCTGGGGAAGGTTTTCAGGTGGGGGGCAATTCGTTCAAATAATTGTTGTTTTTTGAGTTCGGACTCGGACCACCCCAGCAGTCGCTGGGCTTCGGGATTCATCGACAGCAGGTTCCCCTCGGGGTCTAGGATGCAGAGTCCGGCGCCGAGGGAGCCGATCACCGCCTGCAGGCGATCGCGTTCGGCTTGCCAGAGGGTTTCGGACTCCCGCCGCTGTCGCTCGTAGATCTGCAACATTTCCCGGGAAGAGAGGGTCAGCGATCGCTCCACCAAATACCGTTCCCGGTCCGCCGCCGAGTAGTTGTGGCTGATATGCTCCAACAGTTCCCGCCAAGCTTGGGCATCTGTAGGCGGTCTGTCCGCTTGGAGGTTGAGCCGTTTCAGTTGACGCTGGAGCAAGGGGTGCATCATGGTCGTCGGTGGGTTGGGCGGATGGCAGGTGGGTTCGACGGGCATTCTACCCGTCGGGGATTTCGGATCGAAGCCGGACGGGGGACGACGGGGAATCCGGGCTGCCCTAATTAATCGGATGCTTCCTGAATGGCGATCAATGTCAGAGTTTGATTCTGGAGCCGACAAACGGCGGCTCCACCGTGGGGAGCGAATTCCCCGTAGCCGTAAAAGCCGATTTGCTGCGTCTGGTCGGGCAACTCATCCAGTGTAGCCTCAAGTTCTTCTTCTGTCCGTTCGCCGAGGACCAGCCGCCGCCCCGACCCCCCGATCGCGATCGCCAGGGTGGGCCGGTCGGGTTGGATTTTGTGGGAAGTGCCGGTGCGACTGTCCCACCGTTCCGCCGGAGGCCGGCTGTTGTGGCGGGCGATCAGGGCCGCGGCGATGGCGCCGTCGATCAGTCGCTCGGCGTTGCCGAGCATCAGTTGAGCGACGGACCCTTCCGGGATATCTCCTGTAAATATCATAGACCGGGTGCCACGATCCACGCCGATCGCCGTCCGCACCATCGGATGATGGTAGTGGGGGGCACCCAAGGTTAGGGGCAGCAGCAAAGCCGTGGTGGGCAGTTCCCAGGCTAATTTTCCCAGATATTCCTGGTACAGTTGCAGGGCGGGTTTGCCGTCGAGTTCATAGAGGACGTTGCCTCGGGAGCGGGTGACGGTTCGCTGCGGCCCGAAGCCCGTCCACCCCCCCTGACACCCGAAGCCCAGCCGCACCCGATCGCCGTAAAACCCCACGGCTGTCACCCAGCCGGATTTGGGAACCCCCGCGACGGCTGTCCAAGTCCGCTCGAAGCGATCGCCGTCGGCCGCCAGCCCCCCCGCTACGGGAATGGAAACATCGCCGCCCGGAGGGATATCCTGATACAACACTTGATTCAAACCCCGCAGCAGTTCGCTGCCGTTGGCGCGGAGTCCATCGGCGAAAATCAAGATCCCCCGCAAGTCCGCCCTGCTCAGATGCCGAGCGACGGCTGCTCCGGCCCGAAAGGAGCCATCGGCAGGGTTGAGGGGCTCGCTGGCCAGTTGCAGCGACGTCCCCTCGAATTGGGCGACGACGACGGCCAGGGTGCCGTCGAGCAATTCAGACCCGAAAATTTCCCCGGCGGTGGAACAGCCGGTAAGACAGGCATCGGGGTAGGCTTCCCGCAATTCAACCATCGGGGTCGGGTCGTCGAGCAGTTGGCTGCTGCCGAAGGCCAGAACTAAGGTTTGACGGGAGTTGGAGGGGGGAAAGCTATCGAGGGACCAGCCGGTTTCCGGTTTCCAAAAAAAGGTGGCGAGTTTCATGGGGTGCAATCGGGTGTCGGGTCGGAATGGGGGGGACGCCGGGCATCCCCGCCTGACGCGGGGGTGATCGCCAGTTGCCGTTCGGCAGCCCGTTTCGGCTCCAAATATAAGTTCTCCACCAGGGCCGCCAAACCGGCGAACCAGGGGGGGACGATCAGGGCGCCGATGATCCCCAAAACCTGCACTCCCGCCAACACGGACAGCAGTTGGTAAAGGGGGTGAACTCCCACGGATGACCCCACCAGCAGGGGATCGAGGACGTAGGTTTCCAGATTTTGCAGGATGGCGTACAGTAGCAGCACCCACAGAAACAACCACCCCCCCTTGGCGAGGGCGACCACCAGGGCGGGGATCGCCCCTAAAAATGGGCCGAGGAAGGGGATCAAATTGGTCACGCCGGCGATCGCGCCTAAGCCGACGGCGAATTCCCGCAGCCCCAAAAATCCCAGGGTGGTGGCGATCGTCACCCCCAAAATGCCGGAGACGATCAGCCGTCCCCGGATGTAGCTGCCCATGCGGCGACTGACGGGTCCGGCTTGGGTGGCGAGGCGATCATTCCAGGGGGCTGGAAATAGCTGCACGACGCTGTTGACGAGGGTTTTGCTGTCAGCCACCATGTAGCCGGAGACGAACAGGGCCAAGATCAGGCTGAAGACTCCGCCGACGATCCCCCGGGTGATTCCGTAGGAGCGCAGCAGCAGTTGTTGGGAGGAGCGGATCACCCAGTTGGTCAGGGATTGGGTATCGACGAGGCGATCGATCAGGGCGGGGGTGTCTTCCCCCAGGCGACTGGCGATGTTGCTGACGAGATCGACGATCCGTTCGGCGAAGATCGGCAACTGGCGCACCAACAGGCTGATCTGATCGACGACGCTCGGCCCGATGAGCAAGGCGAACCCCGTCAGTCCGGCGATCAGGGTCAAATAGACGAAAATGACCGCCAGCCAGCGCGGCATTTTCAAGCCTTCCGCCCAATCTACCAGCGGCACGATGGAAGATGCCAAGACCACGGACATCAGAATTAGGACGATCAGTCCCTGGAGCTGGGAGAGTAAAACCAACGCCAAGACGGTGCCGACGACGAGCAAGATATTTGACAGGGAAAGGGTGATCCGTCTGTCGGGTGTGGTGGGTTTTTCATCACTCATGGGATCGTCAATTTTATCGGTTGAGGACGGTCAGGAGATCTGTCGGCGGCTCCTGATGACTGCCGGGACGGGATCTGGCATCCCCCGGACTTTGTGGCCATGCCGGAACCGGTCAATCCTAAATCCTAACATAGGTTGAAGCTCGGTTTCGGTGTCGGAGTCGATGGGCAAAATAGCCGGGAATTTAACCCGGTTTATTTTGTCCTCAACAATGATAACAATGTCCGATTTATATCGCAATCGAATGATGTCGATCGCGGCTGGATTTTTTCCCAATTTTACGGGGGCATCCCCGCACTTTATGGGATGGAAAAAAACATCCGATCAGCGGCGGTTTCCCGACTCCCGACTCCCGACTCCCAATTCCCGACCTCCGAAGCCGAAGACGGAATGCTATATGATGGCAGGGATGAGAGCGTCCCTCGCCACCCGAAGCCAACCCCCTATCCACCGTTTGTCCATGCGAATTCACGTTGAAGGCTGGCCGTTCCGACCTCAAGCTTACGCGATCGCCACCGATTTTCTGCTCCGAGAAATGGCGAAGCGATCGGATCTGGCAATTTCTTACCAAACCGGCACTTCGGCTAACTCCGACCGCAACCCGATCCTCCCGGAGTGTGATCCACAATTCCCCACCCTCTCGAACCGATTTCCCCCCGGAAACGACCGGGCCGACATCACCCTGCGAATCTCCGAGGTCCCGAATTTTACCGCCGCCGAGAGTCGGCGCACCGGAATCGCCATCGCCCCCCGCTGGGGAACCCTCTCTGACGAGTCCTTCTCGAACCCGACCCTTTCTCCCGATGTCACCCTTATCACCCCGTCCCGGTGGTCCCGGGACGGGCTGCTCCGCCGGGGTATCTCTCCCCGCCAGATTGCCCTCATCCCGCCGGGAGTAGACCCCGAAATATTCCGACCCCTGACGCCGGAAGACCGCGCCGAACTACGACACACCCTCGACTGGGACTATTATTTCGTCTTCCTCCACGTCAGCGAACTGAGCAACGCCGACGGGTTGCGCCCCCTCCTGAAAGCCTTCGCGGCGGTGGTGGAGGCATACCCCCACGCCCGATTGGTCCTCAAAGGCTCCCACCCCCAACAGTCCGAAACAGCCCTCCTGGAAGCCAGCCGCGACATCCTCAGCGACAAAGAGGCGCGACGGGTGCAGCCGAGGTTGGCCCTCGTCGGCGACACCCTCTCTTTTGCAGGACTGGCGAAACTGTACCAGGCGGCGGACGCCTATCTCTCCCCCGACGTGGCACCGGGGATGGGGTTGCCCATCTTGGAGGCGGGTGCCTGTGGCCTGCCGATTATCTACACGGCCGGAAGTCCCGCCGAGGAATGGACGCACCCCGATTTTGCCCTGCCGATTTCGAGCCAGTTTCGCACTTGGATTGCCAATTGCCAAACTCGTTTTCTGCTGCACCCCGACTGGGAACATCTGGCGGCATTGATGAAACGGGCGATCGAACAGCCGGAATTGGGGACGATGGCGCGGGAATTGGTTCCCCAATTTGTCGCCGGACGGTTCACTTGGAAACACTGCCTCGATCGCATTTTGGACTGTCTCGACCCGGAGAAAACGGCGGTCAACCCGGCTCCTATTCTTTCCCCGCAAAAATCCTCCTATCAAATGGTTGTGGAAGGGTGGCGATCGATCCCCCATTCCTACGCTTTAATTAACAGCCACCAATTGCTGGAATTAAAAAAGCGATC
This sequence comes from Limnospira sp., assembly GCA_050045915.1. Classification (GTDB taxonomy): domain Bacteria; phylum Cyanobacteriota; class Cyanobacteriia; order Cyanobacteriales; family Microcoleaceae; genus Limnospira. The sequence goes on from JBNGCR010000086.1 coordinate 16,173, forward strand.
GCGCCTGGAACTATTCCATCGGGATATGCCCTATGTTACGGAAGATTGGAAACCCAGCCCGGGCTTATTTTCTCCGGAAGAAGAGGCGATATTAGATCACCTTCCCCAGCCCCCGGACGACCTCGAAGCAGACATCACGTTACGGATGTACTGCCCGTTCAATTTGGCATCTTCTAACAGCAAAATAACGGCGGTCTTCGGCTGCACGGAGTGGGGCATCGTCCCCCAAACAATTTTGCGGGGCATGGGGGTGAAATCTTTTCGGGACGCCCACCTCAATTCCAACAGTATAATTATCACCGCTTCGGAATGGTCGCGGCGGGGATTTCTCAACAGCGGCGCGGTGCCGGAACGGGTGGCGATCGTGCCGCTGGGATTCGATCCCAAAGTCCACCATCCGCCGACCGAAGATGAACGGAATAGCCTGCGAAAAAAATTCGGCTGGGCGGATCATTTTGTCTTCTTAAATATCGGCGTGATGTGGAACGAACGGCAGGGCATCAGTCGGCTGTTAAAGGCATTTGTAACCGTCGCCGATCGCCACCCGGAAGCCAAGTTGATTTTGAAAGGGAGGGACGCAATTTTCCCCTCGAAAGACTCGATTCAAAAAGCGACGAAATACGTCCTGACCGATGGGGAAATCGAATTCATTCGCCCCAGAATGCGCTACATCGGCGAGAATTTATCGGCGGCAGAAATCGCCCAACTCTACCAGGCGGCGGATGTCTACGTTTCCCCCTATTCTGCGGAGGGATTCAATATGCCGGTTTTGGAAGCGATCGCCTGCGGAACCCCCGTCATCTGCACGAAAGGGGGTCCGACGGACGAATTTGCCCGCCCGGAATTTAGCCTGCAAATCGAAAGCAAACTCAGACAATTCCGCGATCGCGAAGGGGATATAAAATTCTATCTCGAACCGCAAAACAGCCACCTGATCGACCTGATGGAAATGGCAATAAAAGCGCCCGATTTAAAACAAAAAGTGCGCCAGTTCGGAACCCCATTTGTCAGGGAAAATTTCACCTGGTCAAAAGTGTGCGATCGGCTTTTGGAGGTTTTTTTGAGTGGGGAATAAATTTGAAAAATATCTGGCCCCCAAACCCCCAATTCTGGGGGCTTTGATTCTTGATTCCCGGCCTCCAAACCCCCAATTCTGGGGGCTTTGATTCTTGATTCCCGGCCCCCAAACCCCCAATTCTGGGGGCTTTGATTCTTTATATCAGATCCGGTTATCCCCTCCTAAACCTCCCCAATCATCTTCAGATGATTTGAGCTATTAGCTTGGGAATTGATTCCCAAGCGGTGCGGATATCCGACCCGTTTTTGTCCGGATATTTAACCGGATTTGATATGATTCCCGGCCCTCAAACCCCCAATTCTGGGGGCTTTGATTCTTGATTCCCGGCCCTCAAACCCCTAATTCTGGGGGCTTTGATTCTTGATTCCCGGCCCCCAAACCCCCAATTCTGGGGGCTTTGAGACGACAAATTACGGCGAGGAGGATGTTAATAAGCAGACGTCCGGTAAAGTTAAAGCCGATCGCCTCTGGCTCGGGGTTCGGGTAAAATGCGATCGCGCTGTTGGTGGCGATGGCGGCGACGGGACTGACGGGGGCCGCGGCTATCACCGCCGCACTGGCGATGTTGGGGCCGGGTGGAATAATGGGAGGCATCGTGCTGCTGGGAATCAAAAGCTGCAAATTGTACAGCTTTATTACCTAATGAAAAATAATTGTTGATGTGGAGACATATTGAGATCAACAATGTTTCAGCTTGGGCGTTGTAGTTTACCTAAAACGCGATCGCCATCGAAGACACGATCAGGTTCATCACCTGCAAGTCAATGGGATCGATTCTTTCGCCATAATCTCCGGTCGAAATATTGACAATATATCGTCCATTCGGGTGGATGAGCCGCGCAGACCGAGAACGATGAGGATAACTTGTTTGCACCGTATAAACCACAGCCTCCCGTCCCGCGATCGTCGTAAAGCCGGACTCTCCAGATACGATCTGACCCCTGCCACTTTGAGCAACCTCCTGCACAATATCGCGGACATTACGGATATTACTCGGACGCGGTTCAAGGCTAACGATCACGTCGGAAACTTGGTGTCCGTAGCCTCTCATTCTTTATCAACACCAGGGATTTAGAAACCGGGTTTTTACCAAAATTTTGGATGGGAACCGAAGCACTCTCTAAAAAAACCGGTTTCTTCACTGCTACATTTTGAGCGGGTGTCGGTTGGGCTTCACTCCGATGCACTCTACAATTATACCTCGATGATGGTGCGATCGCTCTCCTATCCCCCAGAAGGCGATCGCTTTATGCTAGAGTTAGATGATTCGCTAAAAAATAATATGAGTGGCATTGATCGAGAAATCCACCTGGAAACTCGAAGCAGCCTGATTAACAAACATCTCCCCGCCACCGAAAAATCCCAAAGAGAACTGGAAACAGAAGGAATCGTCTATTTATTTAACAATCGCCAGACAATGGAGCGAGTTGCAGAGGAAATCCAGAAAAAAGGAGAGAGGACAGGAGCAGAGGATTTAGAAGACAAATATGAACGCTATGGACTATTTTTTGCCGAGCCAATCGGTTATATCCTAAAATTAGATGGATCGCAAATTCCTCTCCACTATGGGGAAATAAAAATCAAAAAGACTACAGGTAAGTATCATGTCATCCCTCGCACCGGACCGCGCAGAACAAAATCCTGAGAAGACAACAACCCAGATCGAGAGAGCATCAGAACCAGAATGGGAGTTTGCGGAGATCTGGGTCGATCCTTGGCTCTCCCCACCCTATATTCTGATGTTAGTTAAAGAACAGTCGGGTAAATTCTCCATCCAAAATCCCGCAAAAAACTATAAATCTATCTTTACCAGCGAGACTTACGAAGAGAGCCAAATGTGGCTGCTAGAGGATGAATACGAGCGAGTCACAGGCCGCTTTTGCCAACCCGAGTAAAAGAAAAACGATCGCTTTCTTACACCCCAGAAGACGATCGCTCCTTAGCCACCGAAAAAGAAACCGGGTTTCTATAACAATTTTGGTGAGATGACAGAGATTTTCCCTAGAAACTCGGTTTCTGGCTCTTTGTTTCTGACACAAAAAGCGATCGCCGATAGGGATAAAGAAATCAATTGATAATTATCAATTGTCAATTATCAATTATCAATTGTTTAAAATCGCTCCCCAATTCCGAAGTGAATTTGGTTCCCGCCCTCGTTATTGATCCCGTAGTCGATCCGGATCGGACCGAGGGGAGACTGAATGCGGACGCCGGCGCCGAAGCCGATGCCGTCGCCCGGTTTGCCGCGGATGCCGCCGGGGTTCCCCTGGACGGTGCTCTGAGTCCCCAAAGCCGAAGCCCCATCGACGAATAACGCCCCGCCAATCAAAAAGTTGCCCACCGAAAAAACGGGAAAGCGATACTCCACGGATGCCAGTACGAAACTGCGGGCCGCCCCCAGGGCCCCTTCCTGCCAGCCGCGGACGGTATTCGCTCCCCCGAGGGGAAACGCTTCGTAGGGGGGAAACTCGCCGATAATTGTCCCGGCTTGGAAATTGAGCGCCAGGGCTTGCGGTGCGCCAGGGACGAAATCCAAAATATTGACCGGGAAATAGTGGCTGTAACTGCCCCGGACCCGGTTGAAAAATAAACTCCCGGAACCGAGGGGGACCGCCTGTTCCGTCCCCAGTCGGAACGCATAGCCCGAGGTGGGAACCCGGGGATTATTGCGCCGATCGCGGGCCAATCCGAACTGGAACGTAAATAAATCGTCCTCGCCGTCCTCGCTGGCTGTGAGCAGTTTGCCCTTGTCGTCCCGGGGGGTGATATCGCCGTCAGCGTCCGTCACTTCCACCCGCTGATATTGAAACCCCAAAGAGCCGATCCAGTCGGGCCGCACGAACGGATTTTCCGCCAAGGGACGGGTGAAGCTGATGCCGCCTCCCGTCCGCACCACCCGGGGGCGATCGTCATTGGGGAGGCGCACGTCCTCATCCCCCTCTTCAAAAATCACAGAAATGCCCTGTCGCCGGAAGGCATTCACGGTGTAGGAGGTGCGGTAGGGGTCCCCCGCGATCCAGGGGTCGGTGAAGCTCAAATCCACCAGAAACACCCGTTCCCCGACCTGTAGCTCCGCGCCCAACTGGTGGTTGTTGCCCCCCAGGTTCGTTTCCCGATAACTCAGGGTTCCGAATAAACCCGTCGCGGAACTGATCCCGCCCCCGAAGGCGAGGGAACCGGTGCTGCGCTCGATCACGTTGACGATCATGGTGGCTCGGCGGGGATTGTCGCTTCCCGGTTCGAGTTGTAGCCGCACGTCGTCAAAAATCCCCAATCCGAACACCCGGGCCAGATCGTTCTGGGCGGTTTGTTGGTTGAACACGTCCCCGGGTTCGAGCTCAATTTCCCGGGTGATGATGAAGTCGCGGGTGCGGCCTTCGACGGGGTTGCCTTCCGCGTCTACCGCGTCCCCATCTTCGTTGAGAAAACGCACTCGGATATCTTCGATCACCCCTTCGGCGACTTCCAGGGTGACGATGCCATCGGTGGTGACGTCGGGGGCCTCGATGACCTGAGCGAGGACGTAGCCGTTTTCTTGATACCAGGTTTCGATTTCCTCGATACCCTCTTCGATGCGGTTGAGGTTGATAATTTCGCCGAATTGACCCTCGAAACTTTCTTCAACAATTTCGGGAGGCAGAACTTGATCGCCTTCCACGACGATCGCTTGTAAGGGGGGGTTGGGTTCTACCTCGAATGTGACTCGCACCCCCAGGGGCGTGTCTTCCGGGACGGCCCGCACGTTGCGGAAAAAGCCGGTGGCGAAAATGGCGTTGATGTCCCGCTGGAGTTGGGAACGGGTGGCGGTGCGTCCGGGTTCGATCGCGATCGCATTGTACACCACATCCACCAATTCTGGATTGTCCGTCCCCGCTACGGCTACCTCGGCGATTAATACCTCCGGTTGCGTTTGGGCGGGAGCGGGTGACGGTGGGACGGTGGAAGGGGGTTGAAAGGTAGGTTCGGGGGGGGATACGTCCTCCCCAGGATCGACGGCTTCCTGGGCCAGCTCGAAGTTATTCGCGATCGCCCCCTCGAAGTCAATCCATTCCAACAGGCGGACGACTCGTTCGGGTTCTTTTGGGGTGTGGGGTGTCGTTGGGGTGTGGGGCGGTTTATTGAAAGCCAAACTCTCGTTTTGTTTAACTTCAAATAAGGGCGATCGCACCTCTGGGGG
>JBNGCR010000087.1:0-16589 GCA_050045915.1 Limnospira sp.
CAAATTAGCTACTGATTTCAAGTGGCGGGTGGGGGTAATGTAGGGGCGCAAGCCTTGCGCCCTTGGTCAAAGACCGGATTGGATCGGACAACTGTTTTAAAAATTTTAAAAAAAAATTAAGAAATGTTAAAAATTTCGCGATTTTAGCCGGGAGCGTTGCTTTTTTGCTTGACTTTCGGTATTATTTTAGATAATGGGAATAGTAGCGAAAATAATATTTTTGAATACAGCCCATTATGTGGGGTTTATGTCAATAGTTTAACTCGAATCGCCGCCCCCCGTCAACCCCCCCGCCCCTCAATTTCGGTCATGCAAAAAACCAAAATTTCGGCGATCGCGATCGGTGGACTTCTAACCCTGATCCTAATTCTCAACTTCGCCCCCGTCCGCGCCGCCGACACCGCCCAACTCGAATATCGCATCCGACGGTTAGAGTCCGACATCTCCCGACTCCGCAGCCAGATCGACCAACTCCGCTCTCAACCCTCCAGAACGCCGGCGATCGAAGTCATTCCCCGCACCGCCCTCCCGGAAAATGTTCCCCCCGAGGGGATGACCCGATGGCTCTCCGGCGATCCCATGTTCGACAACCTCGCCACCCTGACCATCGAACTCAAACAGGATGTCATCGATATCCGAGAGCGCCTCAACGAACTCGAAGCGAAAATCGAACATTAAACCCTCGATGAAAAAGTGCTGCCACACCACCCCAAAAAGGACAGATGAATCCCCAATCGGATGTTGCCGGCAGCACCGGGGTTTCAGGAGAAACCCTTAGAGACTATTCAATGATATGGAAATAGTAGGCCGCAACCAACAGGTTAATTCCGAGCAGGACAGCCGCCCAGAAGATACGGAAGGTGTAAGGACCGCCAGATTTAGTATTTGTCATTTGCTTAAATACCTAATGCTTTCCGTCTATTAAATCATTAAATCATCAAAAGCGATCGCCTCGAATCGATCTTTAGTGCGATATTGGCCCCCGACGGCTCGGTGATTTCAGAGATCTCGCCCATTCTTCCCAAAGGGATTCCATCTTCCGCCCCAATTCGCTACAATAGTCAGGTTGTCTAAACTCGCACATCCGGGAGTTCGGGTGTCTGGCGGGGGTTTTCCCGCGCAGATCGGCGCCCGGGTGGAGGATTAACCCGAAAAGGAGAAAATCGACCATGCCAGTGATCAGTCTCGCAGAAATGCTCGAGTCCGGGGTACACTTCGGCCACCAGACCCGCCGTTGGAATCCCAAAATGTCCCCCTACATCTTCACGGAGCGGAACGGCGTCCACATCATCGACCTCGTTCAAACCGCCCAACTGATGGACCAGGCTTATGATTACGTCAGAAGTTCCTCCGAACAGGGGAAAAAGTTCCTGTTCGTCGGGACGAAGCGCCAAGCCGCCGGCATCATCGCCCAAGAGGCCAGCCGTTGCGGCGGATTCTACGTCAACCAGCGGTGGTTGGGGGGGATGCTCACCAACTGGGTGACGATCAAAACCCGCGTAGACCGTCTCAAAGAATTGGAAAGCCGGGAAGAAAGCGGCCAGTTGGACTACCTCCCCAAAAAGGAAGCCGCCGTCCTGCGCCGCGAGTTGAGCAAGTTGCGGAAATATTTGGGCGGACTCAAGGGAATGCGCCGGGTTCCCGACGCCGTGATCCTGATCGACCAGCGCCGGGAGTACAATGCCGTCATGGAATGTCGCAAGCTGGGTATTCCGATCATTTCTTTGTTGGATACCAACTGCGACCCGGATTTGGCGGACATCCACATTCCCGCCAACGACGACGCCATCCGCGCCATCAAGCTGCTCGTCGGAAAGTTGGCGGATGCCATTTACGAAGGTCGCCACGGCGAACTCGATACGGCATCCGCCGGGGACTACGAAGATTATGAAGGTGCCGAAGACTACGAGGAGTATGAGGAAGCCGACGAACAGGAGCAGTCCTCGGACGACTCGGAAGAGTAGGTGAACGAACCTCAGCCTGAAGCGTAACACTTCAGAACCGATGATATCCTCGGAGAGGGGGGCGATCGCTCTCCCCTCCCGGGGATAACAGTTGAGTAGGACGCAGAGCATTTGTTAAACTTCATTAACAAGTGTCTCATAGCGACTGACCAAAACTTTAAGCAAGGAACGAAAGGATAAAGATGGCGGACATATCTGCAAAAGTAGTCAAGGAGCTGCGCGACAAAACGGGCGCCGGCATGATGGACTGCAAAAAGGCTCTGAAGGAAACGGATGGCGATATGACGAAGGCCGTCGAGTGGCTGCGACAGAAAGGGATCGCGTCGGCCGAGAAAAAATCGGGTCGCTCCGCAACTGAAGGGTTGGTGGGCAGCTACATCCACACCGGGGGACGGGTCGGGGTCCTGGTGGAGGTCAACTGCGAAACGGATTTCGTGGCCCGACGGGAAGAATTTCAGGACTTGGTGCGGAACGTCGCCATGCAGATTGCCGCCTGTCCTAACGTGGAGTATGTCTCCATCGCGGATATTCCCTCGGAGATGGTGGCGAAGGAAAAGGAAATCGAGATGAATCGGGACGATCTGGGCAACAAGCCAGACAATATCAAGGAAAAAATCGTCCAAGGTCGGATCGACAAACGCCTGAAGGAATTGTCTTTGCTGGATCAGCCTTACATCCGCGACCAGAATATTTCTGTGGAAGAACTGATCAAGCAAACGGTTGCCAAACTGGGTGAAAATATCCAAGTTCGTCGGTTCGCCCGATTCGTTTTGGGTGAAGGTTTGGAAAAGGAAGAGAGCAATTTTGCGGATGAGGTAGCCGCCCAAACCGGCGGCAAGGCGTAAAATGCCAGCCCCAAAACGGGCGATTTTTGATTGACTTCGCCCCGATCTGATGGCACGATCAAAACAGATCGGGGCTTTAAATGTAGGGTGTGAGGTGTGTGGTGTAGGGAAAATAACCGATTACCGATTACCGATTACCGATTACCGATTACCGATTTTCCCTGCTATCAATTATGGCCGGATCGCTTAAACGCATCGAACAAGATATCGCAACATTGGAAGAGGCGATCGCGAAGATCGCCCAGGATTTTTATAGCTGCTACGAAAATTATTTACAGGTGTTGAGTCAGGCTGTGCGACAGCAATTGATCCTGGCTACTTATCATTTGTGTACCCAAGGGTATCCGGAGGCATTTTTGCAACTGTCCTACTCGGAAAGACAGGAATTGCAAGCCGGAATTCGCGATTTGGCGGGTCAGACTCACACTAAATTGACGGCCCTCGTCCGCACGCCGATCGCCGGGGACACCCCGCCGCCTCCTGGAGGAAAATTGAGTTCCGCCCCGGAGGAAGAACCCCCCGAAGGTGAAAGGAATCCGGAGGAACCGGAGGCGACGGCGGAACCGAGTCCCCCCACCAAATCCCTTTCCGAACTCAAACCCCTCCTGATCACGCCCATTCGCCTCCTGCACTGGCAAGAAAATATCGAGGAGGCTATTCAAGAGATCCTCTACACCCTCTCCCACGATGTCAATCTCCTCTTGCAGGAAGCGGGAATTATCCTGCCCGAATTACCCGAAGCGCTGCTAGAAGCTGCGTCTAAAGCCGATCCGCCACCGGAAGCGACCGGCGGCAGTCCCAATTTACTGCATCTGACCATCGAGACGGACGATGAGGATGACAAGCACAGTTCCAATCTTACCCAATTGATTACGGTTCATCTGCGACTGCCCGAGATCGAATTTGCCGATCCGGCGGTGATGGGGGCGAGACACCAGATCCGCAATTTGGTCGGGCGTCTGCATCGTCTGGGGCGGGATTACCAGAAAAAACAGCGGGATCGGGCGGTGCTGGAGGCGGAGTCCGCATGGCGTTCGAGTTGGTTCGAGCAGTAGCCACCATCGGCTTGACTGTGCTATGTTGATAAAAAAATCAAGTTGTGGGGCGAACGACCCCTGATAACCTATTGCCTTATCTTACCGGAAGGCGATCGGCTTGTCAACCCTTTTCCGCCTTGATTTTGCCCCCCAAAACCGCTATGCTAGGAGGATTGATTTTAACTCTAAAACCGCGTCAAACGAGCTTCTAGCTTGTCACAGGCAGGATGCCCGTGTACCGGACAATCTTCAATTAAAGCTGATTTATAGCAGAATTTGATACCGATAAAATTGACGACAATTTGCAGGAATTATGGCAACCTATGAACTCGACTGGTGGCGCATCCAAAAAGCCCTGACTGTTGAGGCAGAGCGGGGATTTACGAACCTTCAGGGAAAGCAGTATCGGTTTAACGAGTTTCTGCTCCTCAGCCTCCATCAAGTCTTGGAAATTATCCCGGCAGAAGCCCATTCCCTCGGGCATAAATTGGCGGGAGACTTCGCCAACTACTCCCAACTGGAATTGGAAGATCGGCAACATTTGATCGCGGATACCCGGCGGTTTTTAACCCAATCCCAGCGGTTATTAGAATCTCAGAGAAATTTATCCCAGCATCAACATCAGGAACCGTCGCCACTGCCGGCTGTCCCAAAACCGCTTCCCCAACAACAATTAAACGCAAAAAAAGCCCCGGATCTCGACAGTTCATTGAAAGAATTGGTGGGGCCAAGAAATGGCGATCGCCTGGGTAAGTTGGGAATTTATAACGTTTACGATTTACTCTATTATTATCCCCGGGATCATCTCGACTATGCCCGCCAGGTCAAGATCAAAGAATTGGAACCGGGAGAAACCGTCACCATCGTCGCCGAGGTGAAACGGTGCCACTGTTTCAGCAGTCCCAAAAACCGGAAATTAACCATTTTAGAACTGACCATAAAAGACGAAACCGGACAATTAAAAATTACCCGATTTTTCGCGGGCAATCGTTACGGCAATAAAGGCTGGCAAAGTAAGCAAAAATATAACTATCCGCCGGGGGCAACCATCGCCGCCTCTGGTTTGGTGAAAAAAAATAAATACGGCATCACCTTAGATAATCCGGAACTGGAAATTCTCGATCGCGCTGAGGGGCACATTTCCTCGATGAAAATTGGCCGGGTACTGCCCGTCTATCCCCTCACGGAAGGCATTGGAGCGGATTTGGTGAGAAAGGCGATGCTGGCGGCATTACCCGCAACCCAAAAGTTGCAGGAATCGTTGCCCAAAAATTTACTCGAAACCTATCAGTTAATCGAAATATCCGAAGCCGTCGCCAACATTCATTTCCCCCCGAATCGGGACTGGTTGGCGGCGGCGCGGCGGCGGCTGGTGTTCGACGAATTTTTCTATCTGCAATTGGGATTGTTGCAGAGGCGAAAGGTTCAGAAAACGACGGAAACCGGCGCAGTTTTGACCCCCAAGGGGGAACTCGTCGAACAGTTTTATAAAATTTTACCTTTTGAACTGACCAATGCCCAGAAGCGGGTGATCGGCGAAATTTTGGACGATCTCCACTCTCCGGAACCGATGAATCGCCTGATTCAGGGAGACGTGGGGGCGGGTAAGACGGTGGTTGCCGTGGTGGCAATGTTGGCAGCTATTCAGGCGGGATATCAGGCGGCGTTGATGGCACCAACGGAGGTTTTGGCGGAACAGCACTATCAGAAATTGGTGGGTTGGTTCAATTTGATGCATCTGCCGGTTGAGTTGTTGACGGGTTCGACGAAAACCGCGAAGCGGAGGCAGATTCATTCCCAGTTGGAGACGGGGGAATTGCCGGTTTTGGTGGGGACCCACGCCTTGATTCAAGATCAGGTGAATTTCCACAAATTGGGGTTGGTGGTGATTGACGAACAGCACCGATTTGGGGTGCAGCAGCGGGCGAAATTGCAGCAAAAAGGGGAGTCGCCCCACGTTTTGACGATGACGGCGACGCCGATTCCCCGGACGTTATCGCTGACGTTGCACGGGGATTTGGATGTGAGTCAGTTGGATGAGTTGCCCCCCGGACGGCAACCGATTCAGACGACGATGTTATCGGGTCATAAGCGTAAGGAAGCCTATGATTTGATTCGGCGGGAGGTGGCGAAGGGACGGCAGGTTTATGTGGTGTTGCCGTTGATTGAGGAGTCGGAGAAGTTGGAGGCGCGATCGGCGATCGAGGAACATGATAAACTTCAGGAGAAGATCTTTCCGGAGTTGGCGATCGGGCTGTTGCACGGGCGGATGAGCAGCCAGGAGAAAGAGGAGGCGATCGCCAAATTTCGAGATAGAGAAACCCAGATTTTGGTATCGACAACGGTGGTGGAAGTGGGGGTGGACGTTCCCAACGCCACGGTGATGTTGATCGAAAATGCGGAACGGTTCGGATTGTCGCAACTTCACCAATTGCGGGGCCGCGTCGGCCGGGGACAGGACAAGTCTTATTGTCTGTTGATGTCGGGAAGTTCTACCGCCGAGGCGAAGCAGCGACTGCAGGTTTTGGAACAGTCCCAGGACGGCTTTTTTATCGCCGAAATGGATATGGAATTGCGGGGGCCGGGTCAGGTTTTGGGCACCCGCCAGTCGGGTTTGCCGGATTTTGCCCTGGCGAGTTTGGTGGAAGATCGGGAAGTGTTGGAACTGGCGAGGGAAGCGGCTCAGAAGGTGATGCAAAAAGATCCGACTTTGGAACGGTGGCCGGCGATGGCGGCGGAGTGGGATCGGCGGTATCAGAAGATGATGGGGGGGTCGATTTTGACTTGATTTATATTGAGATAATTTGAGAATATTAACCACTCCAGGCACAGAGGGCACGGAGGGAAGAGGGAGGGTTGTATTGCTCCCAAACTGCCAATTTTTGGGGGTTTGAATGGGTGGGAGTTTTGCGAATTATATCAGACGGTTATTTGACCGCATAACCTCCCCGATGCTTTTTAATCCTCTTGAGAGGATTTGTGCTATTAGCTTGGGAATTGATTCCCAAGCGGTGCTTGATTTTATGCCCCATTTGGGGGAAGATAAAATTATCGAACCATCCGCCGAGCAATGTTATTGATTTTTACCGATTTGGACGGAACTCTGCTCAATTCCGAGGATTACCGGTACGATCGCGCCCTACCCGTCCTCGAACAACTGAAACGGCAGCAAATTCCGGTTATTCCCGTCACCAGCAAAACTCGGGAAGAGGTGGAAGTCCTGCGGGGGGAAATCGGATTAACAGACCCGTTTATTGTCGAAAATGGCAGTGCTATTTTTATCCCCAAAAATGGCGATCGCCTCACGTCCCCGGAAACCCAACTTCGGGGCGATTATCATTTGATGCAACTGGGCGATTCTTATGGGGATATTCGCCGGGGATTGGCGGAAATTATTCAGTCTCTCGGAGAACCGCTGCGAGGGTTCGGGGATTTGAGCGTCGATGAGATTATCGAACGGACGGGATTATCAACTGAGGAGGCGAAGCGGGCGAAAAATCGGGAATTTACCGAACCGTTTGTTACTCCCAAAGCGATCGATCCGGCAGTATTGGAAAAAACAATAACGGAGTCGGGATTTCGCGTCGTGGTGGGCGATCGCTTTTCTCACCTGATCGGCGGAAATGCCGGAAAAGGTCGGGCGGTCGAGTGGTTGGTGCGGCGATATGCTACGATCGCACCGGGAGAAACGATCGCCACCGTCGGTTTGGGGAACAGTCCCAACGATTTGGCGATGTTGGAAGCGGTGGATATTCCAGTTATTATTCCCGGCAAAAAGGGACCCCATCCGGGATTGGGCGATCGCCGCTGGCCAGTCGCCTCGTCTCCCGGCTGTCAGGGATGGGCTGAAGTGGTGGCGGAAATTTGCGATCGCTTGGGAGTTGAGATTTAACGCGGAACGCTATCCTTTTAATTTGCGGGAGTCGATACCGATTTTTTTGATTACCCTTAACCCCCGCAGATGTGGAACCGGCGATCGACTATTCCCAACCCCCGGAACCCGCTTTGAGTCTCCGAACGAACCCGCCTTGAAATGAATTTCAAGGCTCATAGCAAAAGTCCACTCAAGTGGACTCGGTTGGACAGAGAATATCCTCATCCCTCTTCTGTGATGGCGGAAAATCGTCGAAATCTCCCGGAGTGACAAAAGAGAGATCACCTCCCCAATCATCTAAAGATGATTTGAGCTATTAGCTTTGGAATTCATTCCAAAGCGGTCTTGATATCCAACCCGGGATCTTTAAAACAGGGCAGGCGGGGACGCACTGCCCCACCCAAGTTTGATTAATTTTTATCGAGCATTTCCCGAATTTTCAAAGCGGTGGCGGGCGCCAATAATACCCCGTTGCGATAGTGTCCGGTGGCGAGGAGGATGTTTTTAAATCCGGTTAAAGGGCTGATGACCGGGGCGGGTTGATCGGGGCGGGGCCGCAGACCGCTCCACTGGCGGAGGATTTCGGCATCTTTCAAAGCCGGACACATGGCGATCGCACCGTCTCGGAGGCGATCGAGCAATTCCGCATCAGCCTCCACATTTCCATCCGCGTCGGGAAATTCCACCGTCGCCCCCACCCAATATTCCGCCCCACCCAGGGGGACGATATGCACGTCATCGCCGGTAATTACGGGTTGGGGACTCGTTGCCAGGGGTTGCGGACACCGCACCTGCAAAGCCTGTCCGAGAACCGGGCGAATCGTCACCGGAGGGGGTTGGGGGGGCGTTTCCAGCAGGGGGGTGGTTCCCAATCCCGCCGCCACCACCACCCAGTCCGCCGCCAGAGTGCCGGTATCGGTTTTAAGAGTTTGACAGATTTTTTGAGAATCGCCATTTTCGGCAATTTCCCAGCCGTCCACCCCAACGCCGAAATTGAACGTCACCCCATTTTGTCGGGCGGCATCCACCAAAGCCAGAGTGAGGGCGGTGGGGTCGAGTTGCCGATCGCGGGGGGAATAAATCGCCCCCGTCACGCGATCGCAATCAATTTGCGGATATCGCGATCGCACCGTTTCCAGGTCTAGCAACTCCAGCGGCAACCCCTGAGAGCGGCGAATTTCCGCCAACTCTTCCCAGCGAGTCCAGTTTTCCCCCTCGAACCCCAACATCAAAATGCCCCAGCGGTTGAAGGGGAGGGGGCGATCGAGGCGGGTTTCCAGTTCCGGAATCAGCGTTTCATAGCGTTTTAGGCTGTCCCAGCGCAGTTTCCAGGCCCGCCCCTTGGTTTTGTGGCTGATGACACCCATCAGCACCCCCAACGCCGCCCCGGTGGATTCCGTGGCGGGAGGTTTGCGATCGCACACCGTCACCGAGAGTCCCGGAACCGAAGACAGTTCGTAGGCGATCGCGGCGCCAACGATACCACATCCGACAATAACAACGTGAGCCATAAGTGAGCTATCCAGTGTGAGCGATCGCCAAAGGAATTAAGTGGCTCGGGGAACTTTGGTCAAAAATGTGTCCAGATCCTTGAGGGCTTCCTGATAGCCCGTGACGGCCTTGGCGCGATCGCCTTTTTCGGCGGCATTGCTCACTTCCACCAAGTGCTGGAACACTTCCCGGGCCAACTTGCGGGCCGGGGGCTGTTCGTCGGGGAGGAGGTTGCGGGTCAGGTAATTCATCTCCTGGAGGAGAGTTCCCAACGGGCCGTGAACGAAATTGTCCACATTCACCCAGTCGCCGCTTTGGATGGAAGCGCTCAGTTCCTTGGTCATGCGATCGCGCAGGCCCAGGATATCGGTTTTATACTCTTGAATTTGTTCGAGTTGGGCATCGCTGTAGGTGGGCGGCTCGGCGACCTCAGGCGAACTGCAGCCCACCACAAAGGCAGTCACCAGTGCCAAAACACAGGCCAGAATTGAACGATAACGTTTCATAGTGAATTTTGTTTTGTTCTTTAAATCTCTACAATTTGCTCGGTCGGCAAAAAATGATTATCGATCCATTGTTGCAGAAAACATCTACCACACGCGATCGATTTTGGAAAGGAGGGGGAGGTGGGGAGTCGGGAGTCGGGAGTCGGGAGTCGGAGAAATTTTTAACCCTTCCCCACACCCCATACCCCACCGAGCACACCCTAGTTCGGCCTGAACTGCTTTTCGACCAAACCGACAATGGTATCCCGGGGCAGCAAGCGGGGCAGGTTGACGATGATTTGGTTGGATAGCCCCCCCGTGACGAGGCTGGAGCCTTCTTTTTCCAGGGCCGCGAGGGCATCTTTGACCACTGCTTCGGCGGGGGTAAGGGAGTTGCCGGCACCTCGGAAGGATTCGGGAAATTCAGCCGCCTCGAAAAAGTTCGATTCCGTCGGGCCAGGACACAGGGCTAAAATGCGGACTCCCGAATTTTGATTTTCGGCCCACAGAGCCTCCGTGAAGTAGAGGACAAAAGCCTTCGTTGCCGAGTATACCGAAAGATAGGGGAGGGGTTGATAGCCGGAAATGGACGAAACATTGACGATCGCCCCCCGGTTTCGCCGTTTCATCGCCGACAAAAAGCGGTGCGTCAGACCCACCACAGCCCCCACGTTCAGTTGTACCATCTGCATCTGTTTGTCGAGCGATCGCGTCTCGAATGCACCATAATCCCCAAATCCGGCATTGTTGATCAGCAGATCGACCGTCTCTCCCCCGCCGGCGACGGTATCGAAAACCACCTGCGTCGCGTTAGGTTCCGTCAGATCTTGGGCAATCACCTGCACCTGAATCCCGTGCTTTCCTCCTAACTCGGATGCCAGGCGATCGAGTTGATCCCGCGATCGGGCCACCAAAACCAGCTCGATCTTCCGGGAAGCCAATTCCCGCGCAAACGTTTCGCCGATCCCCGACGACGCCCCCGTAACCAGAGCTTTTTTAATGGAATTCAACTGCATAAAAAATGAAAAGTGAATGGAAAAAAATTGATAATTATCAATTATCAATTGTCAATTATCAATTATTCCGGCTGTCTGCAAATTCCGAATACGGACGTGTAGCCGTGTAAGAACGTGCCGTTCCCCACCGGGCCGATTTCCCCGTTGCAGAAAAAGCCACTCAGGGGAATGGGAAAATGGCGGCGGAACAAATTTGAGTCGAAATTGGGTTCGCCGTAGAGGTTTTCACCCCGTCCCAGACAGGAAAACATCAGGGCACCTCGGGTGTGAACCGCTTCGGGCCGCGCCGAGGTGTCCTGGCCTTCGAGCAACAGTTCCAGATCTTCGGCAGAGGTGCGGGCGTCCCGCAGGTGAAACTGGATACGCTGTCCGGGCCGGACTCGATCGCCGATCGCGATCGCCCCCATCCGGGGATCGACTCCGATCAAATTCCGGATCAAAAAATCCCCCGCTTCCAAGTTCTGTTTGAACTCGTCCCGCACCACCCCGACAAACAGAGAATGCCCAGCCAGTTGCCGGTCTTCCTCGCCGAGCTCCCCCAACAGCTCCTGGAGGGCATCCAGGGGCGAGAGTTCCGCCCCTCGGTTCTCCACCCGTAAAATGATATTGCGATCGCCCTGGGTAATTCGGTACGGGTCGCCGATCGGCCGGCATCCCTGGGCCACGATGGTGTCGAGGACGATGTTGCCGCTCAACGCCACCCCCACCGCTTCCCCGGCGTACAGTTCGCCGTTGCAAAATACCGCCGTCGCCTGACCCATCACGCCAGAACTCGCCAATCCCCCCACTTTCGGGACTCCCGGATAGGCATAGTCCAGGCCCTGGAGCAAATCGTTGATTTTTCCGTAAAACGGATCGACGAGCACAATCAATTGGGGATAATTTTGGGGGTGGACGCCGATCAACTCCACCCAATCTTCCGGGGGACTATCCAAATCAGGAAGTTCCTCCGTCGTCAGGTGGAAGGGGCGGACTTCGACCCCGGGAAGGTGAGCCAGACACAGGCTCAGGGCGGGTTTTCCCTCGATTTCTTCGGCCCCCCCTTCGGAGGCCATCCCGATCACCCCCCCGCCGCTGCAACCGATCAGAGCAGGGACGGACAGCCGTTCAGCCAGCAAGGGCATCAGTCGAGAATAGTCGCTGGCGAAAGCCGAGGAAATAAACACCAACCCCAGATCGGCCGGGGCTTCCAGAGCCGCCGTGGCTCGATCAACCACCTCCGTCACCGCCGCCTCCAAAGAGGGGCGGGTTGATAGGGTACTCACCCATCGCATTTGTGCTGTTGTCGGTTCTACCATGTTAGCCCTCCTTAAATTTGGCGTTGCGTCTGGTATCCGGGACAATCTGCTGCCACCCCCCACGGGAATCGGGAGTCGCGAAACGCTCCGCTGCCGAATGCAGACCGCCATCGGCGAAAGTCCACCCGTTCGGGTCCCCCAAGATTTTGAGATTTTCCGGTCAGATAGCTGTTATTGTCTGGAAAGCGTCCCGCAGTCGGTCTTGTGTTAACATTACTTAATGTTACGGGCTCTCCTGTTTGGGTGCAGTGACTTCCGATCGCCCCGAGCAAACCTTAAAAAACAGTCAAAATTTGGGGTTGACGCTCTGGAGTGATGTATCACAGACTATGGAAGATCGCTGAACCCGTCAGCTAGAATAACCCGGTCGAGCGATCGCTGGCTATCATAGCTGATGGGGTCGGGCTCGTGACGACGTTTGTAAAGGGAAAAAAGGTTAGTATGAGCGAAAATATCGACGAACTCATCGAAAAAGAGCGCCAGGAAGCTCGCAACGTCTGCGATACTCAGGGGGGTACGTCTAAAGAGTGTGCCGCCGCCTGGGATGCGGTAGAAGAGTTGCAAGCTGAAGCGGCTCACAAAAAGCAACAACCAGCCAAGAGTTCCTTTGAAGTCTACTGCGACAATAATCCCGAAGCCGCCGAGTGCCGGGTTTATGACGACTAGGTTCTCCTTGTTATCGACTAGTCCCCTAGCCCCGGCCGCAAGTCGGGGTCAAGGGATTCAACCCCATCTCGACGGATACGCAGACGCAACACTCGGACTTTTCGGGGTTTGCAGTTTCGTTTTCGGGTGAGTTCAGACCGCCGGCGATCGCCCGTCCCCCCGTCCTATCCAGTTCGGATCATCAGCTATTGTGTAGATTTCTGATCATCGAATTCAAGAAATCGTTTGAATCAATCAAACGATTTGAGCGGACATGAGATCAGCACCGCAGACGAGAAAATAATGTTCAACGCAATTTTAATGGTCGCCTCACCCTCGCCTTTGGAAACTTGGGTTTGGATGGATTACCGACTCGCGGTCCTGTTGACCGTAATTCTCCCCTTAATTTTACTCCTTTGGGCCTTCGTTAAAAAGTTGGAAGCCCTGCAACGGCTTTTAATTATCTATTGGCGGGTGGCGAGCCTGTTGATGATCACAGTTTATCTGATGATTGCCGCCTTCCCCTTCAGTTTTTTATGTTCGATCGCCTCCCGCATTCTCATCCCGCTGAGTTTGTGGTTTTGGGTGGATATCAACGAAGAAATCGAGGATATGCAACCATCGCCCCTGAAACTCACCTTCACCAGTTGGCGGTGGGCGATTACGGTTTACAACGCGATCGGAGCCCTGCTTTTCCTCCCCTCCCTGCGATGTGCATTTTTGGGCACGCAAGATTTACTCGCCGATCCGGGTTGTCGGATCTGGCTCGATCCCCCCTGGACCTACAAACAGATTTTTCACCCGGACTGGACACCCCAATTTCTCGGATTTTTGGGCCTTGTGGGATTGTTACTTTATTTGATTTATTTCGGATATTTTATCCTGATTCGCCTGGGAAGACAGGGACGTTCTGCGACGGGAAACTGAATCATTTATCATTGATAATTTTCATTGATCAATTATCAGTTTTGTCCCGCACTCTGATTCTGGGGCATTGCGGATGGGGAGTCGGGAGTCGAAGAATATTCAATCTAAAATCTAAAATCTAAAATCGATATGCCAACCGCGATCGCCAAACGTTTGGAACTGTACACGGAAAAAAACCCCCGGGAAGTGTTGCTCGTCCGGGCGGAAATTGACGGGGAACCGGACGAAATCGCCATCTTTAAAGGCTTCTCCAGTTCCCTGATGCGGGCGACGGCTTTCGATCCCGATGTCCCCGTCTTACCCGATGACGCCACCATTTTGGAAATCGATCGCCTCGTCGGTCCCTACAACCCCGCCAATCCCCAATATATCGAACAGGGATTGAGTTGGGAAACCATCCAACCGCTACTCGCCGCGGCAGGGGTTTGAGGAGAAGAAACCCGGTTTCTAGGAGAGTTTTTGGTTCCTCACAGAGATACTGGAAGAAACCGGGTTTCTAGATATCGGGGCTTGACTTTTTTCCCGATTTGATGTACTATAACATCATGGGAAAATGTGCCGCCATATATGGGGTGCGATCGCCGCTTTCGTTACATCCATCAATCCTTCGCCAATCCTCTGGAGAGGATTTCAGCTATTAGCTTGGGAATCAATTCCCAAGGGATCTAGATATTAAACCCGCTGCGTTCCCCCGCCACCACCGACTGATTTCAGCGATGATGAATCGTCGAAAAACGCACCCTACACCTCTATATTACTCGGACTCATCAGAATCCGCATTCTGGCCGTGAATCCACGGACTCGGATGTTCGATCGCGAACCCCTGAGCATAATCCACGCCGAGGGATTTAATTTTCATGAAAATATCATTATTTTCGACAAACTCAGCGATGGTTTTCATGCCGATCACTTGGCTGAAGCGGTGAATCGCCTCGACAATCGCCGCATCCATCGTATCGGTCACAATATTGCGGATAAACTGACCGTCAATTTTGATATAGTCTACGGGCAGATTTTTCAGGTAGGCGAAAGAAGACATCCCCGATCCAAAATCATCCAACGCAAACCGAAACCCGAACCCCTTCAAATAATTAATCATTTTGGCAGTTTTGATGAGATTCGTGATCGCCACCGTTTCCGTAATTTCAAAGCAGATCGTCTGAGGGTTGATTTTATAAAAATAGAGTTGTTCCAAAATAAATTCACACAGACCATTGCTGTTGAGACTCGCCCCCGAAAGGTTAATTTTGTAGAGACAGGCGGGGTGGGTCGGAGTTGGTATGTGAACCGACGTTTCCAAAAACTGTTTTCGCCCGGACAAATACTGGAAAACTTTGCGGATCACCCAGCGGTCGATCGCGGGCATTAAGTTATAGCGTTCCGCGATGGGAATAAAAACTTGGGGAAGAATAATCTGCCCCGTTTCGTCGAGGAGTCGCAATAGGATTTCGTAGTGTTCCCCCTGGGGAAGTTCCGACGAAGTGGGGGCAATTTTTTGGCTGTACAAACAGAACCGATCTTCTGCGATCGCCCGATTTAATCGTTGTATCCAATGCAAACTCGCCTGTTGTGAATCAGTATCAGCCACCCCGAATTGGTAGACGTAAACTTGGTTGCGGCCCTGCTGTTTGGCGGCGTAACAGGCGGCATCCGCCGCCCGCATCACGCTGGCAACATTTTCGACATCAGGGAGAATTTCAGTTAAACCGATGCTGGCGCCGATGGCAAACAATTGATTCTGCCAAGCAAATTGTTTTTGGGCGACTTTTTCCCGCAGACGGCCAGCTAACTGCAACCCTTGTTCGAGGGGACAGTTGTAGAGTAAAATCACAAATTCGTCGCCTCCCAAATGTCCGACGATATCGGTTTTGCGAACTTCGGATTTCAACAAATCACTAATTTGAATTAATAATTCATCTCCAGCCTGAAAACCGCAGGTATCGTTGATCAATTTAAATCGATCCAGGTCGAGATAACAGAGGGTATGGCTTTTCTGTTCGCCGTCTGCTTTGATCTCGATACAAATCCGTTCCAAACAGGCTTCAAATTCGCGGCGATTGAGTAGCCCCGTCAGGGGATCATATTTGGCAGTTCTAGACATTTGACCCGTCCCGTCCTGAAGTCTGCTGACATCTCGGATGACGATCGCCCACCGATAATTTTGTGATGTCAAAGGCAGGGCGATCGCGATCGCTTCCAATACCCGTCTCGCCGGATTATCGATGACAATACGAACCGTTTCTTGCTCGAACAATTGAGAAATTGGCAGGTTTCCGAGGCGAGTCAGGGGAGTGGCGATCGCGGGCTGGGACAGCCACTCCAGATACCGTTGACCCGCAGAATTCAGCAGTCTTACCGCCCGGGAATCATCCAGAACGAGGACACCTTCTGGAAGGGTTTGAATCGTCGTTTCCAGGGGTTGAGGAGGGGTAGGTCGCCGGGGGATCGACCGAGCCATCACCGTCGCCCCCAAAGTTGCGATCGCCTCTAAAAATTGCAAGTATTCCCGATCTAAAAATTCGGACTGATTCACCCCCGCAAATAGCAAGCCAAAGACTTCATTTATATCCGGTTCATGCAGGGGAATAAAGACCACAGAACTCATCTGTTTGAGAGGCTGAGAAATTAAACCGGAACGGAGGTGACTGCCCTCGTCAGAATCCGGCTGTCGCCCTTCAACCGCCGTTTCACTGAGGAGGGCGAAGCTATCAGTCGTCCACCGGCGGATTGCCCGCTCTTGAGATTCGTCCATCGGTAAGTTTGATTGAAGTTGCCAAATCAGACGGCCGTTGACTGTGGCGACTCCGCCCCAAAATCCGAGGGGGAGCGATCGCAGGGATGTTAATAATAAATTCAATATTTTTTCTTCTCTAAAATTCGGATAAATATTGGCATCTATCGCCGACATTATCTGTCGCTCAATAT
Organism: Limnospira sp.; assembly: GCA_050045915.1. Taxonomy (GTDB): domain Bacteria; phylum Cyanobacteriota; class Cyanobacteriia; order Cyanobacteriales; family Microcoleaceae; genus Limnospira. Next base: position 16,508 of record JBNGCR010000087.1, read on the forward strand.
CCCAACGATACAGGGTTTGTTCCAATAAAAAAATAAGCTTTTTCTAGTTCTTCCATATGAATTGAACTCTAAATAAAATAGC
>JBNGCR010000087.1:16689-20958 GCA_050045915.1 Limnospira sp.
AAAAAATAAGCTTTTTCTAGTTCTTCCATATGAATTGAACTCTAAATAAAATAGCCTGATTAGACCGACATTAATCGCCGAATCCTCGATCTAAAACTCATTGATTATTCTTGAGAAAAAACAACATTTTTTTACAAAAATCGACAATTAAAATCACCCGATTGATTGTTTGAAATCACAAGGATAGGGCGGACGAGATCGCCAATTTGTATGTGTCACGATCGCGACGTTCCTTTCATCACATCACGGTCAATTCCGCCCCCCGATCCGATACTAATCAATAGCGAGTCTAGTTTCGAGCCATGAAAACTCAAATCCACCTCATTCAATCCGCCCTCGGTGACTTATTTGCCCAAGTCAATCTGACCGGTCAACTCACCCTCGCCGATCGCTACGGCCTGATGGCGGCGATTTTAAATGACTCCCTCAGTTATGAGGAGAGACGCTGCGTCGATCGGCTGTTGCGGGCGGTACTTCGGGGTCGCATTGCCGTCGTCGATGAAATTTCCGCGATCGCCCGAACCGCCTCGTACCCCTAACACTGGCCCTGGGAACCGTCCGGCATCGTCGCCCCGCAGAACGTCGCCCCCTCCAACTTGGCATCGTTCAAATTGGCGTTAGATAAATTGGCGTTGTCCAATTTCGCCCCTTCCAGAAAAGCCCGGTACAGATCCGCCCAGGACAAATTCGTATCGCTGAGGTTGGCAGTGCGTAAAGTCGTGCTGTGGAGCTTCGCGTCCCGCAGGTCTGCCCCGGACAGATCCGCCCCGATCAGATTCGCCGAACTCAGGTCTGCCCCCCTCAACTGGGCCCCCCGCAGGTCGCTCTTTTGCAGGTTCGCCCCCAGGAGATCGGCGCCGTTCAATTGGGCCTCCCGCAGGTCCGCCTCGCTCAGATCGCACTGCTGACATTGATTGGTATCGATCAGTTGTCTGACGTCGGACTGCAATTCGGCGATCGCAGCAATATCAGACCCGATCGCAAGGATGAGTCCCGGGAGTAAGGCACGGATCAGTCTCATGGCACGAGGAATTGGGCATTCGCCCCAATCAATAAATGAAAAACAGATCAATATTCTACAACCGAAGCGCTCAGATATTGCCAACGGCGGAATTCAGCAAAGACAAAAGATTGGTGGCGGGATGCGAAATCAATTTCGGGCGATCAGGGCGGTCTGAAATGATGCGAGAACCGCTCCTAAGCCATGCCAGGTAGGTGTTACGGGGTTTTTGACGTGAGTGATATTTTGGAGCTCCAATTGCAAAAGAGGCCAGCCGTCCTTGTGCCGTCGGCAAGCCTCTTTATAATCCTTTCAATATAACATGGCGACATCAACGGACTTCAAAATTACAGCGATCACCTCCTGGTAATTTTTAAATAAACGATAAGTAGACAGACTATTATTCACGAACATCGGCAGTGCCGGAGTCGGCATGAACGTCGTTAAGAACGTATGGACGATCGTCCACAAAATCACGAGAGTGATGCAGAATAGGACAGGTAGTAAGATAAAATCACTGCTTTTTGGGCGCAAAAAGCTGATCCACGTCGCCTGTCCCGGCAGCGCAATTAAAGACAGGGGAATTTTGGGTGTCATGATGAATCGATCAGAATCTAGGGTGGGTATAACAAATCAGGCCTATACCAACCAAGGAAACTGAATTGACAAGCTATCTAATTGTCTTAGAAAGTTGGCGCTTCAGCCTCCTCTCAATGCCTACGGAGTTAGCTGACGGGCTAGGGCTGAGAGTTGCCCCTCTCTTCATCTCTGCCAGTTGTTGGCTGAGATAGCTTTCGAGATTAGCCCCAAAAAATTTGGTTCCTCCGCTCCAGCAACATCACCACTGCACTTACTCGAAAAGTACGACATAGGGATGTTTGACTTTCGCTGGATTAGGCTGACTGTTTGTTTTTTGGTTACTTTAATTATAAGTTAATCATCCCCCAAACGTCAACAAATCGGGCAAATTTTTTTAAAAAAAGTCTAGAAAAATAAATGAGACTGTTTTAGAAATTTGATCCGGAATGCGATCGCCACCCGCCGCATAAGGATCGATACCCCTCATGGTCGTGACCCCTTACACCCAAAAACTGTATTTTGGGATACATTTTTGAAACTGGCGCAGAGAAAGGGTCATTTGCTGTTATGCTAAAAATTTGACCACTATCTGACCCAACTCATGTCTGCGCCCCCTAGCGCCCCAACCGCCACAAGCTTTCCCCTCACCGCAGTGGTGGGGCAAGAAGCGATCAAATTCGCCCTCCTGCTGGTCGCAGTCGATCCGGGTTTGGGCGGTGTCGTCATCGCCGGACGGCGGGGAACGGCCAAATCGGTGATGGCCCGGGCGATCCACGCCCTACTGCCACCGTTGGAAGTGATCGAAGGTGCGATCGCCAACCTGCCACCCGACTGGGAATCCGGAGAACCCCCCACCCAAATCATCCCCGCCCCCTTCGTCCAAATTCCCCTCGGCATCACCGAAGATCGCCTCATCGGTTCGGTGGACGTGGAACAGTCCGTCAAACAGGGCAAAACCGTTTTTCAACCGGGCTTGTTGGCAACGGCCAATCGGGGCGTCCTCTACGTCGATGAAATCAACCTCCTCGACGACAACGTAGCCAACTTATTACTCACCGTTTTGACGGAGGGGCGAAATGCGATCGAACGGGAAGGCATCAGTTTTGAACATCCCTGCAACCCCACCTTCATCGCCACCTACAATCCGGAGGAAGGTCCGCTGCGATCGCACTTATTAGACCGAATCGCGATCGCCCTGTCCGCCGACGGGGTTCTCAGCCTCGACCAGCGGGTGCAGGCCGTCGATCAGGCTCTCGACTACGCCCATTCCCCCGAAGCATTTCTCCAGCAATATTCCGAAGATCTGGAAAACTTAAAAACCCAAATTCTCCTCGCCCGGGAATGGTTGAAAGACGTCACCATCCAACCCGATCAAATCCTTTATTTAGTCGAAGAAGCGATCCGGGGCGGCGTTTCCGGGCACCGGGCCGAACTGTTCGCAGTCCGGGTGGCGAAAGCCTCCGCCGCCCTGGACGGACGCAATACCGTTAACGCCGACGACCTGCGGCGGGCCGTGGAATTGGTGATCGTCCCCCGGGCGACGGTAGTCCAGCAACCGCCGGAAGAAGAACAGCAACCGCCGCCCCCGCCCCCGCCGCCACCCCAAGGCGAGGATGAACCCGAACCAGAAGACGAGGAAGAAGACGAAGAACAGGAACAGGAACCCCCGGAAGCGGAGGAAAATAGCGTCCCCGAAGAGTTCGTTTTTGATCCGGAAGGGGTGATGCTCGATCCGACGGTATTGTATTTCGCCCAAATGGCGAACCGCCAGGGCAAAAGCGGCAGCCGCAGCATGATTTTTTCCGAAGATCGCGGCCGCTACGTCAAACCGATGTTGCCGAAAGGGAAAGTGCGGCGGATTGCGGTGGATGCGACATTGCGGGCGGCGGCGCCTTATCAGAAATCGCGGCGGTTGCGATATCCCGATCGCCGGGTGATCGTCGAACAGGGGGATATGCGATCCAAGCGACTGGCGAGAAAGTCCGGCGCCCTGGTGGTGTTCGTCGTGGACGCCTCGGGTTCGATGGCCCTGAACCGGATGCAGTCCGCCAAGGGTGCGGTGATGCAACTGCTGACGGAAGCGTACCAGAGTCGGGACCAGGTGGCGTTGATTCCGTTCCGGGGCGAACAGGCGGAGGTGTTGTTGCCCCCGACGCGATCGATTGCGGCGGCGAAACGGCGGTTGGAACGGATGCCCTGCGGCGGCGGCTCTCCCCTAGCCCACGGCCTGACCCAAGCGGTGCGGGTGGGGATGAATGCCAAGCAGTCCGGGGACATCGGCCAGGTGGTGATCGTGGCGATCACGGACGGACGGGGGAATATTCCCCTGGGGCGATCGCTGGGCGAACCGATGATGGAGGGCGAAAAGCCGGACATCAAAGGGGAGTTATTGGAGATTGCGGCTAAGATTCGCGGCTTGGGGATTCAACTGTTGGTGATCGACACGGAGAATAAGTTCGTCTCCACTGGATTCGCGAAGGAGTTGGCGAAGACGGCGGGGGGGAAATATTACCACTTGCCCAAGGCGACGGATCAGGCGATCGCGGCCATGACTCAGAACGCGATCCGGGATGCGATCGGGTAGGTGAACCCGGGTCGGCGCTTTTCGGCGCCGGCCATACTTATATATATATAGTGTCTCGCCCGCCGCCGGTTGCCGTCTGGGTGACGGTGGGGGGTGCGATCGGGTT
>JBNGCR010000088.1:0-2103 GCA_050045915.1 Limnospira sp.
ATACATCCGATCTTCGCCAACCCGGAAACGTTTCTCGCCCTCTCCCCCGGCCCCTCTCCCAATTCTGGGAGAGGGGAGTTAGATCCGAGCTATAGCGCTGCGCGCAGGTAATGGGGAATGGGGAATGGGGAATGGGGTAATGAAATCACCTGGATATAAGGGTTTCAAGGTTTGTCCCTCCCAGGAAACTGTAAACAGACGAGCGCGATACCTGCGATACACCTAGAGTTGGCGGACGTTTTGGGTTATTTTTTGATGCAATTCTCGATTGTTTTGGCGGTCGGTTTTGATTTCCAAGATGGCGGATTTTTGAGAGGCGATCGCGCGTTGATAATCTCTCACGAAGTCTTCTAAACTTTGGGGCGCAAAATATTCGATATCAAATAATTTGGCGGCGTGGGAAAAATTGAGGTTTTGGGGCGTTCCGAAATAGGGTTCAAATACGTCCTCAAATTGAGAAATGGGCAGGAAGGAGAAGATGCCACCGCCGTTATTGTTGATGGCGATAATCCACAGGGGATGGGGGAGCGATCGCACCAAGGAAAGGGAGTTCAAGTCGTGCAGAAATGCCAGATCTCCAATTGTCAAAGTGGTGGGGGCATTTAAGCCCTGACAGAAACCCGTGGCGGAGGCGATAATTCCGTCGATGCCACTGGCTCCCCGGTTGGCTCCTATTCTAACATAATTTCCGCCGTAAAGTCCATAGTTATCCATGTCGCGGACGGGCATACTGTTGGATAAAAATAAGCCACTGTCGGGGGGGATGTGGCGGGAGACTTCGCGGGCGATCGCGATCTCGTTGAAATCTAGATTTGATATCAAACTATCCGCGATCGCGTCGCCGATTTTTCGAGAGGTTTTGAAGAGATTATTTTTCCAAGTTTCGGAAATTTTTGTTTTTAAAAACGGCGAGATATTCTGACAGAACATTTCGATGTCGCTGTCGATGCGGTGGGTGAGGGCGTGGGCGGGATCGTGGCGTCCAGGTTCGTCGAGGATGACGATATAATTGGCGGGCGGATGCTGTTCCAACTGCTGCAAAAATCGTTTGGAGAGGATGCGATCGCCGATTTGCAAAACCGTTTCGATGGGTTCGGAATTTTTCCAGGTTTCCGTCGATAATAAAAGGTCAAAATATTGAATCTGTTCGGGGATAAAATTCCCGAACCGCAAGCCGGAACGGATATCGGCAAAAATGGGAAATTGCAACCGTTTCGCCAACTCAGAAACGGCGAGAATTTCCCCGGGAGATGATAACGCCCCGATCGCCAAAATTCCCCGTTTCGTTTCGTTCAAAATAGTGGCGATCTGTTGCAGAGTTTGGGGAGTCGGTGTCGCTTTCGGGAGTTCGTAAATCGTCCGGGGGCGATCGCCGTTTAACCAGTGTTTCAGGGGAATTGTATAACCGTCCGAAATGGCGGAATCTGTCGGGGCGAGGGGTTCCCGAAACATACAATTGAGGTGGACAGGGCCGCGGGGCGATCGCCGGGAACGGTAAACGAGTTGATCGACGGTGGTTAAAACGACGGCGGGAGAGATGCTTTCATCGGGACAGGGAAGATCGAACGTCCAGCGAGTGTAATTTCCGTAAAGATTGACTTGATCGATGGTTTGATTTGCCCCCGTCTGCCGCAATTCCGGGGGGCGATCGGCGGAGATTATAATCAAGGGTAAGCGATCGGTAGATGCTTCGATCGCGGCGGGGAAATAGTTGGCGGGGGCGGAACCGGAAGTCGAGATTAAAACGGCGGGATTTCCCGTCGCCCTCGCGTAGCCGATCGCGTGAAATGCGGCACCCCGTTCGTCCACACAAACCCGGCGTTTTGCTTTAGAATGGCGGGCGATCGCCACCGTCAGCGGCGTGGAACGGGAACCGGGAGAAAGGACAAAATAATCGATACCGTTGCGGATTAATTCTTCGACAATTAGCATTCCCCACAGGACATTAATATTGGGTGCATTAAAAAAACTCAATTGTAATTCCTCAATCAGTTTTGTAGCCCAGGCATCTTGCCTGTGACAAGCTAGAAGCTTGTTCTACGCGATCGGTTTTGTAGCCCAGGCATCTTGCCTGTGACAAGCTAGAAGCTTGTTCTACGCGAT
>JBNGCR010000088.1:2203-20548 GCA_050045915.1 Limnospira sp.
TTTGTAGCCCAGGCATCTTGCCTGTGACAAGCTAGAAGCTTGTTCTACGCGATCGCTTTGGTAGCCCGGGCATCTTGCCTGTGACAAGCTAGAAGCTTCTGCTACGCGACGATAATTAATCGGGTTCGATGCGGGGGGAAACGACCAAAAATGTCGGTTTGGAAACTCGGGCGAGTTGGTAAGCCCCGACTTTGTTTAAAAGCTGGTAATTGTTATCCCGCAATCCGGCATCGTCGAATTCTCTGGGGATGGCGAGAATGAGGACGGTTTCCGGGGGGGAGGATTGGAATTCGGGTTGGCGGAGATCGGCGACGGCTTCCGTGGCGCGATCGCGGTATTTGACGGGATTTCGGGTATAAAATACCAAGCTGGGTTTCTCGAATCCGATCATCACCAATTCTTCCCCCGGCTGTCGCCGTTCCCGGACTGTTGCCGCCAATGCCCGGAGGGGATATTGTCGCTGTTGATCGAAAAATATAAATCCCGGGGTGACGGCGACAATTAAAAAGGCGACAAATCCGATTAAATTTATTGTAAAAATCCAGGATATGTGATGGCGAAAGAGGGCGATCGCGAAGCCACCTATCGCGATCGCGGCGGCAGTCCCCGCCCAAATCAGGGCGGCACGCACCAACAACCCGGATTCTCCCAGTTTTTCAGGCAAGTTTGGCATCGTCACATCCACTCCCAACCAATTGATCCCGTATAAAAAAGCAAATGATATCGCCAGCAAACCGATTATATTGAAAACAAAAAAGGGCAAAAAAAACCGAATTATGGGCGATCGCGGATAATTTGATTGCTTCGACTGACACTGTTTAAAAATCGTTTCGGAATCAATTACATGGCTCCAAAATAAAGCCACCAGAATCGCCCCAGCCGGCATCAAAGGGAGGACATAACTGGGCAGTTTGGTGACGGCGATGGTAAAAAATAGAAAGATACAGATCAACCAAAAAAAGGCGAACAATCCCAGTTGGTTGGCGCGTTCTTGTTGTCGCCAATAGCGGCGATTCCAGAAATTTGTGTGGGCGATCGCGGCGGGCAAATAAATCGACCAGGGGACAAACCCGATCGCGACGACGATAAAATAAAAATACCAGGGGGCGGCGTGGTGGTTCACCACCTGGGTAAACCGTTCAAAGTTGTGATAGCCAAAGAATGAGTTTAAGTAACTTTGACCATTTTCTAGAGTGACTAAAATATACCAGGGCAGGGTAATTAAAAAAAATAAAGTCCCGCCGAAGAGGGGACGCATTTCCCGCCCCAGTTCCCGGAATGTTCCCACATACAGGGAAAACGACCCGATAATTAACGCGGGCAGAACAACACCGATGGGACCTTTTGTGAGGACTGCGAGGGCGGTGAGAAGATAAAATGTCAAATACCAGCTATTGAACCGGCGGGGATTTTTATCGCCCCGGATGTAACCCAAAAAAAAGGCGAATAATGCCGATCCCACGCAGGCTGTCAGCAACATATCGGAGACACCGATTCTGCCCCAGGTGATGGTTGCCGGGTTCAAAGCTATCAAAGCGGAACCGATCCAGGGAAGGCTCTGCAGGCGAGACTTTTTGAGGGTGGCGACTTGGTGAAGGGTGTAAAATCCGCAAGCCATTAAAGCGATCGCGGCGAGGGCGGAAGGGAGGCGAACTCCCCATTCATTCACCCCCACAAACCGATAGGCGATCGCCATTAACCAATAAATTAAAGGCGGTTTGTCGAAGCGGGTTTCTCCGTTAAAATAGGGCGTGATCCAATTGTCGGTGACGAGCATTTGGCGGGCGGCTTCGGCGAACAGGGGTTCGGTTTCGTCCACCAAACCGATTCCGCCCAAATTCCACAGAAACGCCACAGCCGCGATCGCACTCAGCCACAAAACCGAGAGAATTGCGATCGGCGGGCAAGAATGCCGGAGAAATTGCAAAGATTGAGACATCGAACTTGCGGATTTCAATTTCATTGGCCCCACCAACAGGACACCGATAATCGCCTTAATGATTTTAGAGCGATCGTGAACTTTCTGACGGCAAGAGGAGCAAATGCCATTCCGAGAGTCCCGCGTCGAACTCGGGGAGGGCGGTTTCCCCTACAACGTAAGGCCCCCAGTAGAGGCGGGAACCGTCCTGGGCAAAGGCGACGAGGATATCCCCGGGTTTCAACTGCAAGTCCGCCGCGGGGAGGGACAGCAGCAACCCGTTTTGGCTCCCTTCCTGGGGGGCAAAGTCCCAGTGGACGGGCTCGGCATCCCCGGCGGGTGTGGCCAGCAGCGCGATGCGGACGGGGTGCTCCGTGCGGTTACTGACTCGCAGCGATCCCTGTGCGGGGGTTGGGGCGGGAGGGGGAGGCTGAACTGGCGACGGTGTCGGACTCGGGGACGGTGCCGGGGGTTCCGGCGTCGGCGGCGGAATCACCACGGATGTCTCGGGTGTCGGTGCGGTGAGCAGAAGTTGGCGGAAAATCAGAATGGTAACAAAAAGCACCCCGCTCACCCAAATGCTAGGATGGAGTTTAAATTTCATTGGTCTTGGTATAAATTTTTAATAGCAGTTTCGACGTCGAGTTCCCCAGGAACGGCGCGATCGCAACTGTCCAGTAAAATTGGGAAAACCCCGCCGAGAACCCATGCAGAATACTCGTTTAAACCGATTTACCGACGCGATCGCCGAACAAACTACCCAGTGGCTCCGCAACCCCTGGCGACGAATTTCCGTCCTGGTCATTTGTTTTCTGTTCGGCACGTTCCTGGGAATTGCTATTTCTACCATAGCGGGACAGGAGGCGAGTTGGGATATTTCCGTCGCTTTGATGGTTTTGGTGGTGACAGAAATTATCAGTTGGCTGGCCTATCGGAACGTGGCGCGGAATACTAAAAGACCCCTGTGGATCGACAGTCTCAATTCCCTCAAAATTGGTTTAAATTACAGTTTTTTCCTGTTGGCTTTCTTGCTAGGATCGTGAGAATTGGGGTGATCAACTTGTAGGGGCGAATGGCATTCGCCCACGTTCGACGTGGAGAGGGCGCAAGCAGGAGAGGGCGCAAGCAGGAGAGGGCGCAAGCCTTGCGCCCCTACGAGGTAAATTGAAAACTTTTTAATGTTATATTGATATTTTTTCAGGAATGATGATCGAGATTTTACAACGCTGGGCGGGGGGGGAACAGCCGAGTTCCGAGGAGTTGGAAAAACTGACGGGGGAGGAATGCCGCGATCGCGGGCGGATAGCTGCATTTGGCATTACACCGGAAGGCGCCAGAGATGCGATCCGACGGCGATCGCATTTATTGATATCGCTGCTGCGAGAAAATCCCGATCTGCCCATTTTATCCGAACAGTTGAAAACCCTGTGGACGCTGTGGTTGCCCCTCGGTATCCAACTCGCCGAATTGCGTCAAACCCTCGGCAGACCCCCCGTCCAGGGCATTTTGGGCGGGCAGGGGACGGGAAAAACGACCCTCGCCACGGTCCTCTCCCGAGTGCTGGCCCTCCTCGATTATCGGACCCTCAGCCTCTCCATCGACGACCTTTATAAAACCTACGCCGAACGCCAACACCTGCGGGAGGCTGATCCCCGCCTGATCTGGCGGGGTCCTCCCGGAACCCACGATATCGATTTGGGGATTTCGGTTCTCGATCAACTGCGACACCCGACGCCAGGGGAACGGGTGGCGGTGCCCCGGTTCGACAAATCCCTCTGGAATGGGGGCGGCGATCGCACAGAACCGGAGTGGGTGACGGGGATTGATGTCGTATTATTTGAAGGCTGGTTTGTCGGCTGTCATCCTGTAGATGGGGGGATTTTCGAGATGGCACCGGCGCCGATTGTCACGGAGGGCGATCGGCAATTTGCCCGGGACATGAACCACAAATTACAGGATTATTTGCCCCTGTGGGAGCGTCTGGATCGGTTGATGGTGCTTAATCCCGTCGATTATCGGCTGTCGAAACAGTGGCGGCGGCAGGCGGAAAATGAGATGAAAGCGGCGGGGCGATCGGGAATGACGGATGGGGAAATCGAGCAGTTTGTAGACTATTTTTGGAAGTCTCTCCACCCGGAATTGTTCATCCTTCCCCTGGTTGAAGATCGCGATCGCGTCGATTTGGTGGTTGATATCGAAGCGGATCATTCGGTCGGTCGGGTTTATCGGCCGGGAACCTGGGGTTAAAGTTTTGATGCCTGACTTTTGGCAACCGGAGACGGTTGCCCCCACGCCTCCCCAACCCCCCCAATTTATATCTCCCCTCATCCGGAATAGCCCGTTCTTCTCCTAGAGAGACGATCGCGCACTCGCAGCGTTCAATTTCTATCTTTAGATACTTGACATTGTGTTCGATCACCGACAAGCAGCGGGGGGTTTACCCCCCTCCTGTCAACGGACTGCCCGTCTCAAAAAATTGGTTCGCAGAACAAAACTGGGTTTGAACTGGCTTTGCGCGGTTGGTTTGCGAAGAATTAAACGTTGCAGCATCAGAAGTAGTAGGTAGATGCCGAACGCATAAGCGATTGCTGCGGTTAAAGTTACCCAATACATGGCTGCCACCGAAATAGATGTCCAATTCGATTAAAGCATTAATACTTAGGGATGAAAACCACTTCAAAAGATTTTTTTTATATTTCCTAAAATCACCTCAAGGAGGGAATTTCAGGATTTTTTATGTCATATTTTGTCAGTACAATGGCTGTCTTTTGTCTTCCAGTTGTCATGCGACCTCCAAAATGACGGGCGCATGGTCGCTGGGTTTGGGCCGGGTTCTCGGTTCGCGGTCGATGGTACAGGCGATCGCGCGATCGTATAACGAAGCACTCAAATAGTGATGGTCGATCCGCCATCCCCGGTTGCGGGGAAAGGACCCGGCGCGATAGTCCCACCAACTGTAATGTCCGCCGTCTGAGGTGAATTTGCGGAAGGCGTCAGCCAGTCCCAAATCCGCGATCGCACGCAATGCTTCCCGTTCCGCGTCCGACGACATGATATGAGTTTCCCGCTTTTTGGGATCGTGAATATCCCGATCTTCCGGCGCGATATTGAAGTCCCCGCAGACGCAGAGATGGGGAAATTGAGCCAACATTTTGTCGAGATAGTCCCGCAACAAAGTCAACCATTCCAGTTTGTATTCATATTTTTCGCTCCCTACACTAGCACCGTTAGGAATGTAGAGGTTGACGATACAAATATTGTCGATAACGCCCGCGATCGCCCGTTTTTGCGCGTCGAACTCCCCCACCTTATCCTGTCCCAAAATGGGCGTAAATCCCACCTTGACCCATTCCAGGGGTTGGCGGCTGAAAATCGCCACGCCGTTGTAAGCTTTTTGGCCGGAAATGTAGAGGTGATAGCCCAATTCTTCAAAGGGCGATCGGGGAAAACTTTCGTCCACCACCTTGGTTTCCTGCAAACAGAGAACGTCGATCTCCTGGGCTTTCAACCAGTCCAAAACGTGATCTTGTCGGGTGCGAATTGAGTTGACGTTCCAGGTGGCAATTTTCATAGGAGTTCGGGAAATAAGAGCGAATTTTAAATTATATCAAATCGGAGCGATCGTTGTTGCACTTTGGTGCCATCGGTAAGAGCTGAAGCCCAACAACGAAATTATATTAAAATTTGGGCGGCTGTCAAAGCGCGATCGCACCCCAACCCCTGCAAAAATGGCGAATCAATGACTTCATCTCCCATCACGACTTTCGACTCATACAACCCCTCTACTAATACTAAAACCGTCACCTTTTTTTCTATCGGATCAACAATCCAATATTCCTCAATTCCCCGCGCCTGATATTGAGACTTTTTATAACGATAATCCCGCTTAATATTTTCCGTACCGGGAGAAACCACCTCCACCACCAACCGAGGCGGCGGCATTTCTAAAGTTACCGTCGAACGGTTTGCCCCCTCCAAAGCCTGCACTCCCTTCTCCGAGAGCACCAACAAATCAGGAATCCGCACCGTCGGCCCCGTTCCCATAACAACCACTTCCGTTTTCATGAGGAGGCACTGAGAAGGAATGCCAATCTGAGCAAAATAAATCAGCAAAGCTACAGCAATTTGCTGGTTTAGATAACTTTCCGGTGGCATAATCAGTAACTCTCCATTTTCCAGTTCATATAAATTATCGGTGTCGTCATCATAAACGAAAAATTCCTCAAGGCTCATCCGTTCAACTGCAACAGTCATACTTTCTCCACCTCCCAGATCCCATCCTGTAATTATAGCAATTGGAAACCATCTTAAAATTGTCTGGCCCCCAAACCTCCAATCCTGGGGGCTTTGATTGATTCAAGTTGGATATCCAAACCGCTTGGGAATCAATTCCCAAGCTAACAGCTCAAATCATCTGAAGATGATTGGGAAGGTTTTGCCGTCAACCGACTCTGATATTAATTGACAGTAATCACTTCAAAATCAACAGTCATATCCGAATTTTTATCGATAAAATTCAATTTTTAAAAACCAATCACTCGGCCCTCTTTATCCTTAATTAAAACTATCTCATCTCCCGTTTCCTCTACCTCATACTCATCTTGAGGTTCACCAAACCAGACAACCAAGGTATTTCCGATGCGATCGTGAAAAACTTTTACTGTGGCCATATTTTTTCTCCTTTCTCATCCCCCACTAGATGGCCAGAAACCGGGTTTCTACCAGTATCTCTCATTCTAACCAAAATCTCTCATAGAAACCCGGTTTCTTCGTCTCACTAGATAGCTCTATAGAAACAATACTAAACAACCTACCGCTTTAAAAAAATGGAGGCAGCACAGTTAAATCTGTGACTGCCTTTGCTTCATTTGAATTTAGCCAGTCGTTTAAAACTCGCCAGCCAAGGCCGAAACACAGCGATCGCAAATGGTCGGATCTTCGGAAGACTCGCCGACGTGGACGGAATAATTCCAACAGCGATCGCACTTTTCCCCATCCGCCTTCACCACCCCCACGCCGAGGGGTTCGGACTCCATTTTGTACTCCAAACCCTTCAGGGGTTCGGTACTCTCCAACAATTCCACCTGGGAGGAAATGAACAGATAGCGCAATTCGTCAACGCCGTTATTTTCTCCGAATGCCGGATTCATCCCTTCCAACTGTTGCCGCAGTCCCTCATCTTCCACATAAAGCAACACCTTCGCATCCAAAGAAGATCCAATCGCCTTATCTTTCCGCGCCTGTTCCATCACCTGGTTAACCTCGCCACGAATCTCCCGCAGCTTCACCCAGAAAGCTGCCAAATCGGGCTGTTGCCAGGTGTCGTCCAGCTTCACCCAGCCGGACTCGAACACCGATAAATGAGGCGTGGAATAGGGCAGATTTTGCCAGATATCCTCCGCCATGTGGCACAACACCGGCGCGATCGCCTTCGCCAAATTTTCCAGCGCGATCGCCAACACCGTCTGACAACTGCGCCGCCGGAATGAATCCGCCGCACTGATATAGAGGCGATCCTTGGCGATATCCAGATAAAAGTTAGACAAATCCACGACACAGAAATTCTGCACCATTTGGAAAAACCGGAAAAATTGAAACTTCTCGAAAGCGTCCGTCACCTCGGCAAACACTTCGGTAATCCGGTGCAGCATATATTTGTCTAGATCCGGCAGTTTGTCATACTCGATCGCATCTTTTTTGGGGTCAAAATCGTGCAGATTTCCTAATAAAAATCGCGCCGTATTCCGGATCTTCCGGTACACATCCGACATCTGTTTGAGGATATTTTTCCCCAAAGGAACGTCGGCGGAATAGTCCACGGAAGACACCCACAGCCGCAAAATATCCGCGCCGTAGGGCGGTTCCTGCTGCTTATTTTTGCCCCCTTCGATGACGATCGCCGGATCGACCACATTGCCCAAAGATTTACTCATTTTTTGTCCCTTTTCATCCAAGACAAATCCGTGAGTCAAAACGGTTTTGTAGGGGGCAAATCCGTTATTGGCGACACTCGTTAATAAGCTGGATTGGAACCAGCCCCGGTGTTGGTCCGAACCCTCCAAATACATATCCGCCGGATAGCCCAATTCTTCCCGCCGTTGCGCCACCGCCGCCCAGGAAGAACCGGAGTCAAACCAGACATCCATCGTGTCCGTGCCCTTGCGGTAGGTTTTGCCATTATTGCGGTAGGATTCGGGCAGTAATTCCTCGATGGACAGTTCCCACCAGGCATCCGATCCGCGATCGCCGATAATGTTTTGAACGTGGGCGATCGTTTCTTCCGTGAGCAGGGCTTCCCCGGTTTCTTCGTCGTAAAATACCGGGATGGGGACGCCCCAACTGCGCTGTCGGGAGATGCACCAATCGGAGCGATCGCTCACCATCGGCGTGATCCGGTTTTCCCCCTGGGCGGGAATCCAACGCACATCTTTAATCGCTTTTAAAGCCTCCTCCCGGAACCCCTCCACCGAGGCGAACCATTGTTCCGTCGCCCGGAAAATCGTCGGCTTTTTCGTCCGCCAGTCGTAGGGATATTTGTGCTGGTAGGGCTCCTCTTTAATTAAAGAACCGATCGCCTGCAACGCCTCGACAACCGCCCCGTTGCCCTCTTTGAGCACATTCAACCCGGCGAACTGCCCCGCCTCCTCGGTGAAGTTGCCGTTGCCGTCCACGGGGGACAAAATCGGCAAATCATAGCGCCGGCCAACGATGTAGTCTTCCTGGCCGTGGCCCGGTGCGGTGTGCACCAAACCCGTCCCGGATTCGGTGGTGACGTAATCCCCGCCGATGACCACCGGACTTTCGCGATCGAACAGCGGATGCTTGTAGGTGCAGTGTTCCAGGTGTTCCCCTTTCACCGTGGTTTTCACGGTCAAATCGCGCCCGAAGGTGGCTGAGAGGCGATCGACCAATTCCGCCGCCACGATCAAATATTTGAAGTGGACGGGAGTTTCGCCCTCGCCGGTTTCCACCACGGCGTAAGTCAATTCCGGGTTGAGGGCGACGGCCAAATTTCCGGGAATCGTCCAGGGTGTCGTGGTCCAAATCGCCACCCCCAATTCCGGCAGATAGGGCGCCAACTCTTCCTTTACGGCATCGGCCAAACTCGTCATTTGGAAGGCGGCGTAGAGGCTGCGGGAGGTGTGGCCCTCGGGATATTCCAATTCGGCCTCGGCGAGGGCAGTTTGGGAACTCGGGCTCCAGTGGACGGGTTTCATGCCCCGGTAGATGTAACCTTTGAGGACCATCTGGCCGAAGACGCCGATCTGGGCGGCTTCGTATTCGGGCTTCAGGGTCAGATAGGGGTCGTCCCAGTCCCCCCAAACGCCGTAGCGTCGGAATCCGGCCTTTTGCTGTTCGACGGTTTTCAGGGCGAAGTCCCGCGCCTTCTGTCGCAGGGTGAGGGGGGTGAGTTGTTCCCGCTCCTTCTGCTTCATGTTTTGCAGGACTTTCAGTTCGATGGGGAGTCCGTGGCAGTCCCAGCCGGGGACGTAGCGAACTTTGCGCCCCCGAAGCATTTGGTAGCGGTTGATAATGTCCTTGAGAATCTTGTTCAGGGCGTGGCCGATGTGCAGGGCGCCGTTGGCGTAGGGGGGGCCGTCGTGCAGGATGAAGCGATCGCCGGGATTGCTTTCGGACAGGCGTTCGTAAATTTGGTTTTCGGCCCAGAATTGTTGCAGTTGGGGTTCCCGTTTGACGGCGTTGGCCCTCATGTCAAACTTGGTCTTGGGTAGGTTGACCGTGTCTTTGTAGGATTTTTGTTCGGTCACGGCAGGTACTGAATGATTCTCTAAGGTGGGCGTTGTGAGACATTTTAACCCCGTTGGGGTCGCGTTAGCACGGAGCCGCGATCGCAAAAGGCGATCGCAGTATTGAGTTTTGTAACGTTCCTTAAAATAACGGCGCGATCGCCTGATATGATAAACCCTTGGTTTGTATCATCAGCTTTTTTTGACTGAATCCGGTTTTGTTGGGAGGCACAATGGACTTTATTGTAAACTTGTTCAGCAATATTAATTTTGAACTGATCGCCCAGTTGCTCATGCTGTCGTTGATCGTGATTGCCGGTCCGGTGGTGATCGTCCTGCTGGCGTTTCGGGGCGGCGACCTCTAAGTTCGTTTCCACCCCTGGCATCTGCCACCGGGAGGCCGGGTTGACTCGACCCGAGCCTCCTCATTTTTTGGTCAATCTTGGATGTATTCCTGTCCGGCGTTCAACGCCATTTCCGCCCGCACGAATTCCCGTCCCAGGTACAGGGCGTGATCGTAACAAGTCAGCGGACAGGGGTCGGCTTCTTCGGTGATTTTGACGCCGAGTTCCTTGGCCGTTCGGCCCCGGTAGATGCCCATGGGGGTGCGTTGCAGTCCCCCCTTGCAGGGGAAGGGTTCCCCGGTGTCGGGATCGACGGCGAGGCCCTTCTCGTTGATGTCGTTGCTGTAATGTTCCGCGCAAATCAACCCGGCGTCGCGATCGATGTAGATGATAAAGTAGCCCGCCGGGTCTAGCTCGATAAAGCGTTGCGAGAGCTTGTCGTCCAGGGCGGCTCGGTCTTCGGGGGTCAGGTTTGGCGTCGTTGATTGGGTAGCCACAATAGTCAAATTCTGCGATCGTCAAAGATATCTATCTTAACACTGGATTAATTGATAATTGATAATTGACAATTGATAATTTTTGAACCCACCCGCTCCTCCGGACTCGGGGCAGTTTCAATCCCCCACACCCTACACCCGAGCTCTCGCCGTACACACATTGAGATACACCAGATATAGCGGAAAAAAAAAATTTTGTCAATACCTGTCACCAGATATAGATTTGCAGTACATTGGGAAAGCGTTACTTAACACTTCTCGAACCGATCATGCAGATCATGCAACAGACCCTTTCGCCCACAGCCGATAGCCCCTTCAACGGCAAAATCGAGGTGATCCGGCGCGATGGATCGCCCACTCCCCTAGACGTCTCCAAAATTCGTGCTGTCGTGAATTGGGCCTGTGCGGATTTGGACGCCAACCCCATCACCTTGGAAGCCGGACTCACCACCCGCCTCAGAAACGGAGTCACCACCCGCGAAATTCAAGATAACCTGATCGGCTGTGCGTTGGAGTTGTGCAGCCCTTCGGACCCGGACTGGCGCTATGTGGCCGGGCGCCTGCACATCTGGAGTCTGTGGAAAGATACCCTCGTCAGCCGCGGATACGAGTATGGGGATTACGCGACGACCGTCCGCACCAAAGTTGAGGCCGGTCAGTACGACGATCGCATTCTAACCTACACTCACGAGGAATTGCAGGAGGCCGGAACCTGGATTAAACCGGAGTGGGACAAGGATTATGATTATGCCGGGGCGGTGTTGCTCACCAAGCGGTATCTGTTGCCGGAAGAACTGCCCCAAGAGGCCCTGCTGACCTGCGCCCTGCTGCTGGCGGTGGTGGAGGCCCCGGAAAATCGCCTGTTTTGGGCCAAGAAATTCTACGAAGCGATCGCCCGCCGTCAAATTTCCCTGGCGACACCGATTTTGGGCAACCTGAGAATTCCCCACGGGTCCCTGAGTTCCTGCTTTATCATGGGCATGGACGACAATCTGGAGAACATTTTCGACACCATCAAAGATGCCGCCCGCATCTCCAAAAATGGCGGTGGTGTGGGGGTTAATGTCAGCCGGGTTAGGGCGACGGGTAGCTGGGTGATGGGCAAAGCCAACACTTCTGGGGGGGTAATTCCCTGGATTAAATTGCTCAACGATACCGCGATCGCCGTCAACCAGGGGGGCCGCAGGGCCGGGGCGATTACCGTCAGTCTGGACGTGTGGCATTTGGACGTCCCGGAATTTCTGGAAATGCAGACGGAAAACGGCGACCAGCGCCGCAAAGCCTACGATATTTTCCCGCAATTGGTGATTACTGACGAGTTCATGCGACGGGTGCGCGATCGCGGGGATTGGACCCTGGTTGACCCCTACGAAGTCCGCACCAAATTGGGGATCGAATTGGCCCAATTGTGGGGCGAAGAATTTGAGAGGGCCTATCAAAAAATTGAAGCCGCCGTCGATGCGGAATTGGTGCTCTACAAGCGGATCAACGCCCGGGAACTGTTCAAAACGATCATGCGATCGCAGGTGGAAACGGGGATGCCTTATCTGTGGTTTAAAGATACCTCCAACCGCGCCAACCCCAACCAACACGAAGGTTATATTCCGGGGGGCAATTTGTGTGTCGCCCCCGAAACCCGAGTCTTGACTGACCGGGGACAAATTCCCATCGTTGACCTCAAAGATCGATACGTTAACGTCTGGAATGGGTCTGAGTGGTCTAACGTCTTGGTGCGGAAGACCGGGGAAAATCAACCCCTGCTCAAAGTCCACTTTAGCAACGGGGTGAGTCTCGAATGTACCTATTACCACCATTTCTGGATTCAGGACTCCTACAAATCCCAGCCCCGGCGTGTTGAAGCGAGCGAGTTGAAGCCCGGTGACAAGCTGATTAAATATCAGCTACCTTTGGTTGAGTCTGAAGATGACATCGACTTTCCCTATGCTTACACCTCCGGTTTCTTTACCGGCGACGGAAGCTACTCGGGTGAGGGGTTGCCCGAGTTAGATTTGTACGGGGTCAAAAAAGAGTTGTTGAGCCAACTCGATGTCCGGAACAAACGTCAGGGGAGCCGTTGGTATTCTCGGGAGACTGGGGCGATCGCCGTCTGCGATGATATCAAGCAAGACCGTCTCGTTTGCAAGCTACCCCCAGACATTCCTAAAAAATACACGGTTCCGTTGAACGGCTATACCTTGCGCTCTCGGTTGGATTGGCTGGCTGGGTTGCTCGATTCTGATGGCTGTGTTTACCGCAACGGTGTAAACGAAAGTCTGGCGATCGTGTCAACCCAAAAAAGATTCCTGCTCGACGTTCGTTTCATGTTGCAAACTCTCGGTGTTGACTCGAAAGTTGGTCAACACGTTGAAGAAGGATGGCAGCCCATGCCTGACGGTAAAGGGGGGTACAAAGACTACCGATGTCAAAGTGCTTACCGTCTTACTATCTCGTCTAACGGGTTGAACCGGTTGTCCGAGTTGGGACTTCAAACACATCGACTGAGTTGGAATCCGCGCAAACCTCAGCGGAATGCCAGCCACTTCATCAAGGTCGAACGAGTCGAGCTAACCTGTCGTCGGGATGACACCTACTGCTTCACTGAACCCAAGCGTCACCTGGGAATGTTTAATGGGATTCTAACAGGGCAATGTCAAGAGAGCTGGTCTAATGTCAAGCCGGGGGAAGAGAGCCACACCTGCAACCTCAACAGTTTGAATTTGGCGAATTTGGACTTAGAAGATCTCCCCCAAGTTTGCGCGATCGCAGTCCGGATTTTGGACAATACCATCGAACTGAGCCACCCTCCCTTTGAAGGTAGCCGCGTCCATAACGACAAATATCGCACCGTCGGTGTCGGCGCGATGGGGTTGGCGGACTGGCTGGCGAAACGCCGCCTTTCCTACCGCGACTTGCGGGAAATTAGCCACCTGTTTGAGGAGATTGGATTTTACTGCACCCAAACCTCGATGGAATTGGCGAAGGAACGGGGCGCTTATCCGGCATTTGCGGGCAGTTCCTGGAGTGAAGGAAAGTTGATCGGCGCCAAGCCGGTGGAGTGGTTTTTGGATCGCGCCTACTATCCCGAACGGTGGCAGCAGTTGAGCGAAGATATCAAAAAATATGGGATCAGAAATTCCCATATAACCGCGATCGCGCCCAATACTTCTTCTTCCTTGGTTCAGGGCTGCACCGCCAGCGTCTTGCCCTGCTACAGCCGCTTTTTCTACGACAAATGGGCGAAAGGAACCGTCCCCATCGCTCCTCCCTTCATCAAAGATTACTTCTGGTTTTATCCGGAAAATAAAACCCTTAACCAGCAAGTGGTCGTCAAAGCCGTCGCCACCATGCAGCAGTGGATCGATACGGGGATTTCTATGGAACTAATGTTCAACTTAAATCAGGGCATTTACTTCCCCGAAGACCCCGATCGCTGCATCAAAGCTAAAGACATCTTTGAAACCCTCATAGGTGCTTGGGAACAGGGCTGCAAAGCCGTCTATTATGTGAGGACGGTGCAGCGGGACAGCTTTAAAGAAGCGGACGATGCCTGCGTGGCTTGTGCGAATTAGCGATCGTCTCATTTTGTGATAACGCGGGACTTAATGAAGGCCTCCGGGTGAAAGCCGGGGGTCTTTCATGGTCAATTTAAAAAGAATTCGTTATAATACCCATTGCCACCAAACCCTCGGTCGGGAGAATCGCTGATTTTCCCGTTTTTGTTTGGTGTTTTTGCAGCCGATTAAAAGCCGATTTTTCAGCTTTTTTTAATCGCAGCAAATAATCTATTCTCTAGATGGAAAAATGTCGCTCATCCTCAATTTTAACGGTCACAACAACAAAGAAGTTACCCAAATGCCACTCAATCCCATCTTCAACCCCGATGGGAATGATGACGTCGAACACCGTTCGATGTGGTTTGGAGAAACTACCAACCTGATGCAACTCAACGATGTCCGCTATTCTTGGGCGGTTGGATTGTATAAGCAGATGCGCGAGAATTTCTGGGTTCCAGAAAAATTGGACATCACCCAGGATGTGGTGGATTACACGAATTTGACCCCGGATGAACGGGTTGCATTTGACGGAATTCTGTCTTATTTGACGTTCTTGGATTCTATTCAAACCTGCAACATTCCGTACATAAAAAACAGCGTCACCGCCCCGGAAGTCAGCCTGTGCATGGCGGAACAAATCTCCCAAGAAGGAATGCACAACCAGAGTTAATCGATAGCTCCTTCAGTCGGTAACGGCTGTCGAAAACCCCTCTAATTGCTGGGAACTCTCACCGAGACAATCAGCAGCCAAGAATCAGTTAAACTGATGCAGGTTCAACGACCAGAGCGTGAAGCTCGTACACTGCAAGCCAATGGCAGTGGAAATGGGGGGCATCCAGAAACGGATGAAGATATGGTCTGCTCTATCCGGCGACGGGTAGCTGTGGTTAGTCCACGGGGTAAGATTTGCGAACTTGCCCGAACAAAGGTATCAATACATGATTGAAACCATCATTCCTTCAGACCGGCGAAACTACGTCTATGACTTCTGGCGGACGGACAAAGTATTGCGCGATCGCTGCGAGTTTATCGCGGGATTGTATCAGCAATATGTGGACGATCCCACCCCAGAAAATTACTTCGTTTCCCTGTTGGCAGATTACTTGTTGGAGGGGATGTATTTTTACAACGGGTTCATCTTCTTTTACAACCTCGCCTCTCGGATGTTGATGCCAGGAAGTGCCGACATTTTCAAAATGATCAACCGTGACGAACTTTCCCATGTTCGACTGTTCCAAAAAATACTTCCCGAAGCGATGGCAATTTTTCCCCATTCCAAAGATCGCATTTACGAAATGTTCGATGCGGCGGTCCAGCACGAATGTCGGTGGACGAACCATATCGTCGGGAACAACATTTTGGGAATCACCGAACACAGTACCGAACAGTACACCAAATATCTCGCCAACATCCGTCTGCGGGCGATCGGTTTAAATCCCCTCTATGCCGATGAGAAATACAACAAGAGTCCTTACACTCATTTGGAGCGGTTTTCTGACACGAAAAAAGAAGCCCACACGAAGGCGAACTTCTTTGAAGCCAGCGTCACCAGTTATGTAATGTCATCCGGCGTCGGCGGCTGGGATGAGATTTAATATCAAATCCAGTTAAATACCCGGACATCGAGAGAATGTTCAACCTCCCCATTCTGGGGAAGGGGGGTTGGGAGGGAAGAAGAAAACTCGACTCCCGACTCCCGATCAAGAATCTTGCCGGAGTAGCAGTTGCCAATCTCGAATCATTTCCCCAGACCAGAGCCAATTTTGACTCAAAGAGTGGGGTGTGAACGCTCCCGGCGCTTCCGATCGCACCTTGTCGCGGAATTTGACAGCCTTGCTCAACTGCACCATCTTTTCCTCCGTGGGCCAGGATTGGGCCGATCGCATCAACACCAAACCCAGACCCGCGTAGGCGTCGAGTACCTCGCGATTTTCATTCTCCTCCGACGGTTCCGCCGTCGATTTGGCACTCGCCGCCATCACCCCCGAAGCCGGCGTGGCGGGATCAGCTGTCAAAGCCGGATCTTCCAATTCCAGGGTGCGATACCAAGCCAGGTAGGCCCGTTCCAAATTGCCCTCGGCGTAGTAGGCGAATCCCAGGGCCGTCTGATATTTCAGGGAGGTGGGGCGCTGTTGGACGGCCCGAGCCCAGAAGCGGCGCACATCGTCCCGAGTGTAATCCGCGCTGCCCCGTTCGATGGATTGCCAAGCCAACCGGCCCTTGAGAAAATTGATGCTGGGGTCGTCCGCATCCTGTACCGGAACGGCGGTGAGAGCCGCGTTGGCTTCGGGTAAGGCTCCCCGGTTCAGCAGTTCCGTCACTGCCTCCACCCCGGCGTCCAAATTGCCGCGATCGAACTGTTCGATCGCGATTCCCAGAACTTGGTCGGTTCCGGCCACTTCCAAAGCCGTCGCCTGGGTTGTCGCGGAGTTTAAGTGATTGCTGGCCGACTCGGAAGCGGACAGGTAAGACCCGGCACCCAACAGGGGCAGAATCCGATCTTGAAATCGCCACAATCCCCAACTGAGGGGAAGCACAATCACCGCCAACAATAGCCCCAATTTCAGAGGAGACGGTTGGGGGGGCGGTGTCGGGGGGGACGGCCAGCCCGACCCGTCCGGGAGAGAATCGCGACCCCTACTTTCTGCAGGTCGGGCGGTCTTAATTTTTCCGAGTTCCTCCCCGATAAATGAAGGAAAATCTTCTCCCATGCCATCTAAATCGAGGGATTCGTCGAAAGAATCGGATAAAAACTCATCATTTTTTAAAAAAGATTCCGGATCTTCAAGATCATCAAAATCCCAATTTTCGGAGGAATTTGCCGTCAAAATTCCATCAAATTCATGGTGCAAATAGAGGACAGGCAGGGCCCAATAAAGCTGGTGAGAACCGTAGGCGGAAATCAATCCCTGCCGGGCGCGGCTCAAACTCAGATCCACCGAAGAACCCTGATTTAAGTTGCGGTAAAACAGGCGGGTGAGGGTGAGGGCTACTTCGTCGGGGATGCGTTCGGCCATCGCCAAAACCCCCGGGATTCCCCGTTTGACGAGGGCTTCGGCGAGGTTAAGTTCGGGCGTCTCGCCCTCGGCAACCGACAGATTGCTGTAGGCACCCCGACAGGAATTCAACACGGCGATCTGGATGCCGTTGTTGGCCAACAGTCCCGCCAGGTCTTCGCCGCTGATGGTTTCCGTCAGTCCGGTTCGGCCGCTGACCAGGTAGAGGGCGCCGCCGGTGGAGGTGTAGCTGCTGTGTCCGGCGTAGTGGAAGATTTGATATTGACCCCGTTCGAGGGCCTGGGTGATCTGTTCGCGATCGGGTTGTTCCAGGATGGTGAGTTCGATGGGGCGGGAGTGACCCGATTCCTGTCGGAGTTCCTGTTGCAGTTGCAGGGCTTCCCGCTGGAGTTGCAGGCTGTCCTGGTCGGCCGGCGTCGCGATCGCCATCAGGATTTTCAGGGGTTGGCCGGAGAGCCTGCGGAGCGAGGGTCGGCGAGATCCGGTGCCGGGTTGGTAGCGAGAAAAGAGGATGTCGGTGCCGGTGGCGATCGGGCGTCCCCCTTCGTGGAGGACTTCCCAGGGCAAACTCGCCAGCCGCGACCCTTTCACCCCCAAGCGCAACTGCAGGGATTCCCGGCGGTGGTGGGCGATCGCCTGGGCGCTGGTCCAACTGTCCCGCAGCGTCCCTTGAAATAAATGATTGTAGAGTTCCTGACCCAATTCCACCAAACTCGACATCGGCGGACTCTCGGGCCGGCAAAAATCCCCAGACCCCCCCCGGGCGGCACTTTCGAGAACCCCCCAGAGGGGATCGCTCATCAGGTGGCGACTCTGTCGCAGCCACTCATCCACCGGCCACTTGACTTGTTCTTCGGCCAGCGGTACGCCGGAGGGGACATTGAGCGTCCGTTCCGTCCGCACCAAATATTCATCATCCCCAACGGGGGTCACGGAAATGAGAAACTCCTGGGTCATCGGTTCCAGTTTGCGGGTGAGTGGGAGAAGCCGCGGGGCTTCCGGAGGGCGGAAAACTGACACCATTGATTCCAATTGTCATGTTCCGAACCTCTCCGGTGATTAGGCATATTGACTGCGCTGGGGAACAATTTGCTCCCCAATTCCAGGTTAACGAAAATCTACCGAAGATAGCCCGTGCCGTCTGAGTCGGTTTTACAGCCGTTGGGGGTGAAATTCAGGATCGTCCGTCGCGGAGGGAGCGGAGGGGGCGGAGGGGCGGAGGGGGCGGAGGGAGCGGAGGGAGCGGAGGGAGCGGAGGGAGCGGAGG
>JBNGCR010000089.1:0-20497 GCA_050045915.1 Limnospira sp.
CTTTCAAACCAATGAATCCCGGCAACGGGATTGAAACAACTACATAGTTATATAACTTTATTTAAATAAACTAAATTAGTGAATTCCAACGCCAGGATTGAAGGCTCTTTACTTTTCTTTGCCAATACCTTAATATATTCACTTTAAAATTAATGAGTCCCCTCAACGGGATTGAAACGAAATTATGAGTCCAATGGAGAATTGACAGATAAAGCGGAACAAATCTTAAAGGGGGCGATGCCGGAATTTCTCACCCACGGTTACGCCTCCACCAGCATGGATCGGGTGGCGAAGGCGGCGGGGGTGTCCAAACAGACCCTCTACAGCCACTTTACCGACAAAGACGGACTGTTTACCGCCCTGGTGAAGCAGATCGCCTCGGAAAAGTTTAAAATCGTCTGGGCGCCGCCGCTCGAAGGCGAACCCGAAGGAGTGTTGCGGGATCTGGCCAGACGGCTGCTGATGGAAAATATCGACGATCGCGAATACCTGTGTTTTCTGCGGTTGATCGTCGCCGAGTCCGGGACGCGGCCCGATCTGGCCGAGGTCTTTTTGACGAATTTGGTCAAACCGGCGATCGAAATCCTCACCCACTATTTGGAAAATTGCCGCGAATTGGCGATCGCCGATCCCGAAGCGACGGCCCGGGTATTTGTGGGGGCATTAATTCATTATATGGTCGTCCAAGAAATCCTCCAGGGCAAAAAATCCATGCCGATGGAAGCCGATCGCCTCATCGACAGTTTGGTAGAATTGATCGTCAGCCAAAAAGTCCGAAAACCCGGATGATTTGGCAGGTGGAGATTGTAGATTTTAGAGCGATCGCGAAACCATGCAGACCCCCAACTACACCCCGCCCTGGTTCCTGCCAAACGGCTTCCTGATGACCCTATATATCGCCCTCCAAGCGGGCAAAAGTTGGCGAGAAAACACCCTCGAACCCGAACCCCCCTACAAAGAAAAGCTATTTACCGGCGCCGGAGGCGTGCCGATCTTCGGAATTTACGCCGTCCCCGAAAATCCTAAAGGCACAATTATCGCCACCTACGGCATTGTCGGAGATTTAGATAACCAGTGGTTTTTGAGAATACTCGGCCGCAAAGCTTTCGCCCGAGGTTACGCGGTGTTGCTGTTCGACTGGCGAGCCCACGGCAAAACGGCGAAACTGTCCCCGGCCCTCACCTCCGACGGGTTATATGAGGGGAAAGATTTCGTTTATCTAGCCTCCGAATCCGTCGCCCTCGGCTGTCCGGCGCCCTTTTGGTTTTCGGGACTCTCCCTCGGCGGACAGTTGGCTTTGTGGGGCGTGAAAGAAGCCCAAAGTGCCGACAATTGGGAGACAGATCTGGCGGTAAAAGCTTCCGATTTCGGCGGTGGGATGGTAATTTGTCCGAGTCTGGACTCGAACCGATCGCTCACTTATTTGGAGGACGATCTGTTAGGAAAACAGTTAGAACAGGCGATCGCGCGACGGTTGAAAGAACTGGCCCGGGAGTTGCGAAAAGCTCACCCCCAGGCCTTCGATCCCGAGGCGATCGAGCGCACCCATTCGATCCGGTCTTTCGACAAAGAATTGGTGATCGAAAAGTTGGGATTTGACACCGTAGAAGCCTACTACGAAGCCAGCAGCGGTCTGCAAATTCTGCCCCAATTACAGAAACCGACTCTAATTTTATATGCCAAAGATGACCCATTATTCACCCCGGAAATTATCCCCGATTTGGAAGCGGTGGGTCGAGAAAATGGAGCGATCGACCTGTGGCTGACGGAATCGGGCGGGCACGTCGGCTACATCAGCAGCGAATCCTGTCAAAAAGAATGGGGCGATCGCGATCCCTGGTGGGCTTGGAACCGGATATTAGAGTGGTGCGATCGGCATTGATCCCCCATTATCCCCCTTAAAAAAAGGGAACTTTCCCTTAATTCTCCCCCCTTATAAAGGGGGGCTGGGGGGGATCTTCAGTTTCTTAAAACTTGTAAACGAACCCCCATTATCCCCCTTAAAAAAGGGAACTTTCCCCAATTCTCCCCCCTTATCAAGGGGGGCTGGGGGGGATCTTCATATCAAATCCGGTTGAATGCTCGGAACCAAACGGGTTGGATATCCAAACCGCTTGGGAATCAATTCCAGAGGGCGCAAGCCAGGGGCCCCTACCAGCTCCAATCATATTCAGATGATTGGGAAGGTTTTGCGGTCAAAAAACCGGATCTGATATCAGTTTCTTAAAACTTGTAAACGAACCCCCATTATCCCCCTTAAAAAAATGGGACTTTCCCCAATTCTCCCCCCTTATCAAGGGGGGCTGGGGGGGATCTTCAACCCTTAATCATACCATAAACCTCATTCAACTTCGCCTCCACCGCCGGCGGACGGGACGTAAATCGAATATAAAACTTTCCCTTCTCCGCCCTCTTTTCCAAAACTTTTGCATAAATATCTTCGCCAATTTCGGCATCAGAAGATTTGAGATTAATTTTGATATTTGTCAACATGATCGGCAGGGAATCTGTCCCCTCCTCTGCCCCGATTAACGCGCCGCGATCGGAGAGTTTTAACAGCCGCCCGGAAAATAGGTTTTCCCCGACGTGCTTCCCTTCCAAAACCGTGTATTGCAAAGAAATCGACTGAGATAGCGGGTAAAAAATCTCCGTCTCTTTGGGCATAAATAAATTGTACTTGCCGCCGATGCCGGCGACTTCGTAGATGGCGATCGGATGTTTCACACCCTTGGGCTGCACCAACTTTTTACTCTCAATTTTAATCAAATCCTCCCCCGCCTCCTGTAACGTTTCTTCCGAAATGATAATTTGTCCCCCCGTCGTATAGGATTCGATCCGGTAGGTGAGATTGACGTGACTGCCGACGACACCGTATTTCGTGCGTTTTTCCGAACCCAAATTGCCGACGACCACTTCCCCGGTGTTGATGCCGATACCCATTTCGAGGGGCGGCAATTCCCAGGCTTGCATCTGTTTGTTAACCTTCACCATCGCTAACTGCATCGCCACCGCACAGGCGATCGCCCGTTCTGCGTCATCTTCCCGCAAAGTGGGGGCTCCAAATAAGACCAAAATCCCGTCCCCCATAAACTCGTCAATCGTGCCTTGATAGCTGGTAATCACATCCGCCATATAGGACAAATAAAAGTTGAGAACCTGCACCACTTCTTCCGGTGGGAGGCGCTCTGAAAGGGCCGTAAACCCCCGCAAATCCGAGGTCAAAATCGTGATTCTGCGCCGTTCCCCGCCCATTTTCAAGCCCTCCGGGTGTTCGAGGAGAGTGGCGACAATTTCATTACTAAGGTAGCGGCCGAACGTCCTGCGGATGTCGGAAGCGGTGCGGGCGATATAGGCGGTGATGGCGACCACCGAACCCGCCAAGGCGAGGGCGGGGGGGACGACAGGCAGCCACCATCCCGACAAAAAAGCGGCGAAGGTAAAGCCCATCAAAATGCCACCGGCGAGGACAGAAATTATCAATCGTTTGAAGAGGAATTTTCGGACTTTGCTGGCATCCCGAAGTCTCCAGGTGAGGGCGGCACCAATGCCAGACCACAGGAAAATCCACAGCCATTCCATCACTTCCGGCCAGGTTTTGATGAGGGGGCGGTCGTCGAGGGCGGCGCTGATCATTTGGCTGATAATATTAGCGTGAATTTCGACACCCGTCATCCGCTGTTTGGGCGAGAGGGTGTAGGGGGTGGAAAAGAGATCTTTCATGCTTTCGCCTACCGAACCGATGAGGATGATGCGATCGCGCCCCCAGTCGGAAGACACCCGCTCTTCAAAAATATCTCGCATGGAAACGATCTCGAAATGTTCCCTCGGCCCCCGATAGTTGAGCAGCACTTGATAGCCGCGATCGTCGGCCCGGACGTAACCCCCATCATTGCCTTCAAAGGGGGTAAAAATAACCTTTCCAAATTTCCACCAATTGTCCGTCCCCTCCACAACTTCAACCTGAAAATCTGGTTCCTCCGCCAGATATTTGAAAGCGAGATGGACGGCAAAACTGTAGACGGTTTCTTCTCCGTTATCCCCCTGAAAATACAGCAGTGCCCGCCGCAGGGTATTGTCCGGATCGACGATCAGATCGTTGGCGCCCACCTGCCCTTTTTCTTTCAGGACGGGGGGCGGCGCGACCTTCTCGAAGGATTCGTCCCCGATCGCCTTTTCGATGCCGATCAAATTGTCGGTATTTTCAAAAATTCTCACCAGTTGGGCGTGTCCGGGCTCAAAGGGCAAATCGCGATAAATATCCAATCCGATCGCCCGGGGTTTCATGGCGATCAGCCGTTGCAGCAACTCGAAATAAACGCCGTCTGGGACGTAACCCTGTTGGATAAATTTGAGGTCTTCTTCGTCGATGCCCACGATCGCGATCCGGTCATCCCGAGGCTGAGGCGGACGCCAGCGCATATATTGGTCGTAAACGGACCACTCCAGGGGTTGCAAAATCCCCGTCAGCCGCAATAGAATCACCGCGATCGCGATCGAAGGCGTGGTGATGACGACACCCCGCCAATTCCACAGTCGTTGTTTGAAAACCGTCCACATCAGTTAGGATTCGTTATCTTCCGAACTCACGGTTTCCCGAGTTTCAGTTCCACAGCAGGAAGCCAGGGGTTCGGACGCGATGTCTGCCAACTCTACAGATTCCATCAGTTGTTCCCACACTTCCGGATTCGTGTCCCGCAGTTCTAACGCGATCGCCACCGTCTCGGGCCAGATCTGCCCTTCGGCGTACAACTCGGCCCTTTCGAGGGGATCGGTTTCCGCTTCAATTTGGGTTTGTCGTTCCGAATCGAGTTCTACCCGTTCGATGGACCCCCGTACCGACTCGTCCAGAGCCCGCCGACTCGGGTCGCACAGCATGGAAAACTGCCAGATGTAGGTCTGGCCCACCTCCAGGGAAACAGTTTCGGGGAGGTCGATTTGCACGATACCGCTGTCTTCGGGAATAGCAAAGGTGTCCACATAGACATCGCCTCCCCGGCTGTCAACTACCGTAAATTCGGCCGTTTTCGCCTCGGATTTCGGGACGTACAGGAAAAATGTCGGATTGGGGGAGGCGGTCTTTAAGGCATCATATCCGACGGGTAACAGGGCCGTGAGGCGAGATGCACTCTGGCTGCAAGTCGTTTTGGCCGTCCGGAAATCGTCCGGCCCTCCCCGGGTGCCGCCGCCGGCCGTCGATTCGGGACTGCCGCGATTCGGGCCAGGGGGAAATTCCAGCGCCAATTCCATCGCGGGGACGGACGGACGGGACAGTGGCGGGGATGCCGCGACCGTGGCGAGGGGTGCCGCGATCGCACTGAGAACGCCCAGCCAACACAAAGTTTTGACCTTCATCGGGATACCTCCATAATGGGTTGAGTCGATCAACTTGGCTCGATCCGAATAAACACAAACTCAACTCATGACACCTAGTTTAATCTTCTACCGTAAGTTCCGGGAACCGCACCCTACAGAGGTTGACTGATGCGATCGCGATCGCGTTCCCGGGATTCCGGGTTTCCAGCGGGAAAGTGGACTGACAAAATTCAATCCCAAATTTCTGCCAAACTGACGACAAAACCGGGTAGCACATTTTCCCCGGATAAATGGGTAGGAGAATTTAAAACTTCAACTTCTCGTGTGGGGCGATAAATCTCCACCGTCGAGGTTTTTGGATCGATCAACCAACCCAGACGCAACCCATTCTCCAAATACTCCCGCATTTTCTCTCGGGTGTCCTGAATTGCATCCGTTTCCGATACCAACTCGACGGCAAAATCGGGACAGAGGGGTAACAATTTTTTGCGGGTTTTCGGGGGCAACTCATTCCACCTTTCAATTGTAATCCAACTGGCGTCCGGGGAGCGAGTCGCCCCGTTGGGCAAGCGAAATCCGGTGGAAGAATCAAAGACTTTACCTAAAGCCTTTTGACGATTCCACAACCAAATTTGCCCGTTCAACTCAGAATTTTTATAACCCGTTTCTCCCCCCGTCGGCGGCATGATAATCAATTCCCCCTCTGCCGTCAATTCCAATCTCAAATCTTGATTGATGTCCGCCAATTCTTCAAACCGCTCCGGACTGAGCTTCCATGTTTTGGGTAAATTCAGTGTTACGGCCATCGAATCATCCTCTCTGCGAATTATTGAGTTTAATTTAATCCCAAATTTCTGCCAAACTTACGACTAAATCCGGCAGCACATTTTCCCCGGATAAATGGGTAGGATAATTTAAAACTTCAACTTCTCGTGTGGGGCGATAAATCTCCACCGTCCGGGTTTTCGGAGCGATTAACCAACCCAGACGCAAGCCATTCTCCAAATACTCCCGCATTTTCTCTCGGGTGTCCTGAATTGTATCCGTTTCCGATACCAACTCGACGGCAAAATCGGGACAGAGGGGTAACAATTTTTTGCGGGTTTTCGGGGGCAACTCATTCCACCTTTCAATTGTAATCCAACTGGCGTCCGGGGAGCGAGTCGCCCCGTTGGGCAAGCGAAATCCGGTGGAAGAATCAAAGACTTTACCTAAAGCCTTTTGACGATTCCACAACCAAATTTGCCCGTTCAACTCAGAATTTTTATAACCCGTTTCTCCCCCCGTCGGCGGCATGATAATCAATTCCCCCTCTGCCGTCAATTCCAATCTCAAATCTTGATTGATGTCCGCCAATTCTTCAAACTGGTCCGGACTGAGCTTCCATGTTTTGGGTAAATTCAGCGTTACGGCCATCGAATCATCCTCTCTGCAAACTATCCGGGCAGGTATGGCATCCGAAATAATTGAGTCGCTTCTCGCCCCCACACCCCCAATTCTGGGGGCTTAGAGATTGAGTCGCTTCTCGCCCCCACACCCCCAATTCTGGGGGCTTAGAGTTCGTCAAGTTTGACCGAATTATTTTACATTACACTATTAGGGGTCGAGAGAGATGTTACCATCTCCCCCTCCCATTCTCCAGCCGTGCATGAGACTTTCACCTCACACGGCTCCTAGTTCAGTCGTCTCGTTGTCATGAGTACGACTCTTGCTTTGACTACCATCTATGGCAGTCTTGGCATCGTGACAGTGGCGGTGCAGCAATTGGAGGTTTTTGTAATCATCCTTTCCGCCTAGGCATCTAGGAATGATGTGGTCGGTTTCCAATTGGTCTTCGATAGTGAAGTGCTGCCCGCACCATTTGCATTTGCCTTTCTGGTCTTTTAGCAGTCGAGCTTCTCGGTTCGGGATTTCTGCTGACTTCCCTCAAGCGTTAGCTTCTGGTCACATCTCACCCCCATATGGCTTGCGCTTACACTTACGGCTGTTGCCTTCACTACTTGCTTAATCGACCATTGAGCAAGAGCCAATATGGGGTAACATCGTTCCATCTGTATGGGTATTTCATCCTTAGACTCATCCTATCCCCCGGTGTACTTTTGAGGGTCTGTGTAGGTAAGGAGTAAAAATTCCTACCTTTCCACTTACTCATTCGAGCAGCACCGTAATCAACCTGTTTTCGATACCTAACAATAACGAGGGTTCATGGCAGATGTTCACCTTTCGGTTAGTCGTAGATGATTGGCAGTGGTCGAGTTATTGGGAGCAGATTCTCCTTCATCGCCTTCCGTTCCCCGCTTCAATCCTGGGGTTGTGAGTCCCAAAACTGGGGGTGGCTATCGCCTTCTCTCTTGGAGATTATTTATTCTCTTTGACCCTGAGAGTTCCGACCTCACTTAATATCGTGTGATATTAAGCTTGGAACATACAGACAGTTATAAGGCTGGTCAGGGGTGCGTCCCTTATATCTATCCAAGGGAATGGAAGCCTTACCGGGAGGTTATTTCAGGCATTTCAGCCTTATTTCATTCCCGAACGAATCGCACATTTGAACTAATTATAGCGAATTCCGGCTGTTTCGAGCCGCGCGATCGCCTCTCGAATGCGGTCGTCTTCCGTCGTCAACGCAATTCTAAAAAACCCCTCACCCGCTGCGCCGTAGCCAGTTCCGGGGGGGACGACGACACCACATTTTTCCAACAGTAACGTCGCAAATTCGGCGGACGTGTAGGGGGGTGGCACGGGAACCCAAACGTACAATGTCGCCTTCGGCGGTTCGATCGTCCAGCCCAGCGATCGCAACCCGGAAACTACCAGATCCCGCCGTCTTTCATAGATTGCATTCGCCGCCCGCCGCTCCGATTCCGGCGTCGAAAAAGCCGCGATCGCCGCCCGCTGGATGGCTTTAAATACCCCGGAATCCACGTTAGTTTTCACCTGGGACAACCCCCGAATTCCTATCTCATTTCCCACCACAAATCCGATCCGCCAACCCGTCATATTGTAAGATTTGGACAGGCTGTGAAACTCCATCGCGATGTCTTTCGCCCTCGGAACCTGCAACACGCTCGGTGCCCGATAGCCGTCGTAGGAAACCTCCGAATAGGCGTTGTCGTGACAGAGCAAAATGTCGAACGCTCGACAAAATTCCACCATTTTGGTAAGATCTTCTAAACTCGCGATCGCCCCCGTCGGATTGTTGGGGTAATTCACCCACAGCAACTTGGCGCGTCTGGCGATCGCTTCCGGAATCCGTTCCAAATCCGGCAAAAATCCATTTTCAGCCCGCAACGGGATCGGATACGGTTCGCCCCCCGCAAATAGGGTGGAGGTGCGATAAACCGGATAGCCCGGATCGGGGATCAAAACGATGTCCCCCGGTTCGACAAATGCCAAAGCCGTGTTGTGGATGGCTTCCTTGGAACCGAGGGACGAAATGATTTCGGTGTCGGGATTCAACCCCGAAACGCCGAAACGCCCTTCCACCCAGGCGATCGCGGCTTGTCGGTATTCCGGTAATCCCCGGTAGGGCGGGTAATTGTGGTTGGACGGATCGGCGATCGCCTCGTGCATCGCCTGCAGGATGCGATCGGGTGTCGGCCGATCCGGATCGCCGACTCCGATGTTGATAATGTCTGCCCCTTTGGCGATCAATTCGAGGCGTTTCCGGTCAATTTCGGCAAAAAGGTAAGGGGGAATTTTTTCCAGACGTTTGGCAAACTGCATTATCAATGACAAGTTTTGATTGGGCGTGG
The DNA here is from genome assembly GCA_050045915.1 of Limnospira sp. GTDB lineage: Bacteria > Cyanobacteriota > Cyanobacteriia > Cyanobacteriales > Microcoleaceae > Limnospira. The sequence goes on from JBNGCR010000089.1 coordinate 9,069, forward strand.
GCTTGAAAATTATATCAAAACACCAGGCAGCGTTGAGTGAATTGCGTTAAAAACTTAATCAAAAACCCCGGAATTGTCGTAGATCGCCCAATCAAAAAGTCTCGTCATCAAGATATCTCAAAAAATTGCATTCAATTGATAGTCGTGTTTTTGATTCAATTCTAACTCGCCATTCCTCCAGCGAATCCTTCGCCCGCATTAGTTTGCCCGTCCGATTATGAACTGGGAATGAGTCGAATTCGTCCGGCATCCATTTCATCCATCAACAGTTCTAATGCTTCGTAATCCACATCTGAAATGTAACCCAGCCGAGCCAATTCAGAATTGATTCCGTTTTCAATTTCGGGTGTGAGGCATCTAAAGTAAAGGGCTTTGGATACCAATTGTCGGATCGCATTGGTCGCTGCCATGAGTAGTCAAGGAACTCAACTTATGTTAATTCTCTACTGAATGCCGGTTCCAGCTTGTGATCTAAAGTACAGATTTTGAGTGATCTCGATCGCATTTTTTCCCCGTCGGAAGCCTGCGACCCCGAACCCATTGAACCCGCCTCTTCCTCCAGTCATGGAGGCAGGGGGAAGAGTGACCGCCTCGATTTAACCAGCCTACAAGAGATTTTTTTCTGTGTTTTATTATACAAATAAAATTATCTCATCCCGAAGACGACCCGGCTCGGTAAATTAATAAAAATTTAACCTTCTCTTCAGTCGTGATCTCTCGAACGGAGGCAGGGAAATTGTAGGACACTGCCTCTGGCGCCCCGACTTGACGTCCCATTCCCTTGCCGCCACCCGGAGTTTCGGGAAGAATTGACCCTTCTCACTTGTTAATTTATTGACCATTTCTTTGGCAAAAAAAAACGCGATCGCACCCCAGAAACCATTGTTCATATCAAGCTCCCTCAAACCGTTATGATTCCTGGGTTTCCTTGCCATCTTCTCAAGCCACTTCAAACTGTTGCCGATTGCCAGCCGTTCAAATCAATAGCTCGATGCCATTTCATCTCCAAAACCGACCGCGATCGCCCCATTCCGATATACCCCGATCGGAAATGTGCTAAATTCAGATCCAGACTCGGTGGGGTGCGGCATCCCATCAAATTTCGAGGGCATCCCTGACGACCGAGACTAAAATATTGAGCCGATTTTGCAGGTCAAGTCAGCCGACATGACGAAATTATTGGAGGAGAGATCAAACGTGGCAGTCGCAATTGAAACGTTAATCACGCCCGACATCAACCAACCCGCCCGCTATTTGGGCAACGAATTAGGGGCCCAACACAAACCCTGGGAATCCGCCCGCGTCCGCTGGTCGCTCACCTACCCCGAAATCTACGAAGTGGGCGCGTCCAATTTGGGTCATTTCATTCTTTACAATATCATCAACGCCGGGCCTCGACAGCTCTGCGATCGCGCCTACCTCCCCGCCCCCGATCTCAGCGCCAAACTGCGGTCTACCGGAACCCCGCTGTTCGCCGTCGAATCCCGCCGCCCCCTGACCGAATTTGATATCCTCGGCTTCAGCCTCAGCTACGAACTCGGGGCCACCAACATCCTGGAAATGCTCGATTTGGCGGGAATTCCCCTCACCTGGAGCGATCGCCAACCAGCCGAGAACAAATGGCCCCTGATCTTCGCCGGTGGCCAAACCGCCACCTCCAACCCCGAACCCTACGCCGACTTTTTCGACTTCATCGCCCTCGGAGACGGGGAAGAACTCCTCCCCGAAATCGGGCTCATTGTCGAAGAAGGGAAAGTCGCCGGATTGAGTCGGGAAGAATTGCTCTTAGATTTGGCCCAAGTTCCCGGCGTCTACGTCCCCCGATTTTACGACATGGCTGCGGACGGGTCCGTGCACCCCAACCGCCCCGACGTCCCCAAAACCATCCTGCGGCGCGTCGCCACCCCCATGCCGGCCTATTCCATCGGGGTCGTCCCCTACGTCCAGACCGTCCACGATCGCCTCACCGTGGAAGTCAGACGGGGCTGCACCCGGGGCTGTCGCTTCTGCCAGCCGGGGATGCTGACCCGACCGGCCCGGGACGTGGAACCGGACGCGATCGTGGAAACCATCGAAAAAGGGATGAAAGAAACCGGATACAACGAATTTTCCCTCCTGTCCCTGAGTTGTTCCGACTATCTCGCCCTGCCAGCGGTGGGGATGGAAATCAAAAATCGCCTGCGGGAAAGTAACATCACCCTGTCCCTCCCCAGCCAGCGGGTCGATCGCTTCGACGAAAATATCGCCAACATCATCGGTGGCATCCGCACCAGCAGCCTCACCTTCGCCCCAGAAGCGGGGACCCAGCGGATGCGGGACGTGGTGAATAAGGGCCTCACCAACGAAGAACTGCTGCGGGGGGTGAAAACCGCCTTCGAGCAAGGTTGGGATAAGGTGAAACTCTATTTCATGATCGGACTGCCGGGGGAAACCGACGCAGACGTCATCGGCATCGCGGAAACCGTGCGGTGGCTGCAGCGACAATGTCAGGCGTCGGGACGCAAACGCCTGAATGTGAATTTGACCATTTCTAATTTCACCCCCAAACCCCACACCCCCTTTCAGTGGCACTCCGTTTCGACCACAGAATTTCAACGCAAACAGGAGTTGCTGCGGGCCGAATTTCGGCGGATGAAAGGCGTGAAAGTCAATTTTACCGACGTGCGAATTTCCGCAATGGAGGATTTTGTCGGCCGTGGCGATCGCCGTCTGGGGCCGGTGGTGCGTCGCGCCTGGGAATTGGGCGCCGGCATGGACGCCTGGTGGGAGAGCCTGGAGCGGGCCTTTGGCGCTTGGACCCAGGCGATCGAAGAGTCTGGCCTGGGTTGGAAATATCGCCAGGTGGAAACCGGGGAATGGAACGTGATGGAGTGTCCCGCACAGGGGGAGGCGGACACCCAAACCCTGTTAGATCAACCCCTGCCCTGGGATCACATCAACACCGGCATCGATAAAAATTGGCTCAAAGACGACTTGCAGAAGGCCCTGGAAGCCGCGACGGTTCCGGACTGTTCCTTCGACGCCTGCTCCCACTGCGGGGTTTGCGGGCCGGACTTGGGCCACAATATCGCGATCGCCCCCCTCCCCATCCCCGAATTCGCCGGTCACTTCACCCCCCCGTCCCACCGGGTGCAGCGGCTGCGGGTGTGGTTCGGCAAGCTGGGGGAAATGGCGCTGCTGGGACACTTGGACCTGATGAAAGCCTTCGATCGCGCCGTCCGCCGTGCGGATTTGCCCATTTCCTTCACCGGGGGATACCACCCCAAACCTCGCATTTCTCCCGCCAACGCCCTGCCCTTGGGAACCACCAGCAGCGGGGAAATCGCCGATTTCGACATGGCCGAAGCGATGGATATCGAGACATTTTGGCAACAATTGGCCGCCTGCCTGCCGGCAGAGTTGCCCATCTACCGGGTGGAGGCGGTGGACGTGAAGTCGCCATCGGTGTCCCAAGTTTTAGACCGGGCCGAGTATATCATCGGCGTGGTGTCGGATAGGGAGGATGGGACCCGGGAAGACTGGGAAACCTGGGTGCGACAGGTGTTGAACCAAACCGAAATCCTCTGGGAGAAAACGACAAAATCCGGCAAAACTCGCACGATTAACCTGCGGGAACAGTTATTGAATTTGGAGGTGATGTCGGCGGAAACCGCAGGTGGGGCGACGCTGCGTTATGTGGGCACCTGCCGCAACGACGGGACGCAACTGCGCCCGGAACAGGTGGTTGACACAATCGAACGAGTGAGCGATCGCGAATTGCAACTGAGTTCAGTCCACCGACAACATCTGTGGCTGGGGGAATAATTGATAATTGATCATGGATAATTGATAATTATCGATTCATGGGGCCCGAGTCAATTCGGGTGTAGGGTATAGGGTGTAGGGGTTTCTCCCTCGGCCTCCTCCGCTCCCTCAGCTCCCTGAGCCCCTCCGCCTCCTGAGCCCCTCCGCCCTAAATTGCCGATCGCAGTTTGTCTTTGCGGGGATGTTATTATAGAATTTAACATCAAAGCAACTTCAGCTTGAGTGTCCTCAGCCAAAGTTGTTCGGGCGTTGCCGACTCTCACTTGACTGACGCTGGCAAGCCCGCCCGGGGAAATGTTGCGGAGCAAAGATAACCACCCGACTCAAGATCGTCGTAATGCCCTGCCTGACCCTGCGGGTATCGGCGGTAGTGAAGCGGTTCCCGTGACTGAACTCGCGAGGGTCTTTGATTGACCGGAAGTCGAGGTTCGGAACACCCACAACCCGGGCGGGGTGAATCGCGGGATGAACTGAAAATCGGCGTTTTCTTGAGAGAATTTTGATTCTCGCCTCATGTCTGTCGTGGGGTTCATTGCGGAATCAAACAAAGGGCCTGCAGAGGCGTTCTGACTGGAGACGGGGCGGTTTGTCCGACCTGTCGAGGCGTGAGCCGGTGAAGCAGGACTTTCCAACCCCATCGAACCGGGGCTGGGATGCCATCAACAATTGCGGGTTGATTGGGAAACCCCAACTTCCGAAGCTTTAATCATGCCTGGGAGTGCAATGGGCCGGTTCTGAATTGATTTTTGTCCGGCTTCAACTTTCAGAAAAATGTAGAGTTTTCCCGATGTCAAATGGGGAAACGGTGGGGTTCTCAGCCCGTCGAACCGGCAGTTAAGGCTGGGGACTGGCGCGAGAGTTGCCGCGGCGCCGATCAGTTCGATTTCAAGCGGATTGATGCCCAAAATCTCAGAGGTGACGGGCTTTCGGCGGGTCAGCGCGATCGCCAGATCGCCCGCAGTTCGACGGCCGTCTGTTCAAACAACATCAGTTTTCTAGCACGGCATCAAATTCTTTCCCAATGGGAATGTTTGTGGTGATTGGCAGATAGGAGAGTCGAATTTTAGCGATCGCAAAATGATCTGAATCGAAAAAACGGATTCAAACAACGGTAGGAGATCGCACAATTCGCCAATTCTCGGTTCGGCGTTTCACGACAACTTGAACGCAGTGTTGGAACGGGTCAGCTTGTTGATACAGTCCGACCGATTCAGTTGGCCAATCCCCGGCCGTCCTCCACGGCTCAGACATCAAATTGTAGCAATAGAGGTTTTGGAATCCGGTGCCAGAGCGGGCGATACTGTGCGAAGGGGACTGATGTTAAAGTTGAGTGGAATGGAAGCCGAAACTCGGTTTCCGGACGCCCGACTCAGAAGTTGGCGATGGTGGTAAAAGCGTCCAAGCGAACCGTCCGTATTGGGAAAATCCGGATCGTCCTGAGTGGCGGTCAACCTGTTTTCTTAAATTCAGACCGAATTCCGGACGCCAGCAAACCGACGATCGATTCTAGTCAACATCAGAGGTACACGCAGCGTAGCTGCCTCAAGTGTTGCAAAGTTTTGAGGAAATTCAATGTCAAAGCAAATTATTATTGCCGAGCAGCATCGGATCGCTGCCGTTTTTTCAGAAGATCAGATTCAGGAACTGGTTGTCGCGACGGGAAATCACCAGGTCAGCGATATTTACCTGGGAATCGTCGAAAATGTCCTTCCGGGGATCGACGCGGCCTTCGTCAACATCGGCGACCCGGAACGGAACGGATTCATCCATGTTTCCGACCTCGGCCCCCTGCGGTTGAAGCGATCGTCCGGTTCCATCACCGAACTGTTGATGCCGCAGCAAAAAGTGCTCGTCCAGATCATGAAAGAACCCACGGGCACCAAAGGTCCGCGGCTGACTGGAAACATCACCCTCCCCGGGCGCTATCTGGTGTTGATGCCCTACGGCCGGGGGGTGAACCTCTCCCGCCGCATCCGCTCCGAAAGTGAGCGCAACCGCCTCCGGGCCCTGGCGATTCTGATCAAACCGTCGGGGATGGGCCTGTTGGTCCGCACGGAAGCGGAAGGCATGGCGGAAGACGCCATTTTGGAAGACCTGGAAACCCTGCAGAAACAGTGGGAGGAAATCCAGCAGGAAGCCAATTCCACCCGGCCCCCGGCGCTGCTCAACCGCGACAACGATTTCATCCAGCGGGTGCTGCGGGATATGTATAGCACTGAAGTCAACCGCATCGTCGTGGATTCCGGGGATGGCGTGAAGCGGGTCAAACAGCATTTGATCAATTGGAGCGTCGGAAAAACGCCTCAGGGTATTTTGATCGACCACCACCGGGAGCGGATTCCGATTTTGGAGTATTTCCGGGTGAATGCGGCGATCCGGGAGGCCCTGCGGCCGAGGGTCGATCTGCCCTCGGGGGGATATATCATCATCGAACCCACGGAAGCGTTGACCGTGATCGACGTCAACTCCGGTTCGTTTACGCGATCGGCTACCTCCCGGGAAACGGTGCTGTGGACGAACTGTGAAGCCGCCACGGAAATCGCCCGTCAACTGCGACTGCGGAATATCGCTGGGGTGATCATCGTCGATTTTATCGACATGGATTCCCGCCGCGACCAACTGCAGGTTCTCGAACATTTTAATAAGGTACTGAAGGCGGACAAGGCGCGGCCCCAAATCGCCCAACTGTCGGAGTTGGGATTGGTGGAGTTGACCCGGAAACGCCAAGGTCAAAATATTTACGAACTCTTCGGCCGCAACTGTCCCACCTGTAGCGGGTTGGGGCACTTGGTCAAACTGCCGGGAGAATCGGACGCGGAGGCGGGAGAGACGCCGGAACGGGTGGTACTGAGTCCCAAAACGGTGGTGTCCTCGGCTTCTCCCTCCCCTGCTGAGGCGGGCCTTCGTATCGCCCCGCCCCAGGAGAGCCGCACCCCAAAACCGGCGGAGCCGGCTCACCGGGAGGAAAGCGAGGGGGCGACGGCCGAAATGGAACCGGGCGGGACGTTGCCGGAGTTGGAGTTACTCAACCATCCCAGCTATCAGGATATCGGGGGCGGTAGCAACATCCGCCGCCGCCGCCGCCGCCGGATTGGGGACATGGAACCGTTGGTTCGGGATGAGGAAGCGCCCCGGGGCAATCTGCGGGTCAACTCGGGTGGCGGATATAGCGAGACGCGACCGGAGGCGGGGACTGCTGAAAATGGGCCAAGCCGCTCCGGTTTGGCGGAACGGGTGCGATCGCCTAAGTCGGAAACGATGAAGCCGACGCCGGAACCCCAAGAAGTGGTGGCGGTGGAGATGACGGGAGATGAGCAGGATGTGTACGCTCTGATGGGAATTTCGCCGCTGCTGCTCTCGAATCAGTCGCTCAAAAGTGCCAGAAATGCGATCGTGACTGTCCGCCTGCCGGGGGAAACGCCCAAACCGCTCTCGACGATTTTGGAAGAGGAGGAGGAAACGACAGAAGAAGCGACTCCTGCCCCTGTCCCGGCTGCCGAAGTCACCCCGGCGATCGCCGAACCGGAACCGGAAGCGGAAGCGGAAGCGGAACCGGAATCGGAATCGGAATCGGAACCGGAGTCCGAACCCGTTTCGGAACTCTCCTCGAACTTCGAGGATGAGGAAGACGCGGACGAAATGGAAGATTCCGAAGCGTCGGCGAATTTGGACGACGAGGCCGATCTCGATGATTCGGAGGATTCCGATGAGGAAGGGCGGACTCCCATCGTCCGCCGCCGTCGCCGTCGGTCTTCTGCCGTTTCGGAGTGATGGGTACACCGTCAAATCCTCCCCGCACCGCCGGCTCACAAATAATCGTCGCCGGGGTGGATGAGGTGGGGCGGGGGGCGTTATTCGGCCCGGTGGTGGCCGCCGCCGTCATCCTGTCGGATGGGGTGGTGGCGGAACTGGCCGCGGCGGGGGTGCGGGACAGCAAAAAATTGGGGGCCGGCGATCGCGATCGGTTGGCCCGCCTGATCCGGGCGAAGGCGGTGGACTGCAAAATCGGCTGGGCCGGAGCCCGGGAAATCGACCGCCTGAATATCCTGCGAGGGACTTTGTTGGCGATGCGGCGATCGGTTCTCAAACTCAACCCGGCCCCCCACCGCTGTCTGGTGGATGGCAACCGACTGATCCCCGAGCTGTCTGTGCCCCAGGAGGCGATCGTGGGGGGAGACGGCTATCATACTGCGATCGCCGCCGCGAGTATCGTGGCGAAGGTGTGGCGGGATGCCCTCATCGTCCGCCTCGACCGCACCTATCCCCAATACGACCTAGCCCGAAATAAAGGCTACGGCACGAAACGACACCGGGAAGCCCTGCAAACCTACGGTCCGAGCTTCCACCACCGGAGGTCTTTCGCCCCCTGTCAGCTATCTTTGCCGCTCGGAATATAAAGTCAAAAGTCAAAAATTGCCTATTGCCTATTACCTATTACCTATTACCTATTACCTATTGCCTATTACCTGTTGCCTATTGCCCGCTAAACCGTCTGTTCGCCCACGGGTTGGGTCGGTTCGGCGACTTGTGCCTCGGACTGTTCGGAAGCCCAGCGGCGGTAGTCGGACAGGAGGTTGTGCATCAACCGCTGTTTGATAGTCATCAGGACGCTTTTGAGCAGGCCGTTCCCCGTGGCTTCCAGGATGGGTTTGGGGGTGAATCCGATGGGCGGCGGGACTTCCACCTGCACCTCTAAATCGGCTTTCCCCCTGAGACGGGTCACGCCGTCGATTTCGTAGGGAGCTAATCTCCCCACCAGGTTGAGAGAAAAGCGCCGGTTGATGTATTCTATACCCCGAATTTCACAGTTGAGCGATCGCAATCTGACCGTCCCGTTGGCGAGGGTGGATACTTTCAGGTCCACCGTGGGCTGAATGTTCAGGTTCATGAACGACAGAGGACGCATTTTCAGACGAAAACAGTCCGCGTCCAACTGTTCGAGCCGGGACGAGTCAGCCAGGGCATTCACCAGGCGTCTGGGCTGGCGGAGGTAGTGCTGGATGGGAATTTTTTGTTCGGGTACGATCAGTTCGACAGATTGAGACGCCGTGAATCGAGATAACATAATCAATCAAAAAAATCAACAGTTCTTAAACTAGGTTAACGAAAATTAACCTTTTCTAGCGTGATCTGACTCAACAATCCGCAGGGAGATGAACCACCGCCCGGCTGGGTCGAGTTTGACCGTAACCGTTGACGGGGCGCAGCCTCGGGGCAGGTGGCGACTCCAGCGGATGGGCAGCGGTTCGGAACACTTGGCCAAATACAGTTGACCGGAGCGCCACTTGAAAGCCGCTTTAGTGAACTCGGCGCTTCCGCCGTTCCGCTTCTTTTTGAAGTTCGGGTACTGGGTTCGTCCCGCAAAGGAGTTGGAAAGTGCGGACTGCAAGTGCCGGAGTCCCTGTAGGAGCGGAACGAAACTGACCTCGTTGAGAAAGTCCAACTCTTGGGTCTTCTTCCACGCCGTCAGCATCGAGTTCGTTTGACTGTACCCGATGCGCTCTTGTCGCTCGTACCAACCCTGGGTCCGCGCCGCCAAAGCCTTGTTGTATACTAATCGGACACAGCCAAAAGTCCTCCGCAACAAATTTTCCGGCTCGGGGGTCGGGTAGAATCGGTATCGGTAGGCTTTTTGGGTCATCGGGTCAGTTTAGCACCGACTCTGTAAAGAGTCCAAGGCTTCGAGTTGGTCAATTTTCGGGACATCGAGTCCCTTAACGTCTCGACTTCCGCTCGATGTTGACCCGGAGTCCAGTCGAAGGGAGCCGAGTCAAACACATCCGATTGAAAAGTCGCCCTATAAGGGCGCAGTCTGAGAACCAATTTTTTGATAATTGTTCCATGATACTGGCCGTTCTCCTGAGAATCATGTAAAGAATTGCAACGGGAGGGGGCGGAGATGAACTCAATTCGACGTCACTCAATTTTCGATATGATAACTTCGATCGCCCATTTGGGGCCGCCGGGAACCTACGCCGAGGCGGCGGCTTTGGTTTACGCCGACCATTTGACTCGGACGGCGGGAACCCAACCCCTGCTGTGTCCCTATCCCAGCATCACCCAAACCTTGCAGGCCGTGGCGCGGGGGGACGTGAATTTGGGGGTGGTTCCGGTGGAAAATTCCATCGAGGGCAGCGTCACCATGACCCTCGATACCCTGTGGCAATTGGACATAATCCGCATTCAACAGGCTCTCGTCTTGCCCATTTCCCACGCCTTTTTATCTCGGGCGCAAAAATTGCAGGAAATTGAGACGGTGTATTCCCACCCCCAGGCGTTGGCTCAGTGCCAGGGTTGGCTGGAGAAGTTTTTGCCGAACGTGCAGGCGATCGCGACCAATTCCACCACCGAGGCGCTCCAACACCTCCACGAACCCAGCGCCGGGGCGATCGCATCCCGGCGGGCCGCCGAACTGTACGAATTGCCGATTTTGGCCCACCCCATCAACGACTACCCGGACAACTGCACGCGGTTTTGGGTGGTGAGTTTGCAACCGCTGCACGGAGGAAATTACACGTCCCTGGCGTTCAGCGTCCCGGCGAACGTACCGGGGGCCTTGGTGAAACCGTTGCAGGTGTTTGCCAAGCGCGGCATCAATTTGAGCCGGATCGAATCCCGCCCCACGAAGCGATCGCTGGGGGATTATCTCTTTTTTATCGATATCGAGGCGGACACAGATGATGAGTCGGTGCGATCGGGTTTGGAGGAGTTGAAAACCCACACCGAAACGCTCAAAATTTTCGGCAGTTACACGATTTTGGATCGATAATATCCCGAAATAATGGGACAAAAACTGTAGCGGTTGACACTCCCCGCCCTAAATGGACGGGGATTCTGGGTTCACAGACCAACCGTAACTGGGCAGGACGCATCCAACCCGACCCCCACTTCAATCTCCCCAAGCTTATTCGTTCCCGTGTGCCCCACGGTACGCAATCCCAGTTGCAGGATATTCCTTGCCGCATTCACGTCCCGGTCTTCCACATACCCGCAGTGCGGGCAAATATGAGTCCGGGTTGAAAGGCTCTTTTGCACCTTTACGCTACAGTGTATTCCAGTACGAACATCGGTGCTACCGATAATTAGGGTATCATTCTATCACGGGTTCAAGAAAAAGTCGCCCTTAAAGGGCGAGGCTTGAGACCCAAGTTTTTGGTCAATATCAAAAATTGATGGAGCGGGAGTTGGCGGGATGGATTATACGTTCGGCGGCATTCCGAATTTGCCGGATTTGACGCATCCGGAAGAATTGATGGCATTCGGCTTGAATGCGGTCAAATTGGGTTTGATATTCGCGATCGCTATTTTGGCACTCTTAATCGCCCTCGCACTTTTAACCTGGTCGGGTCAGAAAATGGGAGTCGAACCGAAATCCTATTGGATTTGGGTACAACAGTTTCCCCATTTAATTTTGATTATCGCAATTTTGACGGGGGGATTTTTTCTCTCCTCGACCCTGGCAAATCGATACCACCATTGGGAACAGCAAAAAATAGCCGAAATTGCCACCCAGGTGTCCGGGGAGCGACTCGAACAGGTGGCGTCACGGGTTCGCTACCAGGTGGAAGAAACTTACGAGAAAAGGACGAGAGCTTGAAAGCCGTGTCTTTTTAAAGCACGGATGA
>JBNGCR010000090.1:0-20053 GCA_050045915.1 Limnospira sp.
CGCTACTACACCGGGGTCATCGCTTCGGAAACCCTCAAAGTTTACCTGGGGGCAGATTATACCCGAACCACCACCGACGGCTGGAGTTTTCGCGGGGGTGCGATCGGCTATGTCAACCCCGATCGCGACTATTACAGCCAAATTTTCGGCGATATCGGCAAACGGTTTCGCCTGGGAAAAAACGCCAATTTTACCGTTTCCAGTTTCTTCAATTACGCCATCGATCGCGAAACCCGGATCGGCGATATCGTCAGCATTTCTCCGGCCAGCGAACTGGCGTTGTCGGGCCGTTTTAACTGGGGTATTTTGTCCCTCGGCGTGACCAACTATTTCGGCGATATCCTCCCCAATTCCTACGACGATCGCCTGCTGATCGAGTTCTCCGTCCGTCCGGTGGATACCCTCACCCTGTCCGGTTATGTGGCGCCGATCGATAAAACATCGAGCCGCTCCCTCTACGGCGCCACCGTCTTTTGGAAGCTGAAAAACCAGCCCAACAGTCCCACCCTTTCGGTGAGCTGGCAGTATCAGGAATATGATTATGGAAACGACGTATTTGGAAATAATCTGTTGGTGACGGACAATATTTTTACGATCCTTTTCCGGGTGGGAAATCCCGCCAATCCATTTCCCCGTTAAAGTTACAGGCGATCGTGGGGGCGAAGAAACCGGGTTTCTAGGAGAGTTTTTTGGGGGGATGAGAGATGGGGGTAGAAACCCGGTTTCTAGATGTCGGGTTGGGGTCGAAGAAACCGGGTTTCTATGAGCGTTTTTTGGGGGGATGAGAGATGGGGGTAGAAACCCGGTTTCTAGCTATCCGGTTAAAGACGATCGCCACCCCAGCGCCCAATTCGAGATAAACTGGGACAGAGGATCGAAACTTGTCGATGAAACTGTTACTCAGCAATGATGATGGCATCTTTGCCCCCGGCATCCGCGCCCTGGCCGACGCCCTGGCCGACGCCGGGCACCAAGTGAGCGTGGTGTGCCCCGATCGCGAACGGTCCGCCACCGGCCACGGATTGACCCTGCACCAGCCCATCCGGGCTGAAAGGGTCGAATCTGTCTTTCACCCCGCCGTCAAGGCCTGGTCCTGTTCCGGGACTCCCTCAGACTGCGTGAAGTTAGCCTTGTTCGCCCTTTTGGAAGACCGCCCAGACCTGGTACTGGCCGGCATCAACCACGGACCCAACCTGGGGACGGATATCCTCTACTCGGGGACGGTATCGGCGGCGATGGAAGGCATCATCGAGGGCATCCCCAGCGTCGCCTTCAGTCTAGCCAGCTACACCGGCGGGGAATTCCACACCGCCGCGGCTTTTGCCCGAACCCTGATCGCGACGATCGCACAACGCCCCCTGCCTGAACCCGTCCTCCTGAACGTCAACATCCCCGCCCTCCCACCGGAAGAGATTGTCGGCGTAGCCGTCGCCCGCCAGGGCATCCGCCGCTACATCGACATTTTCGAGAAGCGAGTCGATCCGAGGGGAAAAACCTACTACTGGCTTGCCGGAGAACTCCTCGAAGACGTGGAAGAAGTGATCGACACCGAAACCGATACCGATCTGCCGACAGATGTTAGCGCCCTCAGAAACAATTACATTACAATTACACCGCTGCAATATAACCTCACCCGTTCGGTTGGCTTGCAAGACCTTGCCGAGTGGGCTTCATCGGTGGGAAAATGGAAAGTATAGCGCTTCGCGCCCGGTGTCGGGTGTCGGGTGTGGGGTGTAGGGAATTGAAACCGCATCTCCCCTTGCCAAGGGCAGTAGAGGTTTTTCCTTCTCACCCAACTCTCAACAGACCAGCGCTCGTTGCTGTATTAAGGTGCAGCCGCACTTCTCAAAGGGGAAGAGGACATTAATTTTTTGCCTTGGGGTGTCAGTCACAGCGGTAGACTAGAAGAAGAGAGCAACAGCGGATCAACCATGTAAACACCAGACGTTACAGACCATGTAACGGGTCATCAGTTCGTTTACTCACACACATTATCTATGAATGCTGATACCTTTAATTCTCACTCGGTCACTTGTCCGATTTGCCACCACACGAGCATTTCGCCGTTAGTTGGGATGTTGGGCGGACTCTTCACCTGTCCGAATTGCCACACCCATCTCGTGATCAGCAAGAGCGGTCATTACGTGCGAGATCCGTTCGCGTTGCAACAGTGGGCGATGGGGCGGATGCTGCGCCGCCAGAGCCATCCTCTGGCCCGCATCGGCCGCGACGTCTGTTCGAGGAAACGGCTGTCTTTGATGGCGATCGCGGGCAGTATCATTTTATTGGGTGCGACATTAGTGGCGACGGAACGGGTGAATTTCTCCGCCCGAGAGGCTGAACCTTCCGTTATCGAATCCACCGAGAATCAAGATGCCGCGCCACCGTCCCCCTAAAGTCGCTTCAACCCTTCGATGTCGTCGAGGGTGGCGGAACGGGTGACGAGCGTCCAGCCCTCGGCAGTTCCCAAGGGTTTGATATTTTTCAGTTCGAGGGAATTGAGGGCGGTCTGGTCCAGCAACAAATAGGGCGAGGACCGGTTGAACCATTTCTGTTGTAGGGTTTGGCGATCGCCCGGTTCGACCCGACGATCGCTGTAAAAGTTCAGCGACGGGCGGGAGTGGGGATAGGACGTGTAAATCTCGGCGTCCGGGGGGGTGTGTTCCCGGATCAAACTCGCCACGGGTTTGACGGGGTAGGCTTCTCCGAGTTCCCAAACCCAGTGATTTGAGGAGACGAACAGCAACAGGGACAGGTACATCCCCCAGATTAAAATCACCAAAAATTGGCGATCGCGTTCAATGAGCAACAGAGTCGCCACCGCCATCGTCAAAGCCACCGACGCACAGGCCAGTTGCAAGTTGGCATCGCCGGGGGGCACAAAATTTCCCGCGAATGTCCCCCCGAAATACAGGCAACCGACCCAGGCGGCGAAGGCCAGCAGGGAAAACAGGGGCCAGAGGCGATCGGGGCGGGGGCAGGGATCATCCGACTGGCGGGAACGCCGGGTCCGCCGCCAGCGCCCCGTTTCCGAGTCCCCCTCGTACCAAACGGCGGCCAGATAGGCGCCCGTCGCCAGGGCGAAGGCCGGATAGACGGGGAGAACGTACCAGGGGAGTTTGGTGCCCATCAAAGAGATCGCCACCAGGTAAACCCCCGTCCACACCCAAATCAACCGCGCCCAACTCCAGTTGCGATCGCGCCAAGCCATCATCAATCCCCCCAACCCGAACGGCAGCCAGGGCCAGGTGGACTCCAAGATTTCCAGCAGGTAGTACCAGGGCGGCCCTTGGTGGTTCTCCACGGACTCCCAGACCCGAGATAGGGACTGATTGAGCAAATTCGCCTGAACGAACGTCTGGCCGTAAGACTGCCACTGGGCGCCGTACCAGAACGCCACGGGAACCAGCCCCAATCCCAACCCCATCCACAGGAATTTCGAGGTCAGCAGGCGGGGGGTGTCCCACAGCAGGAACCCGAACGCGATCGCCCCCAGCAACAGCCCCAACAGCACTCCCTTCGTCAGGCACAGGAACCCGAAAGCCAAACCCGAACCCAGGGCGAAGCGCAGGTCCCGCCGCGATCGCAGCACGCACCCCATCATCAACACCAGGAAAAATAATACCGCCCCATCCAACATCGCCAGACGCCCGTGGCGGACGACGGGAATCAACGTCAAATACACCAACGCCGAAAAAATTGCCGGGGTGCGGCGGTGGAATAATTCTCGCCCCAGGGCATACAGCAGGGGCACGGAAGCCGCCGTCAGCAGCGCCCCGGGGAGGCGGGCCGTCCACTCGTTCTGCCCCGCGATCGCGTAAAATATCGCGATTAACCCGTGCACCAGGGGCGGTTTGTTCAGGTACGGACCGCCGTTCAACGTCGGGTGCAGCCAGTTATTGCCGTCCACCAGTTCCCGGGCAACTTGGGCAACGATGCCCTCGTCCCAGTCTCGCAGGGCGACCCCCCCCAGGTCGAGGGTGAACAGGAAGACGGCGGCGACGAGCAACCCCAGCACCCAGAGGTGATCGACCTGTCGGGAGGATAAAAGCGTCAGGTTGCGGGGGGTTCCGGGGACAGAAATGGGACGGGGCATAAATGAGAAGGTTGCGTGATGGTATTTGGCGCGGAAAGCGAGCCGGAGACGGGCGATTTCGCTCCCTCTCCGACGATTGGACCCTCGATGGCGGGTCGGCGATCGCTCTGAACTCGATTTTTTTGCTACTCTAAAGTATAAAACGAAGTCATTTTGTGCCGATCGCGATGGAAGTTGCAGACATCAAACGAGAAATCGAACTGTTGGCGGAACGCCTGGGTAAAACCCAGGAGTATCTTTGACGTTCCCGCCGTCGAAGCTAAAATTCAGGACTTGGAGCAACTGGCCGCCCAGCCGGACTTTTGGGACGACCAGACCCACGCCCAGAAAACGCTGCAAAATTTGAGCGATCTCAAGTCGGTACTCGAACAGCAGCGAAACTGGCAGAAAACCCTGGAAGATACCGGGGCGATCGTCGAATTGCTGGAGTTGGACGCGGACGAATCCCTGCGCCAGGAAGCCGAATCCAACGTCGTCCGCCTGAACCGGGAGATCGACCGCTGGGAATTGCAGCAACTCCTCTCGGGTCCCTACGACCGCAACGGGGCGGTTCTGGCGATCAACGCCGGCGCCGGCGGCACGGACGCCCAGGATTGGGCCGAAATGCTACTGCGGATGTACACCCGCTGGGGCGAGAGTCAGGGCTACAAAGTCCATCTCGCCGAACTCTCGGAGGGTGACGAAGCCGGGATCAAGTCCGCCACCCTGGAAATCGAAGGCCGCAACGCCTACGGCTATCTGAAGGCGGAAAAGGGCACCCACCGCCTGGTGAGGATTTCCCCATTCAACGCCAACGGCAAACGCCAGACCAGTTTCGCCGGGGTGGAGGTGATGCCGATCCTCGACGAGTCCATTGAGTTGGACATCCCCGAAAAGGATTTGGAAATCACCACCTCCCGCGCCGGGGGCAAGGGCGGCCAGAACGTCAACAAGGTGGAAACCGCCGTCCGCATCGTCCACGTTCCCACGGGAATCGCGGTTCGCTGCACCCAGGAACGCAGCCAACTGCAAAACCGGGAAAAGGCGATGGCCCTGTTGAAAGCCAAACTGCTGATCGTAGCCCAGGAACAGCGGGCTCAAGCCGTAGCCGAAATTCGCGGCGACCTGGTGGAGGCGGCTTGGGGGAACCAGATCCGCAACTACGTTTTCCACCCCTATCAGATGGTGAAAGATTTGCGGACGGGAGAGGAAACGACGGCGATCGACGACGTGATGAATGGCGAATTGGATGCCTTCATTCAGGCTTATCTCCGCCAAGAAAATCAACTCGTCGAAACTCAGTCCGCTTGATAGATAGGAGGCAAGGGAAGCGGAGGAAGCGGAGGAAGCGGAGGAGGCGAAGACAATAATACATCAATTTCTCCTCTGCCCCTCTGCCCCTCTGCCCCTCCGCCCTTTTCACGGCGAAAATCTCGAATTTGGCAGCTAGAGGACGCTTTCGATGTCCAAGATTTACACCACGCAGGAATTGCTCCAAATTTTACACAAAGAGCGCAAAGCCTGTCTGGACGGGCGACGCCTCAATCTGAAAGCGACTCCCACCGTGGGAAATCCTGTTATCGATCGCTTTTTGAAACCGGAAGGCATTCAGAAGTTTACCGCCTACCAAGATTTCAAGGCGGCGGTTCACCAATATCAGCGGGAATATCAAGTTTCGGGCTTGGTTTGGCGACAAATTAAAGTCGGAGAAAAAATGCTGCATTATCCGATGGTCGCCGACCAGTTGATCGCGTTGTCGGAAGATTTGGAACGGCTGAAAAATGCCAAAAATGAGCTGTTGGAATTTTGGTATTCGGCGACTCAAAATATGGATTTATATTTGAGTTTGAACGGGGGCAAGAATCACCGGAGAATCGCGGTGGAAGAGGTGGACGCGATCGCCCAGCGGACGGAATGGGCGGGTTTGTGGAAGTGGGAAAAGTCGAATTTTTTGGAAATGTTGTTGCAGTTGGGATGGGGACAGCCAGGGGAGGCGGGCGATCGCCGGGGTTGGCCTCACTCGGGGAGCGAATTTATCCACGCAGTGCGATCGGGGCAGTTGCCGATTTGTTGATAGAACCACCAGCAATAGCCGTGTGAAATGATGGGTAAAAATTCGATGGGCTATAGATCGCAAACCATCATCAAAAATTGGCTTGGATCGAATTGATCAACCGTTCCCGTTCGTTGTCATCATAACCGACCACAATAAAAAAGACAATTTCCTGATCTGAAAGACATCGAATGGAGGCGGTATATTCCCCGCGATTGCCGAAAATACTTTGCTCGACGATTTCAAAACTCTCTGAAAATCCCGCATCTCTCAGAGCAATTTCAGCCCTCTGTAAGCACTGTCTTTCGGTCAATAGCGTTTCTTGCCACGATGTGATAATTGCGGGGGGAACCGCGTCGGCTGCATTGACTGAAAGCAATAACAATAACGGCGATAACACGATAGCAAGTTGTTTAAACATGATCCCACTCACTGATGGAGACGATACAGCCCATCCACGATCGCACCATTGAACTGACATTTATTATCATATATCTAATTGTTATCGGGCGATCGCCTTTCATTCAATTCATACCCCCCGCCATCATCCCATCCCGGACAATTGACAATCCGGGGACGGAAACCGCCTCTCACCCGTCCGCCGATTCGAGGGGCCGACGCGAAAAGGATAGTCTACCGGGACGATCCCTTTTCTGCTAAAATCAACGCGATCGCCCGATTTAAAAGGGTTTCGCGATCGACCAAATCTTCCAATTCTCGCGGTTCGTATTTCCCCTCCTCCACTTCTAAAGAAGCCGCGTCGATCGCATCCGGATAGGCACTCAGCAACACCTCCCACAACTCATCTCTGCGGAGATAATATCCCCCGGACTTGCGGCGTTTGTTGGTTCTCTCAATTTGCCGGATACAATTCCGAATCGAAACCTCCCAAGAACGAGTCGTCCGATTTTCGACCGTTTGCTTGATCAAATGCAACAATAAAATAATGGCATAGCTGGTAATTTTATTGATTTTATCATCGCGGCTCATTTCTTCCAGTTCTTCAACAATAGCGAGGGAACCCGCAATGTCTCCCCTCAGTAACAATCGTTTGAGTTCCAGCAATTCTTCCATATTTATCGATTTTAGTTGATTCTAAGTTGGAATATCGAACGTCAAATACTTACAATAGTAAAGCTGGCAGGCTAAAATCAACCTGCCAGCCATTGAAAAAACCGCATAACAGCATTTATTTGGCTATCATTTGGCGTGCTTTTCTCAACAATTCATCTGTTTGTTGATTGATTTGCTTTTCTTTTTCAAATAATTCCTCATTGCGTTTGTACAAAAAATCCAATCTTTGCTCAGGTGTTAATTTTTTGAGAAAATCAACCTCAATGACATTATATTTTTCATGCAACCAATCCAATACTCTTTCTAATTTTTCCCGGCTTGTATCTTTAACTCGAGGATTGTTCAATTTCTTTTGTATGGAATTTTTAACATCAGAAATAGAATAGATATTGTATGAACCTTCCTTTTCTGAAGGCAATCCCCTGACAGTCTCTTTGACCAAGTAATCTGTCAATCCCAAAGACCTTAAATGCAACTTAGTGATCTTTTTGTTTTCAGTATTCATGACGTTTTCACTCTGTTTTTTTTATTGATTGATTTTTTTGCCGACATCTTTGAGCAGTTCTGCAATACGGTTGGCTTGTTCACTAATTGTTTGTCTCAAATTGGGAATCAGTTCATTTTGATAGAAATTTTTCTGATCAGTTAGATCGTTAACCAAAGATTCGATTGTTGATTTTTGCTGCTTGTCAACCCTTTTCATCGCTCCAATTTGATAATTACGCTTCTTCAATTCTGGACCCGCATAATGAAGGCAGCAAGCCATTACATCCTCTTCTGTTTCGACATCTCCATAATCTTCTACAGCCCTTTTGACATCAGCTTGACTCCAGCCAATTCGTTGGGAGACTTGTTTGATTAATTCTTGTTTACTTGTCATAACTAAATCCTCTAGTGCCTCAATCAAAATCAACAATTTTAGTTCCAATTTTACGATTGCAGTTGGGGTGTAGCAATTTGAAGTTTTCGGGCTTGTTAGCTTCTTTACCACCCTCCTTCAAGGAAAGTATATGATGGACTTCAGAATCAGCTAATCTGAGCGACTCACCACAATAAGCACACTTCCCATCTTGATACTCAAATTGCTTGTTTTTCCAAGCCTTTCCTTCAGAAGATTTGAGCCATTTATTAAATTCTTTCCTCGGATCTATCATGGCTTTTGCTTTAGCCAGAAGCTTTTCAGTTTCATGACGCATTTTTTCTTCTTTTTCAAGAAGAACATACATTTCGCTATACAGTCGGTTGAGCTTGTCTGATGAACTTTCGGTCATGCTGACTGCCTCATCTGTCTTAAAAGGCTTAACAGAGGCACATCTAATAGTTGGGAAGCGAATGAAATTACTGCATCTCAAGAAAACCCCCAATTGATCCGGGCGAGAGGGCTTGAGATTGAGGTGCATCACCCCAAATCCTTGAAAAACTATTTGCGCCTTACATGATTTAATCCTATCATGGAGAATTGGCATCGTCAACGGCTGGCCTGGGAAAGTATTCAAGCTGATGCTTGATAGCGATATCGCCTATCAGAATGACATTTCTAAAAGTGATAACAATTGTTATATAGTCCGTTAACCGATGATTGATCGTTGCCAATTCTCCTCTGGAGGAAACCGAGAAGGGAGAACTTGTCGCCGACAATCAAAAGCAGCCGCACGGCAACAGAGAAAAATTCTTCGCCAAAATCGAGAGAATTGGTATAATGGGGGGCGATCGACTTCAATACTCGGATCGGTTCGCCGCTCCGGTACTTTAGCAAGTCACACATCCCATAGAGTTGAGCCATGACTGCCTCGCCTACCACGGCTCCAAGTCGTTCCAGCCAAACCGTCCGCAAGCCTTATCCCAACTATAAGGTGATCGTCCTCAACGACGATTTTAATACCTTTGAGCACGTCGCCAACTGCCTGATGAAGTACATTCCGGGGATGACGAGCGATCGCGCCTGGAAACTCACCAACCGAGTCCACTACGAAGGTCAGGCGACGGTTTGGGTCGGCCCCCAGGAACAGGCGGAACTGTACCACACCCAACTCAGCCGCGAAGGCTTGACAATGGCACCCCTCGAACAAGCCTAGCGATCGCCTTCCACCTCGGACTGCATCGCCGATCGCATCAACCCCGGCCAAATTAACAGGAAAAACCCCATCCACGTCAAAACGGGAACGGCGACGATCGCCGAGAGCCAAATGCGGTGAAACAGCAGCCAACTCCCCCCCATCAAACTGACTCCCGTCAGCAGAATCGACCAAGGCTGACACCACCAAGGTTTGTAATCCCAGGGATTGTAAGTCGGGGACGGCTTCGGACTCTCGTTCATTATTTATCCCCCCGAATTTGCTTCACCAAATGCACCAACTCCGGCAAAATCAACTTTTCCATCGCCAGTTTAACAGCTCCCCGGGAACCCGGAACGGAAAAAATCAGAGTCCCCCGACACACCCCCGCCACCGCACGGGAAGCGATCGCGCGGGAACCGATTTCAGAGTAACTCAAAAACCGGAACAGTTCCCCAAATCCCGGCAACGTTTTTTCCAGCAACCCCTCGATCGCATCATAGGTGGTATCTCGCGGCGCAATTCCCGTCCCCCCGTTGGCGATCGCGACATCAATTCCACCGTCCCCGCACAATTTCTCCATCGCCGCGCAGATCCGGTCCGGTTCATCTTTGAGAATCAAATACTCCCGAATGTCGTGGCCGCTTTCGCTCAACATCTGCCGAATCAACTGACCGCTGGTATCCGTTTCTTCCGTGCGCGTGTCGCTGAGAGTCACCACCGCACACTGTACGGCAAAATCGGCGCGATCAGAGTGAGGAATCAATTGACTCATTATCTATCAACTTATTAATTATCAATTATTCACGCCAACTCCATCACCACATCCAGCGAATGGTTCAAGGCTTGGTAAACTTGGCGCTGTTCAAAGACGCTCAAAAGCTCCGAATTGAGCTTATTTCCGGCCGCCTCTTGGCGGAGAATTTTCAAGGCCGTCACGGTGGGGAGGCTGTGTTTGTAGGGCCGATCGCCGGCAGTGAGTGCGTCGTAAATATCCGCGATCGCCATAATTTGCGCCTGGATCGAAATTTCCTCTTTTTTCAACCCCAAAGGATAACCCGTCCCGTCCAATTTTTCGTGATGTCCGTAGCTGATATCGGGAACGTTGTGCAGCGCTTTCGTCCAGGGAATTTGCTTCAAAAATTCGTAGGTGTGGGTGACGTGGGATTCGATGATCCGCCGTTCCTCCGCCGTCAAATTGCCCTGACTGACCAGCAGTTGTTCGACCTCCTGCGGTGTCACCAGCGGCTTCGTTTTGCCGTCCACATCCCGATAGGTCATCTCCGAAAGTTGCCGGAGTTTGTCCAGGGGAGGCATCGCCAAAACCTGCGGTTCGTTCGCTTGTTGGATCAGATTCCAAGACTCGTTCAACCGCGCGATCGCCCGATCCAAATTGGTGTCGAGTTCTTCGAGGCGCTGGCAGTGGGGACATTCAGCCGGATTTTGTAGGTGAAGGTTGCCGTTGTCGAGGAGGAGTTGATATTTCGTCTCCACGCATTCCATCTCCAAACTTCGGCGCGCGATCGCGAACCGCTGGCGGACGATTTCCAACTCCCGGGGATAGAGTTTTTTGGACTTCGTTAAAATTGCTTCCGGGACTCCGACTTTGCCGAAATCGTGCAGCAGTGCGGCGTAGCGCAATTCTTGCAGTTGGCGATCGCTAAATTCGACCGAAGCGAGGCTTCCCTGGGTAATCGTATTAATTTCTTCCCCCAGCCGCACCGTCAGCGTCGCCACCCGTTCCGAATGTCCGAACGTGCAGGGATCTCGCGCTTCGATCACCTGCACGGACGCTTTGACAAACCCTTCAAACAGGAACTCGATACTCTCCTGTAATTGGCTGCGTTCGATGGAGATGGCGGCTTGGGAAGCGAGCGATCGCAAAATCCGCTCTTCCCAACTCGAATACGGTTGGGTTTCCGCCATCGCATTTTCCGGCGTCAGAACCCGGTCTGGGTGCTTTTTGCGGTTGATCAGTTGCAGCACCCCGATGGTTTCCCCCTCCCGGTTCTGCATGGGGAGGACGAGGACGGAACGGGTTCGGTAACTAATATTTTCATCGAAGCTGCGATCGAGGCGATAGGGCTCCGTCTGTGGTAAATTATACGCATCCTCGATATTGAGGTTTTTCCCAGTCAGCGCCACATATCCGGCCAGACTCTTATCCGTCAGCGGAATGGCAAACTCGCGGAACGACAAATTCGGCAAAGACGCATTCTGAGCCACCTTGAACAGCAACTTGGAGTGATTGTCGCTGTGATCGACGAGATAGACGCTTCCCGCGTCGCTACAGGTGATTTCTCGGCTCTGGCTGAGGATGAGATTTAACAGTTTTGCGAGATCCCGAGTGCCCGACAGTGCCGCCCCGATATCCAGCAATTTTTCGATCAGCTCCGCCTGTTCGGCTAATTCCTGTGACACCCTGAGATTCTCAAAAATCATAATTCGACATCAGAACGCAGAACCAGTTGACCGTCGCCAGCTTGTCTGGAATTTTAACTCATTTCAGGACGGTTCTGCTAGAATCGCCTCTCGCACCCATTTCCGGGGAACCGCTCGTCAACCCGAAACCATCCGAGAGAATCTAAAATCTAAAATCTAAAATCTAAAATTCCCCACCCCCCCACCGACGGCGGGTGTCAGCGGGGAGGAGGTGGTTTAACTCAAGCCGGAAATTTCCTTTGCCATTGTAAAATCATTTTCTGTTAATCCCCCGGCGTCGTGGGTGGTGAGGGTAATCGTCACCTTATTGTAAGAAATCGCCAGGTCCGGGTGGTGTCCGGCCGCCTCTGCGGGTTGAACCAGTTTGTTGACGAAATCCACCGCCTCGACAAAGCCGCCGAAGGTTTTCACGCACTTGAGCTCCTTGCCTTCCACGGACCATTCCGGAACCTGGGCGGCCATTTCCTGAACTTTGGTGTCGCTGAGTAATTCGGCCATCTTGAAAAAATTCTCCAAATGCTACAGTTGCGGTCTGGGTTCTCCCCCAAAAAAACTATCCGCTCTCACCCGGAATGATGCGTTCGGCGATCGCCTCGGCATGAATGGGGTAAGAGCGGTCTAGCGGGTCTCCGATGTTGGAACCTGACTGCCGGAAGGATCTCTCCAATCCAGCCAGACCATATTAATATGGGCGTTTCGACTCCCGAATCGGGAATCTAGGCCAGATTTAGAGGCCAGCCCCGGCGCACAGCCGGCGTTCTCCAACTCGGTGACCCATGCGTTTACTACTATCGCTCATGGGCATCACCTCCTTTCTCCCTCAACGGTTTTGGTTTTGGAGTTAACGAAAACTAGAATAACACAAAATTTCAGATGTGCAATCCCCGGCGATCGCTTTTTTTGTCCCGGGGGACGGTCGGCCGGCACAAAGGCAGGCGGTGTACAGCATCACGGTGAAGCGTTCACTTTGCACTCATGTCCAAGACGTTGACCGTCGAACTCTCGGATCACCTTTACGACCGACTGAACCTCTACCTCCAAACCCGCGGCTACTCCCGAGAGGAATGGGTCCGGGAAGCGATCGAAGGCTGGGTAGCCGTTTTAAATCGGCAGCGGCGATCGCACCCTCGAATCGATCACTCATCCGACATCGAACGCGCCCAGGTTCAGTACGGCAAGTGGCTCAAGGCGATCGCGGGTCGGATGGAGGCGGACTGGTCTAAACTGGAAGCCGCACGCGACGGACAGTTTCGACCCCTGTTCGTCGGGTTGGTGTGGCCCAGCCTGGTCGGGGGCGATTACGATTGGGAAGGGGAATTGTCCGACACTTCTCGTTCCCCCGCCCTTGGGTCGGACGGTTCCGCCGATTCCGACGAACAGCAAGCGATCGAAAAGATTATTTGGCAGGCGAATCGTTATTCCGAACAGTTAAACAATGTTTCCAGGTTAAAGTCAGAATTCCCGAAAAGTTTGCCCCAAGAAATGCGAAAACTTGATCGGGAACTCAACTTACTATACGGGTTGAAATACGAAGGAGTTGTCGCAAAACCGGGCGACGATCGCGAAGGTTTTGATTACAAAACCAGTTATATCAACAGACGCAAACAATTGATAAAAGACGGTCGGACGCACGAGGATTCGGTCTGGGACGCGCTGCTCGAACCGCTTCGGGTGCTTTCTTTTTGGAAGATGAAAAAACGGGCGTGTACGGTCGGCGAAAGCGGCGGTTTCCAACTGCTTCAACAGCTACAGCAGGCCGCACCGCCGGCGCGGTTCCACCTGATGGGGCACAGCTTCGGGTGCATCGTCGTCTCCGCCATGCTGACCGGTCACAATGGGGGCGGTCACTTGTCGCGCCCCGTCGATTCGCTGGTATTGTTGCAGGGGGCGCTGTCCTGCTATTCCTACTGTGGGGAAATCGCCTTTACTCGGCCGAAAATGCCCGGGTACTTTTATCCGATCGTCAAAGATTCTCGTGAGGGCGGACAACGGTTGAGATTCGTTGGCCGGCCGATCCCAACTTACCTGTGAGTCCAAACCACCTCGATCGCCCCCGAGAACCGGCGGACTTGGAATCCGACTGATATCAAGTCCGTTTGAATACTGACACTTAACGTCGAGAAAAGGCAATCGGCAACAGGCAAGCGGCAAAAGTTTGAAGCTGCTTCAGAAGATGGCACCCAGGAATCATAACTGTTTGAGCGGACATGATCTGAGGCGATCGGGGCGCTTCGCGGATCGCAGGTCGATCGCAATTGCACTCGATGGCGATCGCGCGTTCACCTTTTGACGTCGGTCCGGCGGATGCCGTCCGGGGAATGGGGAAGCCCACCCCCCCGCCGTTGTTCTGGGGGAAAGTGATGGGGGATAATGGAAACGACCGAGAGCCGATTTGATGACGGGGACCGTATTTCGTCCACCCCCACCTCCGGTGCACAGAGAAGTGCGATCGCCAGCACGGGGAAATGGGGCCGGTTCGGGAGTTCCGGTTGCCCGGGCCGGGGTACAAAACCCGCGTCGCGATCGCGGCGGGAGGAGTGATCCGGTATCCCGAATCCCCATCCATTCAACCGCCGAGTTGGGTTGGGTATCGACCGATGAAAACTGTACGTCGCAACTCCGGAATTCGCCTCCCCGTCGCTGGCGCGATCGCGGGTCTGGCGCTGCTCTCGAACATTCCGGGGTTGACCGGGGAGGGCATCGATTTTCCCGGAACGGCGGCGATCGCCTCGGCGGCGCAAGGACGGCAAGCGGAAGCCGACCGCCTGTTCGAGCGGGGGAAGGGGCGGTATCAAAACGGCGAGTTCCGGGAGGTGATCGCGTCCTTTGAAGCGGCTGTGGAAATCTACCGGGAACTGGGCGACCGCCCCGGAGAAGCCAGGTGCCTCAACAACCTGGGTTGGGTTGATCGGCGCTTGGCGCAATATCAGACGGCGATCGCATATGATCGGCAATCTCTGGCCGTCGCCCGAGAAGTCGGCGTCCGCGAAATCGAAGCCATCATCGTCACCGTCCCCGATTCCCCGCCCCTGCGCCGCACCGTCGATGTCCCCCGCCAAGATCTCAACGAGGCGATCGTCGAAAGAGCTGATTGCTATAAAAACACCTGCCATGAAACGGAAAAAGTTACTGTATTGGGCCGCGGCGCTCTCGATCGTCTCGCTGTTGTCGGCGGCGATTGCCCTCGACACTCGGGCGCGGTTTGAATCCGAAGCCTACTTGCGGTCAAAATCGGAACCCGACTTTTTGGAAACCGTCGAACTCGAATCGGCGGTGGGGATGGACTACACCGAACTGCGCGACCTGCTCGCGGCGCGACGGTGGGAGGAAGCGGACGCGGAGACGCGGCGCGTCATCTCGGCGATCGGAAATCGGGAGGAAAGCTTCGCCGTCGGGCTGATCGCCGGACTGTTCGGCGCCTACAACTTCCCCTGCGAAGACCTCCGCACCATAGACCGGCTGTGGCTGAAGTACAGCGATCGCCGGTTCGGTTTTTCCGTGCAACTCGACGTTTATCGCGGGCTGGGGGGGACGGACGAGTACGACCGAGAAATCTGGACACAATTTCTGGAGGAAGTGGGGTGGAAACGCTTTGAAGGGAAAAATTCCGGCCGGGACAATTCGCCCATCCACGACGAGCCGCAATTCGACATCGGCGCACCGAAAGCACACCTGCCGTTCGTCCCCGACCCCTCGGCCAATTCGTTGATGCTGGGGGGACGGCAAACGTGAATTACTTGCTCCGCATCTGGTGGCGCGATGCCATCCAATGGCACGAAAAGCGGGTGGGCTGGCAAGATTACTGGGGCGGCATCCCCCACGAAAAGCACTGCAAAATCTGACGAGCCGGCTCTCCGATTGACGGGAATTTGACACAAGTTGATTGCCCAAAGCTGATAGCTTACTGCTATCAAAAGCGCAACCGGTCGGGGATGTAGCGATCGCCAAAAAATAGAATGAAACGGCAAGACCATCGGTGATTCGCCAGAATTGGGCGATCGCATTCTCATCAGAAAACATGAGTGAACGCCTCAACATCCTGTCCTGAATGGACTCTCACGGGTTTGCACCCACTGAGGTATTAATCCGGTACTGACGAAAAATAGCGTGATACTCGACACAGCCAAAAGCCACACGGAGAGGAAAAGCCCTTGACGAGGATTGAACTCGTGACCTCACCCTTACCAAGGGTGTGCTCTACCACTGAGCTACAAGGGCGAGTGGTGGGCCGGGCTGGATTTGAACCAGCGTAGGCATAGCCAGCGGATTTACAGTCCGCCCCCATTAACCACTCGGGCACCGACCCATTTATTCAACGATTTATAATCGTATCACAAATCTCAAAAAAATCCAGTCTTTTGGAAAACTTTTTTTTGACATCCCCTCAACTCTCTGGCTGGCGGGGGTTTGAGTCGTCCCGGGGTTGCGATCGCCGCCGGGGGTTGGGCGGTTGCGGCCGGCCCGAAAACCCGATCCGGCCCGCCCGGGGCTGGGGGGAACCCGGCGGTTTCGTGCGGGTCACCCGGCTGGGAAAATCGCTCTCGTCGTAAATTTCCCCCACCAACTCCTCCAAAATATCCTCCAGCGTCACCAACCCCACCGTACCCCCGTACTCGTCCACCACGATCGCCATGTGGAGGCGCTGCTGCAACATCTCCTGCAACAAACTCCCCACCCGCTTCGTCTCCGGGACGTAAACCGGGGGGGTCATCGCCTCCCGCACGGATTGGGGCGGGTGTTCCCCATCAAGCGATCGCACCATTTGCAGCGCCCGCTTCAGGTGGACGATGCCCACGATCTCATCCTTGGACTCCCCCTGAACCGGAATCCGCGAATATCCCGTCTCCAGACAGACGTCGATCACCTCCTGCACCGTCGCCTCGTGGGAAATCGTCCGCATCTCGATCCGCGGCTTCACCACCTCCCGCGCCATCAGATAATCCATCATCAGCGCCTTATTCAGCAGTTGGTGTTTCTGCCAGTCCAACTGCCCGCGGCCCCCCAAAATCTCGATCATCAACCGCAACTCCTGCACCGACAACCCCGGTTGCACCGCCCCCCGATTCAGCAAGCGGATGATATTTTGCGCGATCGCCTCAAACAGATAAATGACGGGCGCCAAAATAATCGAAAGCCAGTAAATCGGGCGGATCACCGCCTTGAAAATCGGCAGCACATTGCTGATCGCCAGGGACTTGGGCGTAATTTCTCCGAACACCAACAGCAAAAATGTCACCACCGCCGTCGCAATTCCCAACCCCGCATTTCCCAACCACAGGGCGAACAAATTACTCGTCAGAATCGCCGAAAAGTTGTTGACGAGGTTATTCCCCACCAGCAAGGTGGTGATGAACCGGGCCCGCCTCTCCAAAACCAAGGTGAACATCCGGTTCGGGTCCCCCTGTTCCCGGATCAGCGCCCGCAGTTTCAAATTGTCCAACGCCGTGATCGCCGTTTCCGAACCCGCAAAAAATGCCGAGAGTCCCAGCATCAACACCAAAATCGCCAGATCGATCCAGACGCTGCCCAACAGAGGGCCAGTTTCAGCCATCGTCGCCGCCAAGTATTCCGGGAGGAAGATTCCAATCACAGGGGATGCCAAACTCAAAAAACAGTTCTTTCTGATTTTAGGGGCAGAGGGGGCAGGGAAGGCAGGGGAGGCGGAGGGGTGGGGGAAGCGGAGGAGGCGGAGGAAGCGGAGGAAGCGGAGGAGGCGGAGGAAGCAGAGGAGGCAAATGAATTGTAAATTATTAATTATTAATTATTAATTATTAATTGTCAATAGGGTAGGCGGGTTCCGTCCCAGGAGAAGAATTGGCCGCTGTCGGCGATGTCGAGGCGATCGACGATCGCCATAAGTTGATCGACGGTGCGATCGACGGAAAACAATTTGTCCGGGGGGACGTTTCTTTGAAAGGGTTTGGAAAGGGGCGTATCCGTCGTTCCCGGATGCAGCAGCACCACGATCGCTTGGGGACATTTACGCCCATATTCGATCGCCGCCGTCCGCATCAACATATTCAACGCCGCCTTCGAGGCGCGATAGCCGTACCACCCGCCCAAATGGTTGTCCTCGATGCTGCCCACCTTGGCTGAAATACTGGCAAAAACACTGCGGCGATCGCGGGGAAATAACGGCAACAAATGCTTCGCCAACAACACCCCGCCGATACTGTTGACCCGAAAATATTCCATCAGGCGATCGCCCTCCACCTGTCGCAAACTCTTCTCCGGCTGCAAGTTATCTCCGTGCAATATCCCCACACAATTGATCGCCAAATCCAGCGTCTCCACCCCGGCGCGAATTGTCTCCACCCCCGCCACGATATCAGATTCTTCACCAATATCCATCTGCAAACAAACCAACTGTTGGGGATACTGATCCGCCAAATTCAGCAACTTTTCCGCCGACCCCCGATGCCGATAGGTGGCGTAAATCCGAGAAACCCGCCCCTCCCGCAACAGCTTCTCCACAAAACCCAACCCGATGCCCCCACTCGCCCCCAAAATCAACACATTCATCATCTCAAAACAATTAACAATTAACAATTAATAATTAACAATTGATGGCAGAACTATCCGCGAGGGAAAACTATTCCCGCTGCCCACGGATATCGTGATAATTTGAGACTCTATTAACCGCGCCAGACTCGGTGCCTGTCCGGTTCCGGGGTTGACGGGGTAGGCGGGGAAACAAGCCGCGCTGAGACTCAGGCGAATTTGGTGGGATTTGGGGATGCGAATGCAGGTGGGTTGCAACTGGATTTTCACCGGCATTTCCCCCGTATCTATCCGGACGTAACCCTGGGTAAAATTCCAGACGCCGCCATCCGATCGCACCTCAGACAAAACCGCGCACAGATCGAAACTGGGGGTGTCGGCGCGACAGTAAATCTCCGCGAACCCCTCCCCCGCCAGGTGCAAATCCTCGTCCAAAGTGTCGGAGGTATAAGTTAGGATATCACTTCGGCAGTCCAAAGCGGCGCGATCGAACGAACCCGCCGGAATCGCCGCGTGTCCCCCGAGGGCGGGAACCGGGCGCCAGGGGTCGTGCACCAAGCGATCGATGACATCAGGTAAAACTTCTTCTTCTCCCTCCATTTCCGCCATTTCTTCGAGTTCGACGGAGGTGGAAACCGAGAGATTTTGATAGACCCGATTTTGGGAACCGTTAGGGGACTCCCCTTCATCACTGTGATCTTCTGGCAATAGCAAACCCGAATCCTCCCGCACAGCCGCGAGTCCGGTACTGGTGAGAAGGTAAGGTTGAGTGAACTTTTCAGGCCAGGTGTCGAATTCTCGCCAGCAATTACTCCCCATTTCAAATAGGGTGACGGGTTTTTCTTTTAAAATTCCGGTATCGATCCCTTTGAGAAAATAGTCGAACCACCGAATTTGCAATTCATCAATGGGGCTCGTCGCCTGGGAACCGTAGTCCGCATTGCCGGCCCGTCGCCCCCAAGGCAGGTGCGCCCAAGGTCCGATAATGAGATATTGGGGATATTCGGAGCGATCGCTCATCTCCCGGTAAAAATGAACCGTCCCCCGCAAATAGGTGTCGAACCACCCCCCGATATGCAACATCGGCAAATCCACATCGTCCAGGTTCGGGGTCAGGGTGGGCCAGTAGCCGTCCGGGTAGTAGTCCGAGTTGTGCAACCATTCGTGATAGAAGGAGTCGGGTGCCAGGGTTTTTAGGATCTCCGGAGAGGCCGGTATTTCGTCGTAGAAGGGCAGGTGGCGGGAAGCCTTGACCCACTCCCGATAAGCCGTTTCATCGCCCTTCAAGCGTGCGCCTTCGGCCTCTAATTGCATCGCCCAGGCGAGGTTCATCTGCAAACAGAACGCCCCCCCTTCGTAGGCCCAATCCTTGTAGAGGTCGGTGGCCAACATGGCGGGACAGATGGTTTTGAGGGCCTCCGGGTAGCCGGAGGCGGCGTAGAGTTGGGTCATCCCCTGGTAGGAAAAGCCGTACATCCCCACATCCCCGCTGCTTCCAGGCAGTCGCAGCACCCAATCGAGGGTATCGACACCATCATCGACTTCATCGGCGAACAGTCGAAATTCGCCCTCGGAGGTGCCCCGTCCCCGCACGTCTTGGATGACGACGATGTAACCCTGTTCGGCGTACCAGACGGGGTGTGCGTAGACGACGGTGGATGCGATCGCTCGTCCGTAGGGTTGCCGCATCAGCAACACCGGATATTCCTCCGTCATGTCGGGGCGATAAATATCGGCATCCAACCGCACCCCGTCCCGGGTCAGCATGGATGCCGTTTCTCGAATAACCATAAACTTTTTTTGATAGGGAGTCGGGAGTCGGGAGTCGGTATTAGGGAATTGAAGCCCCCAGGA
>JBNGCR010000091.1:0-20008 GCA_050045915.1 Limnospira sp.
TTAATTATTAATTATTAATTGTCCTTCGCAGGCGGCGGGTTTTGAGGGGGACGACCTCCGCCGTACTACTTTCCCGGGCGACCCGAATCAACAGGCCAGCCAGGGCCAAACTGGCGATCATCGAACTGCCCCCGTAACTGAACAAAGGTAGGGGCAAACCCGTCGTCGGTAGCGCCCCCGTCGCCACGCCGATATTCAGCAGCGACTGTCCCACCATCACCACCATGACGCCGATCGCCACCAGTTGATATTCGATGTGACGCGCCTTCAGAGCCACTCTTAAGGCGATCGTCGCGTAGGCCCCCAACATCAGCAGCAACAGCACCCCGCCGACGAAGCCGAATTCTTCCGCGTACACCGCAAAAATAAAATCGCTGAACTGAATCGGCAGGTAAAATAACTTTTGCTGGGACAGGCCCAAACCCGTCCCCCAAACGCCGCCGGAACCGACGGCCAGCAAACTCTGAATCAACTGGTAGCCGTCATTCACCGGATCAGCCCAGGGGTTGAGAAAAGACAGAATGCGACGAAGTTGATATTCTCGAAGGCTGACGCTGATCGTCGCCAGAAGTATGCCCCCGAAGGCCGTCCCCGCCAAGTAGGAAAAGGGCAGTCCGGCGGCGAGGGCGATCAGCCACAGCGTCATGCCACAAAGGGCGGTGGTACTCAGGTTCGGCTGCATCAAAATCAGTACCAGCACCGACCCGAAAATCCCCAACCAAATCAGCCGCGATCGCCAGGGGAGCCGATCCCAGCGACAAAAAAACCGGGCTCCCTGCAACACCAAAAACGGTTTCATCAGTTCCGAGGGTTGAATCACCACCGGGCCAATGGCCAACCATCGCGTCGCCCCGTTGATCGTGGTGCCCAAACCGGGGACGATGGTCAAAACCAACAGCACCCAAACGCATAACAACCCCCACTGGGCGGCCCGCAACGCCACCCGCACGGGGGCATTGACGATCGCGCTAAATCCCACCATCCCCACTACCATCCACAACACCTGACGCTTGAAGTAGTACAACCCGTCTCCGTGTTCGGCGTTGGCGGTGGGGTAGGAGGCCGAAAACATCACCACCAGCCCGACGAACAGCCATAGGAAGGTGAGCCACCGCAGCAGGCGAGCTTCGATCGCCCAGTCTTCGGCGGAGGGGTCGATAAATGGAATCAGACGGCGTAGATCCATCGGGGGGAATTGATGTCAGGCAGATTGAGGGTATTGTAGCGTGATGTCGGGACGGCGGCGATCGCGGTGATTTAAAATGGCATTAATTGCCCGTCCCGTTCCTACCCTGATCAAATCAGTCTTTCTGCCCGAAAAATATGCTGCTAGAACTTGCGATCGCGGACGCCTACGGGGCTGGATTTGAATTTGCTCCCCCGGACTTTGTAGCCGAACATAACCATCTCTCCGGTTACTCTCAACACCCCCGCCACCGGCTCAAACCCGGAAGCTACACCGACGACACCCAGATGAGTTTGGCGATCGCGGAAACGTTGATTTCCGGCGATCCCTGGACTCCGGAAGTTCTCGCCGATCGCTTCGTCCGCACCTTCAAACGCGACCCCCGCGAGGGTTATGCTGGCCGCTTTTAGGACCTTCTTGTTTCCGACAGTTTGAGCGCCATTTTAAAAGATTGTATCGCCTTCACCGGAGATGTGGATACCGTCGCCGCGATCGCCCTCGCCGCCGCTTCTTGTAGTGAAGAAGTCAAACCAGACCTGCCCGAACATTTAATTATCAATTTGGAAAATAACACCTACGGCCGGTCTTATCTGATCGACCTAGACGGGCAATTGATGAATTGTTTTCATCGATTAAATAGTTAGCAGCGGTTAGACGGTACGTTCTCACTTATTGATAGGTCGAGTCGGTCGGTGAGGGTTGGGTACGCACCCTATTCCTTGGGGGTGAAATAGTTTTAATAAGAATTGTAAATTTTTTGGCCCAGAGGGGTTGACAAGGGGCGGCGATTGGCGATAAAATCTTGACAAGATGCTGAATAATGGAGTGGTTGCAAAAATTTTATTTTGGCTAATCCTCCCATTATCTAAAATAATAACATAAAGTCAAGCCCCAAATCAACCCCCTTCCCAAAAAAATCGAAATTTTTAACATTTTTTAATTTTTTCAAAACAAAAAAATCGACTTTTAATGACTGTGGGGCCACCCTCTGGGGTAGCCCGAAAAAAACCATTTGTGGGGAGGGGAGGATGTCAAAAATTCCCTATTCCCTTTCCACTCCTGGAGCGATCGCACGTTTGAGAAAATTGGCGCGACACCAATCAACATCTGGGCCAACTTGAAAGGTAACGTAATCGATTCCGTAGGCGTTCCAGTAGTGCAGAACCGTCCCTACAAAACCAGTGGTGCCGTTGATGCGCTGTACGGAACAACCGGGGGGAAATTTTTTAGCGATGGGGTGATCTTTCCACCGTTTGAGCATCTGAATTCGCTCTCGATCGCCCTCGGAGAGCAATTGCCAAGCCTCACGTTTCCAGTGAGAATAGTGGCGGGTGAGTGCTTCGATTTCGCCCCAGCTTGTCGCCGATCGCAAATAGTCGGCGAGTTCAGCGGCGGTCTGAATTTCAAATTTCAACTGAGGTTCGGCACTCATGATCTTCGCAAGCTAACCCTAGGTTTAGCGTGTGGGGGGCTTTTGGGGACAGTCTCGCCCCACATCTAGTATACTCCCCGATGCGGATTTGGGAAAGGGCGATCGGGGTTGGGGGCACAGGGAGCAGAGGAGGCAGAGGAGGCAGGGGGGCAGGGGGAGCAAATTTATATCCGTCCGTACAAATTCCCCAATCATCTTCAGATGATTTTTGCTATTAGCTTGGGAATTAATTCCCAAGCGGTGCGGATGTTCCACCCGCCCCCTCCGCTTCCTCCGCCCCCGACTCAAAATTCAGCGATGACGGGGTAGTGATCGGAGGGCCAGATGTTATCAATCGCGGCGGTATGGACTTTGGCGGCTTTGAGGTGCAGGCGGGAGTCAGAATAAATCGTATCGACGGCCGCGATCGCCTTTCCGGTAAACTCGTGGTAGGTCATCTGCTCTTTCGCGGCCAGATGCCCGAGGACATCGAGCAGTTGTACTCCGTTGTCGAGAGGTTGGGTGAAACTTTGGCGGGTCGGGCTCTCAGGTTCGGCGTTAAAATCCCCCGTGAGCAGCAACAGGGAATTTTGAATGTCCATTTGACCGAGGCGATCGCGGATCAGTGCGGCCCCCAACTCCCGAGCTTTCCGGCTCTTGTAGTCGAGGTGGGTGTTGAAGACAACGATCCGGTGGCGGCCGTCCCCGGATGAAAAGATCCCCCAGGTAGCCATGCGGGGGACGGGGTTCTCCCAATCCGAACTGACGCTCCCCATCACGTTCGGCGTGCCACTCAACCAAAAATTGCCCGAGTCCAGACAATCGAGCTGGCGGCGATCGTAAAAAATCGCGCAGTGTTCTCCCCGGCCATTTCCATCGCGATCGGCACCCAAACTTTGATAGTCAGGAAGCCGGCGGTGCAGGTCCAACAACTGGTGCGCCTGACCTTCCTGGGTGCCGACGATCGCCGGCTGATGGCGAGAAATCAAGGTTGCCACTGCTTTTCGTCGCAGGTTCCAGGAATTGTTACCCGGGTCGGGTTTGTCGTAACGGAGGTTGAAGGTGATAATTTTCATGAAACGGAAAGCAGTTTGACCATCCCCTCCCGCCCGGAAGAACGACGGCCCGACGGGAGATTCTCAGATCCGATCCGAGAAATCGGGCGACTCACGACTATTGTCCGACGGAATCCTCCCGGGGAGTAAAGGGGTCTTCGGGAGTGAATGCGGGAACCGGCACGTCGGTTTCCAGGACGCAGTTCACCCCGCGATCGATAATGCAGATGAACGGGCCGAGGGTCGTGCCTTGGAACAACACCCCCGCCAGGTTCGTATTGGAAAGTTGGGCGCGATCGATATTGGTATTGACCAGAGCCGCCCCGAGTAGGTTCGCCCCCGTCAGATTCGCGTCGTAAAAGTTCGCCCCCCGCAAATCCGCCGCCAGCAGATTAGCCCCCGTCAAGTCCGCCCGTTCCAGATTAGCTCGGAACAGGAAGGCGCTCTGCAAATTGGCATCGATCAGGTCAGATTCTTCCATGAGCGTCTGACTCAGGTTGGCTTGAAATAAATTGGCATCGCTCAGATCGGCTCGGCGGAGGTCAGCCCGGGCCAGGAACGCCTGTCCGAGATCCGCTTCCCGCAAATCCGCCCGCTGCAAGTTGGCGTTGTGGAGATTCGCATTAAACAAATTGACCGCCGCCATGCTGGCCCCCCCCAAGTCAGCATTGTAGAGATTGGCCCGTTGCAGGTTGGCACTCCGCAAGTCCGCCTGACGCAGGAAAGCCTCTCCGAGGTTCGCTTCAAACAGGTTGGCGCCGGCGAGTTGAGCACCTCCCAAATCCGCCCCCCGCAGGTCGCACCCCGGACATTCGTTGGTGGTGAGGAGTTGCTGCACATCATCCGGGTCAAAAGCCTGCCCGTTGGTGGCAAACCACAGCGGAGATAGGAGCAGAATTAGAGCCTGAATGTTAAACTTCATAGTTGGACTCCCAAATGGTCGGCATGGACAGCGAGGGGTGGCGTGCCAAAAATTGTATCACGGCGATCGCGGATGGCAACGTGTTCTTCCGGTGGGGCGGGCAAAGTTGAAAAGAATCTTAAGATCGGCCGGTGGGAACCACCCTTTTTTTCAGGCGGTGGGGGAGGATGTCAACTGCCTCTACTTTTCGATCGCCGAAGTTGCGTGTTACTATTCATACTCGATTGAATTCGTTATGAATGATGTCCCATTCAAGTCCCTAGTATGATGAGTTAGGAATGGCTGATGGCTCTTCAAGCGGGTTTAGTCTCGAATTGTCTTAATACACGGCCACAGTGTGAAATCGAAGCGAATGGGTCCGGCTACGGGGTTCATAGGAGGGTGTATTTTTACCGTTATGGCGGCTTTCCTGCTCCTGTTGGCGTGGTTGGTCTTCGGTGACCAATCATCGGGACAAAAGCGGCCTTCTTCCACGGATTTTTCCTACGGGATTCTTCCTCCTCCGCCCAACTCGTCGGAGCAACCTTACGGGACAATTCCACTGCCCTCCCTCCCCCTGCCACCCCCCCCCAATCCAGATCAGTCCAATTCTGATTCTCAGTTTCAAAACCAACTCGAACGCCAACAGACGACAACCCAGCAACTGACCACCCAACTCGAACGGCATCGGGTCCAGATCGAGCAACTGACCAGCCAGGTCGAACGGCATCGGCTCCAAATTGAAAGCGTTACCGGCCAACTGGAACAGCAGCGGCTCAGAAACGAACAGTTGATGATGCAACTGCAAGAGCAGCAGCGTCTGATCGGCAATTTGACGGTCGATCAGGGGCGTCTGTCCCAGTCCAATTCTGGTGTCAGCGGGCTGCAAAGTGCGGTACTTTGGTTTCTGGTAGGAATCATTCTGGCTGTCATCATCGGCGGTAGCATTTTTGCGGTGGGGTTGGTGATTATGCTCACCCAATCTAACCGGCGTTCCGATCTCAAACGCTATCCCCTTCAACCCATCGACATTTGGCCCTATCGAATTGAGGAAGAACCCGCCGAGTTTTTACCTCCCCATATGCGATCGCGCCGTCCCCGCTAGGATCGGAATCAAAATCACGGGACTCTCAACATGGGGAATCGGCGATCTGAGGACCACAATCTGCGGGCGCCTGCGGGACCATCCTTCCACTTGGGAGCTTTGGCTCGGGGGGCGGGAGTCGCGTTTGCGGTGCAAGTTTCGGGAATGGGCCTGACCTACTTCGTCCACGTCCTGTTGGCCGGCCGGATGGGGACGGCGGAATTTGGGATCTACGAGTTCGTCCTCGCCTCCACCCTGTTGCTGTCCGTTCTCGCCCAGTTGGGTTTCCCGACAGCCGTCCTTCGATTGATCTCCCAATATCGGGTGACGGGGCAGTGGGGGCATCTGGCGGGGTTGATTCGGGGCAGTTGGCGACTCAGCTCGATCGCCGGAATGTCGATCGGCCTGCTGGTGACGGTGATTTTGGGGGTGTCAGGTATCGATCGCGTTTGGATCTATTCCGTCCCCCTGCAAGTGGGGGTGTGGATGGTGCCGCTGTTCGCCATCGCCCAACTGCAATCGGAAATCGCCCGGGCGCTCCAAAAGGTCGCCCTCGCCTACGTCCCCTTCCGCCTCCTGTGGCCGTTTCTGGTGGCGATCGGAACCTTCGGGCTCCTGGCGATGGGAGTTCCCCTCACCGGCGTCTGTGTTCTCCAACTCTCCCTCCTCACCCTGGCGATCGCGATCGGGGTTCAACTGGTCTTGCTGCGGCGGACCTTTGAACGA
This sequence comes from Limnospira sp., assembly GCA_050045915.1. Taxonomy (GTDB): domain Bacteria; phylum Cyanobacteriota; class Cyanobacteriia; order Cyanobacteriales; family Microcoleaceae; genus Limnospira. The sequence goes on from JBNGCR010000091.1 coordinate 6,364, forward strand.
GAATTTCCCCCCGCGTCTCCCGTTTACCGTCCTCGGGAGTGGCTGCGAGTCGCCCTGCCGCTGCTGTTGCAGGGGGTGTTTTTTATCGTCCTCAGCCAAACCGACATCCTTATGCTCGGCTCGATGGTCGGCCCGGATGCCGTCGGGATCTACAGCGCTGCCGCCAAAACCGCCCTCTGGTCGAGTTTCGTCCTCCAAGCGGTGAATACCGTGGTGGCTCCGGTCTTTGCCACCCTCTACGCCCGAACCGATCGCGGCGGGTTACAATCCCTGGTGGCGACGGTGGCTCACTGGATTTTTTGGCCTTCTTTAATTTTGGCGATCGCCCTGATCCGGTTCGCCCCGGCTCTTCTGGGGCTGTTCGGGCCGGAGTTCGTCGCCGGACGGTGGCCGATGACGGTGCTGATTTTGGGACAGTTAATCAATGTGGGGAGCGGATCGGTGGGATACTTGATGGTGATGACCGGACATCAAGACCAGTCCGCCTTGATTTTCGGCGGCAGTGCCCTCGCCAATTTGATTTTAAATGCGATCGCGATCCCGTTTTTGGGCATCCTCGGCGCCGCGATCGCCACCGCCACTTGCATGGCGATTTGGAACGTCGTCCTCCATATTTTAGTGGTGCGATATTTGAAGATTTACCCCTCGATTATTTTCGCATTTTGGAAACCTGTAGCGCTGCGTGCGGGGAGTGGGGAGTAGGGAATCGGGAGTCGGGAGTCGGGAGTCGGTCGTAGAGAGATTGATCATTCCCGGCGTGTAACCACGCCAGCGCTCGTTGCTATAATTCCAGGTTTTCCTTGTCCCTCCTGAAACCGCTTCAAACTTTTGCCTATTGCCTCTTGCCTATTGCCTCTTCTCGAAGCATTGTGTAAGTATTCAAACGGACTTAATATAATTATTAATAGCTTCACCCTTCCGCCTCATCATCGCATCTGTTCCCAACAGCGATTCAGATAAATCCTCGCCACGCGATCGCCGGGATTCTGACACAGGCAATCCTGAAATCCCTGTTTTGCTTCCAAGAAACGGTTGAGATAGTACAGGAATAAAGACTGCTCGAATAGCACTTTAGTTTCCAACTTTTTCAGTTTCAATTCCGGCGGGTCGGCATCGAAGATTTCGTACACTGTCACCGCGTCAGTTTTCCCTTTCACCCGCACGCGATCGACAATCCGAAACCCATATTCATTGGGGTCATCCAACCCCATCAACGTTTGATGGGTAATCAATAAAGAAACCCCGTAATTTTTGGTCAGACTCTCGATGCGGGCCGCCAAATTCACCGCATCTCCGATCACCGTGCTATCCATCCGATTTCGACCCCCCACCGTCCCCAGCATCAAATTGCCCGTGTGGATGCCAATTCCGACGCGAATCGGCCGCCGTCCCGGCCGGCTGCGGGTCAAATTGTACTCGCCCAAATGCCTCAACATCGAGATGGCAGCTTGAACGGCGTGGTCGGGTTGTTCGCCAAATAATGCCATGATGGCATCGCCGATATATTTATCGATAAATCCGTAATTCTCCAGAATTGCGGGTTCCATGCGGCTAAAAAAGGCGTTGATAAACTTGAAACTATCTTCCGGCGTCATCCCCTCCGATAAACTGGTAAAATCCCGGATATCCGAAAAGAGAATCGACATTTCTTTTTGCACCGCCGTTCCCAACTGAACTTCCACCAAGCTTTCGTAGCCCAAACAGGACAGAAACTCGTGGGGGACGAACCGTCCCGCCGCGTCGGTGAGTTCAAATTCCGCGTCCAAGGCTTTATCCAAATTTTGGTTAAGTTGGGACAGTTCCTCCAGCAGTTTCAACCGTTCCGCCTCGGCTTGCTTGCGTTCGGTAATTTCCTCCAAAAATCCTTCGTAATAGAGCAAATTTCCGGTTTCATCTCGGACGGCCCTCGCCGTTTCTGCGATCCAGATTTTGGTGCCATCCTGCCGGTAAACCTGACACTCAAAATTGGACACTTCCCCCCGTTCTTCGATTAGTGCTTCAAAATTTTTCCGATCGCCGGGATCGACATAAACTCGGTCGGAAACATTGTCGATCTTCCGAATTAGATCCGCCGGTGAATCGTAGCCCAAAATGCGAGCGATGGCGGGATTTGCCCTCAAAAATTTACCCTCCGGGCTAGTCTGAAATAAACCGTCGAGGGCATTTTCAAAAATACTCCGATACCGTTCCTCCGCTTCTCGGAGGGCCATTTCCCGGTTTTGCCGTTCGGTGATATCTTGAAACGCGATAATAGCATAAACCAAATTTCCCCGCCCGTCATAGTGGGGAGTCACCCAACTTTCGATGGGAATCGCGCGATCGCCCAGTTCGATGTCCGAGATGTAGGCAGTCGCCCGTTCCCCATTTAAAAACTGAACCGAGGGAAATTTTGCGGACGTAAAATTCAAGTGCATTTGCAACATTCCGGCCAATTCCACACAAAATTTCCCGGGTTTCAAATCGCGATCGAGCAACTGTTTCGCCTTTTGGTTCACATATTGAATTTCCCCCCCCGCATTCACCACAGCCACCCCGACGGGCATTCCTTCTAAAAACTGAGTCATCCGGGCTTCTCCTTCCCGAATTTTCGAGTAGAGTCCGGCGTTGCGAATGGAGATGGCAGCTTGGGAAAATAAAACATTTAAAATTTCCAACCGTTCAGGCGTGAAAGCCCCCGAAGTCAAGTTGTTTTCTAGATACAAAATTCCCAAAAATTCCCCCCGATTGCGAATCGGCATACACAGCACCGACAGCACTTTGTTTCGTTGTAAATAATCCTCTTTTTGCTCCCGAAGTTCCCGGCTGGCATTGGCAAAAATGGCGGGTTGTCCCGTGGCGATCGCCGATCGCACGATCGCCCGAGATAAATCGTCGCTGGTGGCGAAGTCGAGCGACTGCAAAACCGACAACACCCGAACTATCGCTTGTTTGTCGTCGTCGCAATTTTGACAAACGGCAATTCCTTCGATCGCCAAATGGTCATCCCGCACTATTTCCGCCGTCGAATTTGCCAAAATAATGCAGCATTTTTGCGCCCCCGCCGTCTCCAAAAGTACCTGCATCAGTTGAGTCAACAACCGCTTCAGATCGATTTCCCCAGAGAGAGTCTGGGAAGCCCGAATCGTGGTGGATAAATCCAGAACATCCGCCCCCGTACTGTCGGAAACGATGGTTTCAGTCGCCTCCTGGGGAAAGCGATCGCCGCGGGATAAAATCGGGGCCAGCAGCCGGGGATAGAGGGTTTCTAACTGGCGAATTTTTGCCGTCGCCCCCCAGCGGGCGTAACTGTAATAAGCCTCAATTAAATAGGTTCGGGCAATTTTATCCCGCCCCCAATCCAAATAAAATAAAGCGGCCCGTTCGTTCGCCACCCCTTCCTCGCGGCGGTGGCGATATTGGCGGGCATTTTTCACCGCCCAATCGTAGGCTTCCATCGCCGCGAGCCGATCGCCCAAAATTCGATACCGCTCCGCTTCCACCAACTCGAATAAATGGCGATAATTCTCCGGGACGCGCTCGCCCCACCGTTTTAAAATATCCTGATTTTCCCCGACCCGACGCAGAATTTCCGCTTGTCGGGCAACTTCAACTCGCGGATAAATTGCCAGCCCCGCCAGGGAATCATAGGCATAAAACAGAGCGGATGAGAAGGCAGAAATCGCGCTATTTTGGCAGGTGATCGCGGCTTCGGCTTGGCGGAAAGCCGCAGCTTCCTCCCCAAACAAATAACAGACCATCAGGCGATCGAGAATCGCATCAAAGGGCGATTCATTTTCCCCCCCTCGCGGCTCCCTTTCTCGGTCAACCTGACCTTGGAGGATTTGAATCATGTCACAGGGAGCGAGTTCGGCGAGTTCCTCCCCGGTCAGGTAAGCCAGCCGACTCGATCGCCATCCCCACTGTAAGGACTCGCGCAGCTCATCTGCGGACTCGATGCGGGGTCGAATCCCCTCGTGTATCAGTTGCAGCGTCAGATCCCGCACGGGATCGAATGTCAGTTGGGACAGCCATTGGAGTCCCCACCGGAGGCAGATCTCGGCGCGATCGAGGTCGCCATCCCGAGCCAACAAAAACCCGGCGGCAGCGTAGGCGAAGGAGCGGCAATCCGAGTCCGCAGAGCGATCGACCAGTTCCCAGGCGATGGGCCGGGACAATTCGGGGGCTCGCTCCAGAGTCGTCCGCCAAATCAGGGATAGCAGGCGCGAGACGGCCGGGTTTCCAGCCGTCAGGGCAATGTCCGGATCGGCGTCCAAATGGATTTCCAGGCGTTTTTGGATCGCCTGCAGCCGTTCGGGGGTGGGATGGCGGGGGAGGTCAACGCCCAGGGAGTGGCAGAGGTCGAGGGCGGTTTTGATCGCTCGGTCGGGTTCGGTGGCGAGTTCGGTTTGGAGTTGGACTTCCCAGACGGCGGCTCGATCGCCGAAGGTGCGGGCATTGGCTAAGATGTGATCGCGCCATTGTGCCATCCGTTCCCCGTCTGCGATCCGGTAAGCCACCCGCACCCCTTCACCGTACAGGGCGAGGGCGAGGTCGTACTGTCGCGCCCAACCGTCAGCCCCCAACAAGCCCATGCCGATCATCAGGTGTCCGATGGCCGTGGTGTGGGCGTTGGCGGTGGCAGCTTGCCGTCCGGCGATCAGGTTGAGTCGGGCGAGGCGATCGCGTTCCGACGGTTCCGAAATCAATCCGACCCCCAAATTCAATTGGTTGACGACGGCAAAGAGGTCCCCTTGGGGGAGTTCGCCGCCCTCCCCGATATCGAGTCGGCGTCCGATTGACCGGTGGATGGCGGCTCGCCGTTCCGGGGGGATCAGGTCGTAGGCGGCGGCCCGGATGCGGTCGTGCAGGAACCGATAGGCGGGTTCGGGGGAATTTTTCCCCCCCCGGAAGCCGATCCGCGACGGCACACCAATCAGGTTGGCGGCGATCGCTTCGTCGAGGATCGCCGCCATTTCCGCCTCGGGCTTATAGCATATTTTGGATAAAATGTCAAGCCGAAATTGGGTTCCCAAACAGGCGGCCCGCCGCAAAGCCATCTGGGCGGCGGGGGTGAGCCGTCGCAGTTGGGCGACGATGGCAGCCTGCATCCGGGGGGCGAGGGCTTCGTGTCCCCCCAATTCTACGGACAGCGATCGCACCCGATCCAGGTCGCAAGTCCAGCCGCCCCCGGACTCGAACCGGACGATCCCCAACTCCGCACAGACACTCAGCAGGCGCGTCACCGCCAGGGGATTGCCCCCCGTTTGCAGGTGGACTTGTTGGGTGAGGGAGGCGATCCCCCCGGGGGCATCGTCAGCGAACCCGGGGAAGAAATCGGCGATCCAGGTGTCAAGGATCTCCAAATCCAGGGGGGAGAGGCGGAAGGTGTGGGTGGGAATGCGCGCCGCCCGCAAATCCAAGCGCAGGGCGGGCAACGGATGACCGGGTTCCACCTCGTCATCTTGGAGCGCCAACAGCACCAACAAGCCCCGGGGGATGCGCTCCAGCAACACCCGCACCAGATCCAGGGACTCGGTGTCGGCCCGCTGAATGTCATCGAGGAACACGATCGCGGGACGGGTGCGGTCCATCTCCCCAACTCGCTGCAGGGCCCGCCCGATCTGTTCCCCCAACCGTCCGGGAGAAGCCTCCGGGTCCGAGGGAGAAGTGGCAGGCAGGAGTTGGCGCCAGATGTGCCGCCAGGGGCCGAGGGGAGTCGAAAGGGAAGCGGGTTCAAATTGGCTGGCGGCGCAGGTTCCCCCGTCGGCGAGAAAGCTGCGGGTCAGTTCGCGAATCAAGGCGGTTTTGCCGATCCCCGACACCCCCGCCACCACGCAAAGACGCGATCGCGAACGCGCCTTGGGCAGGAGGGCTTGGAGCTGTCGCAATTCGCGATCGCGCCCGTAGATGCGATTTTCCAGAACCGGGGGGGAGAGAGCGATCGATTCCGGTTGGGAGAGTCCGGCATCGGGGGTGGGGATTGACCGTCGGAGGCGATCGAGATCGACCCGAATTTCCCGGGCCGTTTGGTGGCGATCTTCGGGGTTTTTTGCCATCAATTTCAGGATCAGGTCGCCGAGGGGGGCGGGGATTTCCGGGTTGAGTTGCCGGGGCGGCGGGGGCATCTGGGCGAGGTGGGCGTGGACCAACTCCGTCGGGTCGGAGGCTTCAAAGGGGAGTCGCCCGGTCATGATGTGATAGAACGTCACTCCCAGGGAGTAGAAATCGGTACGGGTATCGACGCGGCGGTTGGTGCGTCCGGTCTGTTCCGGGGCGATGTAGGCGGGGGTCCCTTCCAGGCCTGGGGCAGAATTGAGGGCGACAAAATCCCCGTCCGACAAGCGGATCGAAATGCTGAAATCAATTAATTTGATGGCGAGGGTGCCGGGGTCGATCAGGAGATTTTGGGGTTTGATATCGCGGTGGACGATGCGGTGGCGGTGCAGGTCTTCGAGGATCTCGACAATTTGTCGAGCGACGGTGAAAAAGGTGGGCAGGTCGAGGGGGCGATCGCGCAGGTATCGAGCCAGGGACTCGGAGCCGTCGTCGGCCATGATCAGAGCCAACCCGTTGCCGTGGGGTTCCAAACCGAGTACATTGACGATCCCCGGTATGTCGAGGGAGCGGGCGATCGTGTATTGGCGGCGAAACTTGTCGATCTCGGTGGCGGTGGGATAGCGATCGCGCAGCAGTTTGATCGCGACGGGTTGGCGATCGCGCAGCCGAATTCCCCGGTAAACTAACGTTCTCGACCCGTCGTAAATCAAATTGAGAATCTGATAACCCTGCAGTTCCAATCTTTCTTTGGGGGCTTCCATCTTGCTTCGGTTCACCCTCCCCATGCTGCCATCCGTGTGAAGCATTTCAACCCTGATATTTCCGCTCATCTGCGTTGCCTTTCGTTGATTCAATCTAATTCAAACCGGGGCTCCAATCCCATGGGCAGCGACCGTCAATTTTCACAAATTTTCCGTCCGCTTTCCGAGTCCGCGCCGTCGTCAATTCGAGGGTTTCCTATCAGGTCGGCTCAAATCGTTTGGATCGAAACTATTGTTGGAGATCGACCCTCAAAAATCTGTATGATAACTGACGATCCGAACTTGAGATCAATCGGGGTCAGGCGGCGATCGCAACAGTCGGAATTGACGAATTAAGGAACTCCCATATCATCGAATTTTGAGAGTGGAAAGGCAGGATACCGTTGGGTTGGAACGGTTTAGGGATGAATTTCGCCGTCGGGCATGACGGCGGTCTTGAGATGGGTTCCGATCAGCCGGGTTTCGCTCAAATCGGCATCCAAAAGATTCGCCCCTTTTAGATTAGCATGACTCAAGTCCGCGCCACTGAGGTACGACCCCCTCAAAATGGCATCCCGGAGATCGGCTTGCCGCAGGTCCGCATCCCGGAGATCGACTTGACTCAAATCCGCCCCCACCAGGGTCGCCTCGGACAAGATTGCCCCCGCCAAACTCGCTTTTCGCAGCTTGGCCCGGTCGAGGGCGACGCGGCTCAAATTGGCCGCGGCCAGTCGGGCGTCGTCCAAATTCGCCGCCGTCAAATCCGCCCGTTCCAAGTTCGCCGCCACCAGATTCGCATCGCGGAGGCAACTCTCGGCCAGTTGCGCCCCGGCCAAATCGATCCCGCGAAAGTTGCGGTGTCCCCGACGGTATCGCCGTTGCAATTCGTCTTCCGCATTCAGGCTCATCTGACGCTGGGGAAACGAACCCACCCGAAACGTCAGGGAATCTCGATGTCCGATGGCTCGCCACAGTTCGCCGTAAAGGGGAAAGTTACCGATCCCGCTCAGACGAACCCAGCCCCGGGTGCGGGTGAGGGCGACGAATAATTGATGTCGCCCGGGGACGCTCTGTGCCCGCCGAGCCAAGCAGTCGAGGCCGACTAGATACACCAGATCGGCTTCCTGGCCTTTGGCTTGGTGGATGCGGGAGAGGGTGATGCCGCCCTCGCACCAAAAGCGATCGCTCCGGGGTGTCCGGCGTTCCCGCGGCAAGCAGTTGCACTCGGGCTGGCCGGGAATGAAAATATCTAGACCTTGCCCGATGAGAAAATGGGCGACTTGCGCTTCTAACTGTCTGGCGGCGGAACCGGTTCCTAAGATGATGACGAGCAGTTCCCGGCTGGGGCGCAACCCATCGACCCTGAGATTGTAAACGAGGCGATCGGCCAGGGCTGTCAGTTCCTCCGATCGCGAAGAATAAGTTTCAAATTCGATCGCAGAGCGTTCCCACCATTGTGGCAGGGGATGGGCGGGGTCGAAATCGGCCTGGGGGTCTGGCGCGATCGTCACCTGCTGGCCGGGACGGAAGGGAGTTTTGGAAGAGATTACATCAGTTTTCACATCATAACCCAAGGATTGCCAATCCGCAGGGGAGCGGATCTGGGTGATGGCTCCCCCTCGGTGCAGCAGTCCCAGGGCGATCGCATGGGCGACGGTGAGGACCGGGGCGGGGGTGCGGTAGCCCCGGCGCAGGACAATGGTTTTCGGGAGTCCGTCGGGATAAAACCCCGCCACCATCTGCCCTAACTCGTCTCCGAACAGTTCGTCCGCCGTGGGGACGGTGAGGCACTGCAGGGCTTGCAGTTCGTCGTAGGCCCAAATCAGGCGGCGATCCCGTTGGGAAGCGGGCCGCAGGGATTGGTAGGCCATCCAGAAAAAGGGCTGTTTGTCCCGGAATTTGAGGGCTTCGTCGGCGACGAGATCCTGGGCTTCGTCGATCAAAAGGGCGTCGAAGATATCGGGAACCGGGGCGGTTTGCAGCAAGTGGGAGCAGGCGCGGGCGAGGTTGTCCTGGGGCGTTTGGCCTCCGGCTTCGTCGGCACTCAACGATCGCACCCCGGCCGTTTCGCACAGGAGCCGGTAGAGTCCGGGTTTGTCGCGGCTTCCCCAGGCATGGAATACCCGCAAATTGGGCGAATCGGGGTCGTATTGGACGCGATCGCAACTGAACCGTCGCAGCCAGCGGTCTAAATGGTCAATGATGGGATCGCGGAGGGTACGGCTGAAAAATACCAGGGCGATCGTCCAATCGGGGTGTTTGAGGTGCATATGGGCCGCTTTTTGGCACAGCAGCACCGTTTTGCCCGACCCGGCCACCCCCCGGATGCGCTGCGGCCCGGGGGGGATGCGTTTGGCGAGGTGTTCCTGTTCGAGGTCAAATTTGGCTAAATGTTCCCGCATTCGGGCGACGATCGCGCCTCGGGTGGGGGTTTCTGGATTCACAAAAAAGCGACGACTGGGGGGGCGAAATAGGGACGTCCCGCCGATGACGCCGAGCAACTGTTTCCAGCGATCGCCCGAGAGCGGCCGGCCGGGGGTGAGGGAGGGGATCGCTTCGATTTGCCGGAGAATGGTATGGGGATTGTCGAGATCGTCGGCAAATAGGATGGGGGGAGAACTCGGGAGGCGGTCGAACCCGCGATCGCGCCATTGGGCTCGGGCGATTTTCGGTAGCGCCACCAAAGCGCGACTCGGGACGTTGCCCTTGAGAGTCGTTTCGCGATCGCAGTAGTCCAACAGGGCGAACAAATGGGTTTCGGCCTGTTGATAGGGGTTGCCGCGGGCGGTATAAAAGTGGCAGAACTCCCACCAGTGGCCGGAAATGCCCCGGATCTGGTCGATGGCGACGGATTTGACCTCGATGGCGACCAAACCCAATTGGGTGTCGGCGATCAGCAGGTCGGGTTCTTTGCGGAAGTCCCCCACTGTTGAGAAAATCGGATAGCGCCAATAGGCCAGACAGTCGCGATCGGCGAAGGCCGCGCAGATTCCGTCCCAAACCCGCCGTTCTCCTGCTTCTCCGGGACCCCCCACCATTTCGGCGGCGATAAACTTTTGCGGTGTCCCCGCCGAACTTAAGCCCATTGACTGATAGGATTGAAGAGTCAAAGATTCGCCATTGATGCGATCGTCGGTGCATCTTGTCGGTTGACGTTCGGATTTCACTCTAACAGAGGAAAGAGCAGTTAGGATGGAGCAGACCGAATGAAATGGGCGACCCAATTCTGTCACTTTGCCCTCCGTTATCACCCCACTTAAGTTTCATGGCTCCCGATCGCCTGACTTTATTGCTATTGACGAGTTTGACCGGACTGGGACTCTCCGCCAGCCCGGGCCGAAGTGTGGCGCTTCCCCCGTTGCGGGAAGCCTCCCCGATGGTAGAATTGCGATCGCCCGACATCGCCCCGACCCCCCCCAATGCCTTACTTTTGGCCCAGGACGATTCCGAACCGGCCGAAGAAAAACCCCCGTCCCGGTTTCCCAAAGCGCTGTTTCTTTTGGCGATCGGAGGGATCATCGTCACCGCCGGGGCTGTCTTCATCCTGATGCGACTCCTGCACCCCCCCCACTTGGAGGAAGAAGAAGGCGAGGAAACTGAAGAAGTCGCGCCCGACGAACCTCTCATTTCTCTGTCCCCAGATCCTCCACCCGCCGCCAACCCGTTTCCCTCCGAGCCGGAGGAGGAACCTGAAACTGCCCCCCTCCTGCAAATTCCAGCCGAGGAACCCCATCCCGAAGCCGAACGAAATGGCACCCGAAATGTCCGGGTTCCGCCCCCCGAAGCGGCGGAGCGACCCCAACCCGCGATCCGCGACAGCGCACCTATCCGCGACAGCGCACCTATCCGAGACAGCGCACCTATCGGCGACAGCGCACCTATCGGCGACAGCGCACCTATCACACCCCAGCCCCCTCCCCCCCAGCCGATCCCGGATCGGGTCGAGCAACTGATTTTACAGCTACAATATCCCGATCCCGCCCACCGCAGCAAGGCGATTTGGGAACTAGCCCAAGATGGGGACTCGCGGGCGATCGAGCCCTTGGTGAATTTGCTGTTCACGTCGGACTCGAAGCAGCGGAGCATGATTTTGGGGTCCCTGTCGGAAATCGGCACGCGGACTCTCAAGCCGATGAGTCGGGCGCTGATCTTCTCGCTACAGGATGAAAACCCGGAAGTGCGGCAGAATGCGATCCGGGATCTGACGCGAATTTACGATCTGATGTACCAGACCAGCCAAATTTTACAGCGGGCGATCGACGATCCGGAGCCGGAGGTGCGGGAGACGGCCCGCTGGGCGGCGGACAAGCTGAGTCGGATGCGGCCTTTGCCGATGTCAACGAACGAGCCGCCCCAGCGGTGACGGAATTTTTTTTATAATGTAAAATGCGGCAAATTTTGGGGAATCCAAATATTGGGATGGTGAGGAAATGCAGAGAAAATGTGTTTCGATAAAAATGGGACGGGTATATGATCTTGTGGTGAGTCGGGTGCGGGAGTCGGGAAAGGAAAATTAAACGATCGATTGTCCGCGGTCAATTATCAATTATCAATTCTTTCCCCACATTCCAATCCTGTGGTAGAGTAATAATTTGTCTGAAGTCTGCCCAACCTGGATCGTCTCCCATGCCTAGCTTTTTACTCGAAGTCGGTACAGAAGAACTGCCCGCCACCTTTGTCGGAAGCGCGATCGCCCAGTGGCAGGCCCTCGTCCCCGCCACCCTGTCGGAACAGTACCTCACCTGCGAGTTGGTGAACGTCTACGCCACACCCCGACGGCTGGCGATCGCGATCGCGGGACTCCCGGACAAACAGCCCGATCGCCAAGAGGAAATCAAGGGCCCCCCCGCCTCCGCCGCCTTCAAGGACGGCAAACCCACCAAAGCCGCCGAGGGGTTCGCCAGAAAACAAGAAGTCAATTTGGAAGATCTCGAAGTCCGCCCCACCAAAAAGGGCGATTTTGTCTTCGTCCTCAAACACATTCCCGGGCGCCCCACGGCGGAAATTTTGACCGAATTAGTCCCGGAGTGGATCGCCAAACTGGAGGGGAAACGGTTCATGCGGTGGGGAGATGGGGACCTGCGGTTTCCCCGTCCGATCCGCTGGCTGGTGGCGTTGCTGGATGATGAAGTGTTGCCCCTGACGATCGCCAACGGTTCGGAAACGATAACGAGCGATCGCGTCTCGGAGGGACACCGAATCCTGCACCCCGACCCGGTTTCCATTCCTACTGCCACAGATTATATCGAATGTCTCCGCAGTGCCTTTGTGGAAGTCGATCCCGGACGGCGGCGAAGTGCCATTATTGAAGGGGTGACAACGGCGGCGAAAAGCGTCGGCGGCGAGGCGGAAATTCCCGCAGATCTCCTCGATGAAGTCGTCAATTTGGTCGAGTGGCCGACGGCCGTGGTGGGGACCTTCGACCCCGAATTTTTGGTGCTGCCGCCGGAAGTCAGCAAAACCGTGATGGTGACGCACCAGCGCTATTTTCCCGTGTTGGAAAGCGGTTCCAAACCGTCTCTCAAAGCCAATTTTATTACCATTTCCAACGGCGATCCCGCCAAGTCTCAAATCATCGCCGCCGGTAACGAGCGGGTGATCCGGGCGCGGCTGGCGGACGGGGAATTTTTCTACAAAACCGATTTGAAAAAAACCCTGGAAAGCTATCTCCCGGAACTGGAAAATGTCACGTTCCAGGAAGATTTGGGATCGGTGCGGGATAAGGTGAATCGCATCGTCGCCAACGCCGATCGCATCGCCGGACAGCTTCAAGTCGGCGAACCGGAACGCGCCCACATCAAACGCGCCGCCCTGTTGTGCAAGGCGGATCTGGTGACTCAGATGGTGTACGAATTCCCCGAATTGGAAGGAATAATGGGGGAAAAATACGCGATCGCGGGGGGGGAACCGGAACCCGTCGCCACCGCCATTGTCGAACATTATTTGCCCAGGGGGGCGAGCGATCGTCTGCCGGGAAATATCGTCAGCCAAGTCGTCGCTTTGGCCGACAAACTCGATACCCTGGTGAGTATTTTCGGTTTGGGAATGCTGCCCACCGGTTCTTCCGATCCCTTCGCGCTGCGGCGGGCGGCGAATGCGGTGGTCAACATCATTTGGGATGCCGACCTGCCCCTGAATTTATATCAAATTATCCAGGAGTTGACGACGGATTTTGTCAACAATAATCCCAATGCCATGTTGGGTCTGGTGCATCATGTGGACGAGTTCTTCTTGCAGCGGATTCGCACCCTTTTGCAGGACGAAAAAGGCATCGATTACGACCTGGTAAACGCCGTTTTGGGCGACGAAGATCTCGAATACACGGAACGGGCATTGAAGGACTTGTTGGATGTCCGCGATCGCGCTTTATTCTTGCAGGAAATTCGCGACGACGGCACGTTGGATACTATTTACGAAACCGTCAACCGTTCCACCCGCCTCGCCAAACAGGGGGAGTTGGATACCGCCCAACTCAAACCCCACGCGGTCGTCAATCCGTCCCTATTCGACAAATCCTCGGAACAGGCATTTTTCGAGGGGCTCGAAGCCTTAGTTCCCAAAACCCAAGCCGCCCGAGAAACCCGCAACTATCGGCAGTTGGTGGAGGCTTTGGCGGAAATCGCCCCCACCGTCGGTGCCTTTTTCGACGGGCCGGACAGCGTTTTGGTGATGGACTCGGATCTGAAGGTGCAACGCAACCGCCTCAACCTGCTGGGTTTGTTGCGAAATCACGCCCGTGTTCTAGCAGATTTTGGCGCGATCGTCAAGGGTTAATTTGAGTGGGGAAGAAACCGGGTTTCTAGAAGGATTTTTTGTTCCCCACCCAGATGTAAGTAGAAACCGGGTTTCTAGAGCGATCGCGTGGGGGG
>JBNGCR010000092.1:0-10849 GCA_050045915.1 Limnospira sp.
CCCTGCCTCCTCTGCCTCCTCTGCCTCCTCTGCCTCCTCTGCCTCCCCTGCCTCCTCTGCCTCCCCTGCCCCATTTAATATCAGCCGATATCGTCCTTTTTCGCGCCATTTTCCGGGGCGGGTTCGTCCCCCGCCCCCGTTTCCGCGTCTCCAGAACCGCCCAATTCTTCCTTGAAGCCCCGCAAGGTCTGGCCGAGGCTGCGTCCTAACTCAGGAATTTTTTTCGGACCGAAAATCAAGGCTGCGATCGCGGCGATTACCGCCAATTCGGGCCATCCCAAACCAAACATAGTCCGACTCCTGATGTAAACTTCCTTAAAATTTTGCTCGTCCCTGAGCTGATATTCTTAATATAGCAACGAGCGCTCACGTGGTTACAGTTGAAATGGGGTCAGAAATTTTCAAACCCTTATAGAAAAGCCGTTTCAGTTTCCGACTCCCGACTCCCGACTGCCGACTCCCGCGCGCAGCGCTATATTACCGCCGCCCGGGCAACCGGACCCGCAACTTTGCCGAATTTAGATTTGAGAATGTTAGAAACCTCCACCCCCTCCCTCCGCCAACAGCAACACCCGCTCATCCGCGACCTCGCCGATGCGATCGAAGGCCTGTGGCACCGGCATTTCGACCTGGAACCCTACCACCTCCCGGAGGATTTGGGGTACATCGAGGGGCGATTGGAAGGGGAAAAGCTGACCATCGAAAATCGCTGCTATCAAAGCCGGGAATTCCGGAAAATGCACCTGGAACTGGCAAAAGTCGGCGGCACCCTCGACATCCTCCACTGCGTCATGTTTCCCCGCAGCACCTACCCCCTGCCGATGTTCGGGACGGACTTGGTGGGGGGACGGGGGCAAATCGGGGCGGCGATCGTGGACCTGTCTCCGGCGGACGGGGGACGCACCCTCCCTGAAGCGTACCGAAGTGAACTGGGGCGAGTGCCCGAAAACCAATTTTCGCACCCCCGGGAGATTCCCGCTTGGGGAACGATCTTTTCCGAGTTTTGCCTGTTCGTGCGTCCGGCGAACCCGGAAGAAGAAAAGCTGTTTTTGAAGCGAGTGGAAACCTATCTGGACCTGCACTGTCGGCGGGCGATCGCCCAAACCCCCGTATCTCCGGAACGGGAGGCGGAAATTATCGCCGCCCAACGCCACTACTGCACCCAACAGCAGCAAAACGACAAAACCCGTCGCGTCCTCGAACGGGCTTTCGGGCCGGAGTGGGCCGATCGCTACATGACGACGGTTCTCTTCGACTGCCCGAACCCTTAATCACGGATTGAAGTGGGTTCCTCCACTCGGCACGGCTTTCCGACGCTTGGACTTCTTGCGACCCCCGCCGGAAGCCGCATTTTTGATACCACTTTCCGACGCCTTTCTTGTGGTTCGGAAGGTTACGTTCATCCCGTCGGTGGACTGATCCAACACCAGCAGGGGTGTCGGTTTTGCCTTTTGATCCCACTCGATGTGGACGATGCGGCCTTGGATGGTGGGTTGCCAGGTGTCGTGGTCGTCGGAGGGACTCAGATAGGTTTCCAGACAGTCGATGATCTGATTGATGGTGGTGGAAGTCGCCTGGGTCGGCAGTTTCATCAGGCGAATTTGTATCCGAAATAGCACCCGTTTTTTGGGGTGTTCGGCATCTCCCGTATCGTACTCCACATCGAAAATTGAATCGACCTGGCGACCCTGGCCGGCGTTGCTTTTTTCGCCGACAGCCGCCTGGGTGGGGCGGAGTGCCAGGGAAATTTGCTGTTTGACCTTCATCTTGATTTGGACGATGATGGCGTAGTGGAAAACGTCTTCGGCCATCCGCATTCTCAGATAGTCGAGGTTGAATTCTCGGGAGTGAATAAGGTCGGGATTTTTCTCCATTTTGGAAATGGTCGCCAGGGCTAATTTGTATTTTTTGTGGAGTTCTTTATTTCTAAAATGCTCCATTTTTAACTGCTTGGCAAGATTTTTGTTTTTGGAGTTGTAAATCGCCGCGACGACGATCAGTATGATCAGCATCAAACCGGTCGCCCCCATCCCAATCATCATCTCGGAGGTGATTTTGGGCATCGAATTGGGGGCCTGCTCCGCCGGTGGCGTTTGAGCCAGGGTGGATTCCACTAAGTTAGTCGGAGGCAACATAAGCATTCATCAATATCAATAACGGTTAACTTCCGGGGGGCGATCGCAAAAATTTCATCTGCGAAGACGGAAGGTGAATGGAATATGAATCCGGGGTATCGAGTTGAAGTTTGCGTGCCATTCCCCTAGGGCTTCAATACTAAAAATGATACCAAATGGATCTGCCGATCTTTTTTCACCGCTCCGGCGTCCCAGACGTTCGGTGTCCCACCGCCATCGCGCACCCCTCCGATGCGATCGCATTTTTCCCAAAATTCCCACAGTTCGAGTTGATCGATCCGGATTTTTACCAAACTTGGGAAGGTGAAAACTTCCGGGTGCAGATGTTCAGATCCCGGAGTTTCCCTGAATGCCGACCGCACTTCAGATGCCCCCACTTTCAATTATGGCCGCGAAGTTTCGAGGGGAAAAGTGAAGGGACAAATCGAAGCGGGTTGGCGCTAGGATCGAGATATTGGTTTTTAATTCATCACCCGTCCTTTTGCCGTTCCGCTGTGACCTACGAACCCCTCCACCACAAATATCGCCCCCAAACCTTCGCCCATCTCGTCGGCCAAGAAGCGATCGCCCAAACCCTCGCCAATGCCATCCGCACCCGGCGCATCGCCCCCGCCTATCTGTTCGCCGGCCCGAGGGGAACCGGAAAAACCTCCAGCGCCCGGATTTTAGCCAAATCCCTCAACTGCCTGCAGTCGGAAACCCCCACGGACCAACCCTGCGGCACCTGCGAAGTCTGCCGGGGTGTCGCCAGCGGCGCCACCTTGGATTTTGTGGAAATCGACGCAGCCAGCAATACCGGCGTTGACAATATCCGGGATTTGATCGAGCGGAGTCAGTTCGCCCCAGTCCAGTGTCGGTACAAAGTGTACGTGATCGACGAATGCCTGACCGGTGATGCCCTCGTCTTGAGCGATCGCGGATTGATGCGGATCGACGATCCGACCCTCCGACACCGCCAGGTTCTCAGTTATAACGACTCGACCCGGGAGTGGGAATGGAAACCCGTCCGCCGCTGGCTCGATCGCGGGATCCGCAGGACCTTTGAAATCCGGACGACTCACGCCACAATCAGATGCACCGGAAATCATCTGATTCGGACCCATAAAGGATGGATAGCCACCCGGGATCTCGCCCCGGGAATGAAGATACTGTCCCCCGTCGCTGCGGAGGCGGCATACTGTGGCTCACCCCGTCCCCAAATGACCTCCGGTATGGGGCGACTGGCGATCGCAACGGCCTCCGCGACCTCAATTCCGACCCTATGCCAGAAATGGAATACCAATTTGGAAATGATCGCATCTGTCCGCCCCGTCGGAGTTGAGCCGGTTTACGATATCGAAGTCGCAGATCACCATAACTTCGTGGCGAACGGTCTGCTGGTTCACAATTGCCATATGCTGAGTACGGCGGCCTTCAACGCCCTCCTCAAAACCCTGGAAGAACCGCCCGATCGCGTCGTCTTCGTCCTGGCCACCACCGACCCCCAGCGGGTCCTCCCCACCATCATTTCCCGCTGCCAGCGCTTCGACTTCCGGCGCATCCCCCTCGACGCCATGACTGAACACCTGCGGGCGATCGCGGAAAAAGAGCAGATCCCCATCGCCCCCGAAGCGGTGTACATGATCGCTCAAATCGCCCAGGGAGGACTGCGGGACGCGGAAAGCCTCCTCGACCAACTCAGCCTGCTTTCAGGGGAAATCGACGTGGAGCGGGTTTGGGACTTGGTGGGGGCCGTACCTGAACGGGATCTGATCGCCCTGTTGCAAGCGATCGCCGCCCACGATGCCACCGCCGTCCTGGACCGCACCCGCGAACTCCTCAATCGGGGCCGGGAACCCCTGATCGTCCTGCAAAACCTGGGGGAATTTTACCGGGATCTGTTGATCGCCAAAACGGCCCCGGACCGGGGCGATCTGGTGAGACTCACCGGCCCTACCTGGGAGGAGTTGTGTCAATTCGCCCAAAATTGCGATCGCGAAATCATCCTCGCCGGACAGAAACACCTGCGGGATAGCGAAGTTCAGATCAAAAACACCACCCAACCCCGCCTGTGGCTGGAAGTGACCCTGCTGGGACTCCTGCCGGATGCCCTACGACCCGCCGCCGCCCCTGCCCCCGCCGCCATTCCGGCGCGATCGCTCTCCCAATCCCAAACCCAGTCCCAATCCCAAACGCAAGCCGTTCCATCCGGCAGATCGGAACCGAAACCCGCCCCGCCACCCAAACCGGCGACGACGCCACCCCCTCAACCTGCACCCAAACCGGAACCCGCCCCCGCCGAGATATCCGCATCTCCGGCAGATGTGGATTTAGAGCAAATTTGGCGGCAGATTCTCGGTGCGATCGAACAACTGGGAACCCAAGCCCTGATGCGCCAACATGGCTGTTTGCGATCGTGGAATGGCAATCTGGTCTGTATCGGGATCAAATCTTCCCCGCTGCTGAAAATCGCCCAGTCCAAACTCGCCAGCCTGGAAGCCGCCTGTCGGAAAGTCTTCAACGCCCCGGTTCAGGTGCGGTTGGAAGTGGGGACCGATGCCGCGCAACCCTCTCCCCCTCCTCCTCCCCCGCCACCACCACCTCGGCAAGCGGAACCCGTCGCGCCGCCGCCCGAACCGATTCCCACCGAACTCCCGAAAGTTCCCCTTCCCCAAGACAAAGCCGATGCGGTGGCCGTCGCCTCCCAGCAACTGGCGGACTTTTTTGAGGGAGAAGTGCTGCCCCTCACTGACGAAGAATCTAAGGTTGAGATTGAAACTGATTCCGCCCTGGGATTGGAAGAACCGCCGGAGTCGGATTCAGAGGAGGATATTGAAGGAGAGGATATTCCGTTTTAAATCCCGTCGGTTTGGGGGGGACGGGCGATTAGGATGGACATCCGCATTTTTTCCGTTTCTACAGAATCCGGCGACGGCGAGGAGTCCCATCACGAGAGGGACGGCAACCGCAGAGCTATCAAATTTGGACTTGCACGACGCGCTAGATTGGCTCGGAATTTCCAGTTGATATAGGGTGAAAGACTCCGTCGAACTCCAGTTCATAGCCACGAGCGCTGGCGTGGTTACACGCCGGGAATGATCGATCTCTCTACTCCCGATGATCCCCGTTTCCGAAACGAACGGCGATGGCGCCCGGTCGGAAAAAGAGCTGGAAAATCGGGGAATGGCGATCGCCCCAAATTCCCAAACCGCGGCCGTTGGGGTCGAACCCCGCCCCGACGGCAAAAACGGCCGGCGATCGATCCTGCCGGAGGATGCCAACCTGGAAGCGGACTTGAATATCCGGGTGGAAGAATCCCCGCCACCGCTGCCGGAACTGGCCGAGTTTGACAAGACGATTATCAACCGGGCTTTGGAAGATTCTCGCATCGCGATCGGGGAAAAAATTCGGGAATTTATCGGCACGCGGCGGGACATTGTGGGGGCTGGGGATATTTACGAGGGAAAACGCACGTTGATGCTCAACCATGCGATCGCCCACAGCAGTCCGGCTGAATCCCGCCGAATGTTGGAAATTCTCGCTACTCCCCGGCCCGAAAAGACCCCGGAACAGGTGGAATTTGTCCTGGAACAGATGCGTCGCTATGGCAGCATCGAACACGGGTGGGGCGTGGCGCGATCGCTGGCAAAAAAAGCGGCGGATATTTTGGACGGCTTGGATTTTCTGGAATCGGAAACTCCCATCCGACCGGGGGAAAAGTGGGAAACGCCAGTTCACGACCGCCGCTTTTTGAAAGAGTTGATCAATTATGTGATTTATCGAAATTTGTAGGGGGAGGGAATGGGGAATCCAGTTATTGTTGATGATGAAATTCGGAATTTTTTACCACTCCAGACACAGAGGAAACGGAGTCATTATAGAGAAGGTTAGAAAATGAGCGATCGCCAGAATCCCAGCCCAACCCTACCCGAAGTCCGCGCCTCCGTCCACCCCGGCGGAGAATTGGTCTTAAAATTGTCCCTACAAAACCGCAGCGGTGAAACTCTGTTGGGGCGGCCAGTTTTGGATGATTGGATTGCGGAGGATGGGGAGATGTTTTCGACGATGAATCCCGTTGATCCGGACTATCTTTATTTGGGTTCCAGTCCGGCGGAAAACGTTACCCAAACCTTGACGGTCAAGCTACCTTCGGAACGGCGATCGCGGGGGGTTATTAAAAGTTGGCTTCGATTTCCGGGATTGCTAGAAGAATCCGTCGCGATCGCCCTGGATATTGATCCGAAAAAAAGCGATATAAAAACAATAGAATATCCGTTGCAAATCAGCTTTCCGATCCGGGAATTTGACCCACAAAATCCCACTTTTTCACAGGATAAAATCACCGACATCGCTTTGGGTTTGACATCGGCGCTGATCGACCTCGATCGCATTCCCTCCCGCTGGCTGGTGGCGGAATTGCTGGTGGCGGTCAGCCAAAAAGGAGAGGAGCGAGCCGGCACGGAAGTCGGCGGTCAACTCCTGTCGCGACTGCGAAAAACCGCTTTTTTCCGGGAAACTTCCGCCGCCTTGAGCGCCGCAAAAGTCCCGAATTGGATTTCGGAAACCCTGTCGATGTCCGGTCAAATTCTCAACCGCGATCGCCGGGAAGAACGCCTCCTCTACATCTGGGAACGGTGGCTGTTGAGTCTGGCGGAAAGCGACGTGGAAGCCCCAGAAACCTTAAAAACCGTCGTCGCTCCGCCATTTTTAGCCGCCGAATTTGCCGCCAAACTGGGGGCGGACTGCGATCGCTGGCTGGGTTATTTTCTGCTGGGATTGGCGGCGGACTCGCCGCGAATTGCCGTAAATCTTGAGGCGATGGCATCCGGAGGAATGGGCGGAAATATAGCTTTCGATCATCCCCCGCAAAGTCTCAGCATTTCCAGCTATAATTTATCCGCCGGATTGCCGGGACTTGACTTGCTTCCGGCCCGCTGGTTGGCGTTGGAATTGTTGTTAATTTTGGCACAGAAAGGGGACGACTACGCGGCGACGGTGGCGGGTGAAACCTTACTCGACCGGTTGCGGCGGACTCGATTTTGCAAAAATGGGGTTCTGAGTTTTGCCGCGGCCGGGGTTCCCCGCTGGATTGCCGTCGGCCGAGATGCCGCGATCGCCTTTCACGATGCGGCCGCCACGCCGACAAATCGGGCAGGTTTGCTGAGGTTTTGGGAAGGGTGGCTGTGGGATATCGCCGGCCCAAAAATTGCCCTTCCCCAGACTCCGACGGCCGCTTTGGCGAGTCAACTGGGGATGGATGGGGAGGCTTGGTTTCTGAGGATTGTCTTGGGACTGAGTTTGCTTTCCCCCCGCATCGCCGCGACATTACAGGCGATCGCATCCGGGGCTCCGCCGGCACCTTCGCAATCCCCCTCCCCCACCCGGCGGATTCAAGATGTTCTCGGCGAACCCGGTTCCCTACAGCGATAAATCATTGATGATCGGTTCCAAAAATAGCGACATAAAATCATCGAATTTGCCCCCCGATTAGAAACGACAATCTCCATGACAATTGACGAACAAAAACTCGCCTTCGTCGAAGAACTCCGCATCCCCCTAGACGATCCCGCCTCCCCCTCAGATTGGAAAGATTGGTATCATTATGTCTTGTTTGACCCCCGCACCCAGATCCGATCGCTGGTGAATTTTACGGCGATCGCTCGACCCGAAGCAGGGGAAATTCAAACCAGTTTTTTGGTGACAATTCCTTCGCACCTGCTGGACTCTAACCGCCCCCCGGAAACTCCATTTTCAACCTTCGGAATCACTTTTTCCCAGGCTTGGAACGCTGACCAAATTACCGGAGAACCCCTGCATTGGCGAGGGAAAGGAATGCAATTGCAAGTGAACGGAACCCGGACGCGGCTGGAAGTGCGAGATCCGCGATCGCGGCTATTCATTGAATTGTCGGGAGAAGCCACCGCCACCCCTCTATTGGTGACGGAAAATTCCCCCTTCGGCGGCGGTTTCATCGGCTGGGGATTGGTTCCGGGATTGCAGGTGACGGGAAAATTGTCCGTCGGGGGGCGATCGTTTCCCATCGAATCGGACTGGTTTTGCTACCACGATCGCAATTTCGGCCGCTTCCGGTGGGGGGAAGATATCGGTTGGGAATGGTTCGTCGCCTTCGCCACCTGCGAAGATGGCACCCCCATCACGTTGGTATTGGACAGACGCACCAACAAAGACCACTCCGAAGGCGGTTTTCCCTATATTTTTATTTATGTTAATCATCGGTTGCGGAAGGTGTTTTTGGGTGCCACATTGCAGATCGATTGGGATTGGTCGGAACGGCCGGTAGTTCCCCCGCGATTGCCGGGAATTATGGCGCTATTATTCGGCGATCGGCAATTGCAAACCCCCAAAAGTTTGCGCGTCACTGCCGCCGACGATCGCGATCAATTGGACATTGAGATCGATTTTGAATCCGTCGTCGAATTGGTCGTCCCCGACAATCGACGGCGGCAATATACTTTTATTGAAGAAGTCACCGGCCGCGCCGCCGTCACACTGAAATTGGGGGAAAAAACCTCGCGAGCCACGGGTTTGGTTTACGGGGAATATGTGATGTAGTGTTCAATCGCATCGCCTGCTCTTTTTACCCCATTTTCTGCCGCGATCGCCCCTCGAATTTCCGCCGCCGTTTGGGCGTATTTTTTCTCAAATAAAAGTTTCCGGAGTTCGTCAGCCACCATGTCCGCCGTGTACTGCCCCCGTTCCACCCTACGGGCCGAGCCGAGGCGGACGACCCGGGCCGCATTTTCTGGCTGTTCGTAATTGTGGGGAACCACCAGCATCGGACGCCCCGATCGCAGCGCTTGTCCCGTCGTCCCCATGCCCCCGTGGTGGACTACCGCCACGGCCCGGGGGAAAATCTGCCCGTGGGGGGCATAATCGACGGCGATTAATTCTCGGGCGATCGCCAAATAAGGAAACAAATCGCCCAGAGAACCGTAAGTTGCTAGATTGCCTCAGTCTTGAGATTTAATGTATCACAAAAATTGGCAAACGTCAACTTTTTCGGCGCTCGGATAGAAGGTCTACTTTGACCGATGGGGGAGCGCGATCGGCTTCATTAACCGGGTTCGTTTCCGGATGGTTTCGGATGTAGAGAAAAGTCCGGATATTGCGATTGATGGGATTGTCGAATTCGGAGATTTTGTGCATCCCGATTTTTTCGGCAATTCGGCGGGATGCATGGTGGTTCCAGGGCATATTGGCGTGGAGGGCGTCCAATTTGAGGGTAGTTAATCCGTAATTTGCGATCGCCTGGGCGGCTTCTGTGGCATATCCTCGCCCCCAATAGGGATGGTGAATAATATAACCCACATCGTTAACAACCTGACCCGCCACGATACCCCGCAGAATCCCGCAGTCGCCGATAACGGTTCCGTCGGAATTGAGACTGACGATATATCGGCTGAAACCGTCCATTTCATAGCTGCGGCGGTTGCGATCAACCCAAGTTTCCACCTGATTTCGGGTGAAGGGATGGGGCCAAAATTGCAGGGTCGTCGGGTCGGAGAGAATCGGAAATAGGACTTCGACATCTCCAATTTCATAGGGTCGCAGCGTCAGGTTTTGGGTTTGAAAGTGCGCTTCCGGATTCGCCGTCATACTCCCTCCCGATCGCAGATTAAATGATAGCACATCTCGCCCCCAAACCCCCAATACTGGGGGCTTTGAGCGAATCGAGTTGTGACCCATCATTTCACGCTGCTATATTCAACAATTTTAATTCAAAACGCCGCAAATATAGTCCCCGAAACCGCCGGACTCAAATTTAACTTCCCTCCCGTCCGATCGCACCCAGATGCGATCACGACAGTTGTACGTTTCGACGGGGCGAACTACCCCATCGACGCTAATTTGGGCGCGATATTCCCAGTAATATTTAGCGCTGCGTTTGAGGCTAAGAATGCAAACTTTATGGTCGGCGATCATCCGACAGGATGCCGCTTCCGCCGGGGGGGCGATCGGCGACAGCGAACCCATCGCCAACAGGATAGCGATCGATAACAGACAAAACAGAACTTTCATATCAATCAATTTGTTCGCAGGGGCAAACTGCCCAGATCGCCCCCGTGTCGCTCAACTTCAAAGAATTCGATATTGCCCTCAAAGCTATTGTAAATGACCCGCATTTCATCATAGCCAACCGCACTGGAAATCCCCCGAGGTGTCGGACAAGTCACCTGTAAAAGTAAGCGAAATCCGGTTTCATCTCGGTAGTAAGATTTTTCACAATTAAAGGCAATAAATCCCTCGATCGCCAATTGATTCAGCGCCGCTACTCCCATCGGACTTCGCAAGATCTGGTCGATCGCATCCTGCCTCTCACTCGCACCGAGCGATCGCCACACCACCTCCGTACTGGTTTGGGCGATCGTCATCTCCGCCGATAAATCCGACATCTCCCCGGCTTTCGCCCCACCTGTAAGCCCGAACAGGCATCCAGCCAGAATGGCAACTTTCAATCCACACCAAACCGATAATTGACGCTGATTCATAATCATTCAAAACTACACCTAATCATCAATATATCATCCTTTGTGGACGAACGATCAGCGATCAAAGTTCCCAATTCTTTAACTCGAACTCAGTTGTATTCACAACAGCTATAATTCATGTGATAGCAATTTTATCAGCCCCCAGAATTGGGGGTTTGGGGGCCAACAATTGAAGCCCCCAGAATTGGGGGTTTGGGGGCCAACAATTGAAGCCCCCAGAATTGG
>JBNGCR010000092.1:10949-13983 GCA_050045915.1 Limnospira sp.
ACAATTGAAGCCCCCAGAATTGGGGGTTTGGGGGCCGACAATTGAAGCCCCCAGAATTGGGGGTTTGGGGGCCAGAGCATATTTTAGATTACGAAAAATCGGGAAAACAGACGATAAAGGTACTGCCCTCCCCCAACTGAGATCGCACGCCAACTGTCCCCCCCATCCCCTCAACCAGAGTTTTCACGATCGCCAAACCCAGTCCCGTCCCCCCCGCCCGAGTTCGGGCTTCATCCACACGATAAAAGCGTTCAAAAATGCGACTTTGATGCTGTAGGGGAATTCCCGGCCCGCGATCGCAGACGGCGATATCGACCCGATTTTTCTGGCGGTAAGCTTTCAGTAAAATCGGCGTATCCGGTTGCGAATATTTCAAGGCATTATCGATCATATTCAACAAAACCTGTTTGAGACGATTTTTATCAGCTTTAATTTCCAAAAATCCATCTATTTTTTCAAGTTTGATGCGTCCCCGACTGAAGGATTGTGCCATTTCCACCAATTCCGCCATCAAATCGTTAACGATAATCGGTTCGATTTGGAGGTGAAGCGTCCCGTGATCCGCCCTCGCCAACTCTAACAAATCCTGCAATAAACGGATGGTTCTTTCCGCCTCTCCCGACGCGGTTTCCAAGCCTTCCCGCTGCAACGGAGTGAGATTGTCTCCCCGTCGTAACGTGCTTTGTAAATAGCCGTGAACGATGGTTAAAGGTGTCCGTAACTCGTGGGAAACATTGCTGACAAATTGTCGCTGCTGTTCCCAGGCATCCGCGAGGCGATCGAGCATTTTGTTGCAGGTATTAGCGAGTTGTTCGACTTCGGAGGGAGCCTGTTCTAACGTCAGGCGATAGTCCGAAAGTTCCTCCGCCGAAATGGTGGCGGCAATGTGGCTGACCTGCTGCAGGGGGAGGAGCGATCGGCGGATATACCAGGCGATCACACTAACTAATAAAATAATGGCAAACAGACTGGCAAAAACCAGGCGATAGAGCAAAGTTATAAAAATCTGATACTCCGACGTGATATCATTGATCATGTACATTTTTCCGAAGTTATAACTGCCGATTGTAAAATCACCGCCACATAACACCCAATACCGTCCATCAATTTTAGAAACGCCCGGTTTTTTCGGCATATTGGAATAAGAAATCAGCGCATTTCGTAAGTTGGGTTGAATGTCCTGGCGAAGATTAACCGACTCGGCGATAATTTCCCCCGCTCGATTTTTGACCCAAACCAAACTCTTCTTTTCGGTGGGTTTGTCGATGACGCGCTGGACGGCGACTTCCAAGGGCATCATTTCGCTGTACAATTTGACATCGTGGGAAAATTGTTGGGCAAACTCCGCCAATTTGTCCTTATGTCGCTCGACCAATAATTGCCGGATATTCCAACTCGTCCAAGCCGTCACACCGCCGAGTCCCACAATGGCGAATGTGGCGATGCCAAACGTGAGTTGAAATTGCAGGGAAATGGGGGGCAATTTTCCCAAAAATCTGTAACCCATTTTGGCAATCCGTCGGATCATTTTCATCGGTTCTCTAGGTCTGTTTTGCGTCCCGCAATGCTGCATACTTTCCTGTTTTTTATTCCATAATTTCCTCAATTATGTTAGAATTTTTTTGGGAAAATAACAGTTTTTTCAGGGCGCGATCGCGGGGTACACCCATTCAATCTATCATAGCTGAACTGACCCTGAAGCGATTCTGAGAATTTCCTGAAAAAACAAATGTTACAATCTCGGCGAGATATAATTACTGTAAACGTGAGTCGGTCAAAACCGAAAATTGCATGGAACGTTCCAAACTCGTCGCCTACATTACCGGCGCCATTTCCATTATCCTGGCGATCGCCTATCTTTTACTGGTGAGCATCCTCGATTTTCGGGGCGAGATGGTTCCCGCCCCCCAAAGTCAGCGTCCGGCCGAGACATCCGTCGCCGCCGTCCCGACATCGACTTCAATCACACCATTTTGGTCGCTTTGATCATGTGGTAAGCGATCAGAAGTTGTGTGAGGGCGAGGGGGTAGCTTTGCAGCACTTCCCCCGTCGTCCCGACCACCGATCCGAGTTCTTTATTACCCGTCGTGCTGCAAAAGTTTTTCAGGTTGGGCAACTCACTGCACAGCGTCATTTCCAACTCCTGCACCTGTTCTTGGGTGGCGTGGCTGTCCACCTCCAGAACATCCACCGGCTTTCGCATATCGCGATCGAGTCCCAAACGCACCGCCGGACGGTGGTCAACCTGGCTTTTCGGGAGAATGTCCGTAAAGTCCGGGTGGGGGATGGTGGGCCGCAACATTAACCGCACGTTCAGCGTCGCGCTATCTTCGCTCTCTCCGTCCGGGGGATAAAACGTGACCACCACATCGGCCCATTTCCGTTGGGGGCGGATGTAAGATTCCGAGTCCGGTTCCCGCTTCTGGAGCGCTTCGAGTACCTGTTCTTCCGTGTATCCCCGCTTGCGCGTATCCCGCTTCACCTTCCACCGCGCCCGCAGGGGTTCCGGGGGGGCGAGGTAGACTTTGACATCGTAGCAGTCCCGCGCCCCCCGCGTGGAGTAGCCCAGCAACCCTTCGACGATCACGAAACGGTTGGGTTTAATATATTCGGGGGGTTCAAATCCTCCGGTGTCGTGGTTGTAGATGGGCTTGAGGATGGGCTGTCCGGTCCGCAACATCGTCAGGTGCTGCTGCATGATATCCAAATAATTGCAATCGGGATGGAGAGCCGTAATTCCAATCTCGGATCTCTGTTTGCGATCGTATTTGTGATAGTCGTCGGTACAAATGACCGTCACATTTTCTTCCCCCAAAATTTGGGCAATTCCTCGCGTCAAAGTCGTTTTTCCCGCCGCACTGTCTCCGACGATTCCCAAAATAATCGGACGATGGCTCATATTTTCCTCTTCGTTCTCGCTGAGTAAATGTTGCCATTCTATCGCGGAGGGATTTTAGATTTTAGATTTTAGATTTTAGATTCCCGGTTCGGGCAGGAGTGAGGAATTTTTCTTTCCTCCCGACTCCCGACTCCC
>JBNGCR010000092.1:14083-19950 GCA_050045915.1 Limnospira sp.
ACTCCCGACTCCCGCTTCTCAAGAGGAGTGAGGAATTTTTCTTTCCTCCCGACTCCCGACTCCCGACTCCCGACTCCCGCTTCTAAACTGGAGAAGATTGCAATTGTGGAATCAGGGGTTGTGTGGAATCGATCGCAATTCCGGGACAGGGGAGGCGATCGCTTCTAAAATTCTCGCCAGCCGGCCACAGCAGCCAGCGGCTTCGGGGGGGGAGGGTTGCCAAAGTTTCGGGGTTCTGGGTGATCCAAATCAGGGGCAAATTCGGCGGATCGGCGATCGCCGGAGTTTCTCCCGCCTCCACCCCCGCCAGCACCCCGAGAACCGTCCAATTGCCCCGAACGAGTCCCGTTTTTGCCGTCCACAACTGCACCTGATACTGGGCGCGGGAGGCGTAAAAATACAGGGACGCGGCCACGGACACCGCCGTTTCAAAGTCCGCTTCGTCCCAGGAAAAGGCGCTGTCGAGACAGATGGCGATATCCTGTCCCTGGATCGCCACCTCCAATTCTCGCACCCGCAACTCCCCGTAGCGGGCGCTCGTTCGCCAGTGGATCAGCCGAGTGGGGTCGCCGTAGCGGTAGGGGCGCAGGGTGCGGGTCATGCCCTCCGTAGCCAGGTGCAAGCGATCGCGCTCGTAAATCTGGGGGCCTTGGTCGTCCCCCACCGCGTCGAGGAGGGGGCAACTCGCCAGGGGGAGAACCGTAGGATAAACGATCGCCGTCGCCGGGACGTTGCGATCGCGGGAACACCAGAACAAACCCAGCGGCGCCGCCGTCCGCAGCCAGACCCCTGGCCAGTGGTAGATCCCCCGCCGTCGGGTGGGTAAAAAATAGCTCCAGCGGTACGTTTCTCCGGGGGCGATCACCTCGATCGCCCGTTTCGCCTCCCCCAATTCCGGTGGCAGGCGATCGACGACTTGCAGGAGGGCGCGGGGTTGCCGGGAGGGGTTATCAACTTCCACCTCCACCGCCAGGCGATCGCCAACGCTCACCGGGGCGATGGGATGGCGACGGATTTTGAGGGGAACCAGCGATCGAGCCGGGAGGATCGCCGCAGCCAGCAGCACCGCCAACCCCATCCCGCTAATGACATACAGCCATCCCGCCATCGTGTTAGTAGCCGCCCCGAAGAAAAACAGGGTCAAAAACCCCAACAGCCAACCCGCGTAAGCCGGCGTCACCCAGCGAGTTTCCAGCCAATTGCTAATTTTGCGATCCCATCTCCGTAGCATTTTATAGATTCTCCCGATATATAGCAGTAAGCCATCAGCTTTGGGCAATCAGCCCTTCGACAAGCTCCGGACAGGCTTGCGTCAAATTCCCATCCGGTCAGGGCTTTGGGAGTTCGGTCATGTCCTGACCGACCCTCGTAGTGCTATAGCATTTCTCAAGCTGTCGAAGTATGGTTGAGAGGTTGAAGTCCCCCTTGTTAATGGGAATTTAGGGCGATCGCCCGTATTTCATCGGATCGAAAACCGCCACAGTCATTTTTTCTTAACCCAATATCCGCCAACCCGCGATCGCCACACCCATTAAAATTTGATTACGAAACTTTTAAAAAGTCTACACCCAATTCTCGAATTTCCTATAATTCAAGCAGATCAGCCCGACTCGAGTGACAGAGGAAAATTCAGATCATGAGTCATTCTGCCCAGTCCCCGTCCCCCGACCATCTACCCCCGCGGCCACCCGCCCCGCCCCAGGGCAAAGAGCGTCAAGCCTCCCACCGCGCCACCAGTGCAGCGATCGGAACTTCCATCAAAGACATGGTGAAGGATGCCTTCCAGAAAAAAGCCTCCGATATTCACATCCGGGTCGGACACACCACCCGATATCGAATTCAGGGCGAAATGGTGCGGATCAAAGATCAAATCAAGGTGACTCCGGAACTGTTCGAGCACTACCTCCAGGAGATCCTGACGCCCTACCAGCGCCAACAATTTGAAGAAAACAAAGAACTCGACACCGCCATTTTTTACCCCGGCTTGGTGCGATGCCGGGTGAACTGTTTTGAATCCCTGACGGGGGGGGCGATGGTGCTGCGACTCATCAGCCTAAAAATTCCCAGCATCGAGGAATTGAGGCTGCCGGAAGTGCTCAAAAAAATTATCAGCTACCCCCAGGGTTTGATTTTAGTCACTGGACCGACGGGTTCCGGTAAATCCACCACCCTCGCCGCCATGCTCCGCCATCTTAACGAAACGGCCCGGAAGCACGTCGTCACCATCGAAGATCCCATCGAATTCGTTCACGCCTCCCGCCAGTGCCTGATCTCCCAGCGGGAAGTGGGACTGCACACCCTGGAATTTCACCACGCTCTGCGAGCCGTTTTGCGGGAAGATCCCGACGTGATCCTGATTGGGGAAATGCGCGATCGCATCACCGTCAACACCGCCCTCCAAGCCGCCCAGACCGGCCACCTCGTCCTCGGAACCCTCCACACCCGCAACGCCATCAACTCCATCAACCGCTTGCTGAACCTCTACAGCGTAGAGGAACAAACCACCATGCGGATTCAAATCTGCGATTCCCTCGTCGCCGTCGTCGCCCAACTCCTCGTCCCCACCGTCGATAACAAGCGCACCGCCGTCCACGATATCCTGATCAACACCCCCGCCATGCACGACTACCTACTCAAAGGGGACGAAGAAAGCGCCATCCGCCTGATGGAAGATGACACCTACGAAGGGATGCAACTCATCAACCAAGCCATTTACGAGCAAGTCACCGCCGGACGGATTACGATGGAGGAAGCCGAAAAAGCCTCCCCCGAACCCGCCGATCTCGATCGCCGCTTCCGGATGGCCGGGATCGATGGCTCCGGGGCCGTGCGGGAATTTAAACCGGGCAAAACCCTGTTCTAAAGTTCCGGTGTTCCCATCCCTCAACTCGAAATCTAATCCTCCGAGAACAAACGTCTCCAACTGATTTCGGCTGAAGCCGGACACTCTACCGCAGGTGAGTGGCGGTGTTTCTGATAAAATCGATCAAACAGTGGGGTTGGACATCGCCTCACTCTAATACGCGAAACCCAAACCCACACTGTTTGGGTCTAGAAGCTCGGATTGTACCCGCCCGGTCAATGCCGGGAGTCTGTCACGAACTTCTACCAGCGTCCTATCGTCAGCACCCCGCTCTGAAGAGACAGAGCTTTCAACCGTCCAGGAGATTTAGGTGATAGCTATTTATCCGGGGAGTTTTGACCCCGTTACGCTCGGTCATGTCGATATCATTGAGCGGGGCTGTTATCTGTTTGACCGGGTGATTGTCGCGGTCCTACGAAACCCCAACAAAATGCCTCTGTTTACCGTAGAGGAGCGCCTGAGCCAAATTCGCCAATCGACCTCCCATTTAAATAATGTCGAGGTCGCCGGTTTTGAGGGTTTGACGGTAGACTATGCAAAATTGCGAAATGCCCAAGTGCTGCTGCGGGGGCTGCGGGTTCTTTCCGATTTTGAAATGGAATTGCAGATGGCTCACACCAACAAGACGCTCTCTGATACAATCGAGACAGTTTTCTTGGCAACCTCGAACGAATATAGCTTTTTATCGAGCAGTGTCGTCAAAGAGATCGCCAAGTTTGGTGGTTCCGTCGATCATCTTGTTCCCAAACACGTCGCCATAGATATCCATAGATGCTACGCCAGGAATCAACCCCCCGAATCGAACCCAACCCAAACGGACTCGTCGCAGAAGGTGAACCCACCCCGACGGGATCGCCCGGAATAGACATTCAGCGGGAACTCAACCGACTCGAAGAAATGATTCTCGACAGTCCCCGCGTTCCCCTGACCCGGCGTACCCTGGTGGACGAAGAACAGTTGCTCGACCAGCTCGATCTGATCCGTTTGAATCTTCCGAGCGCCTTTCAGGAGGCGGATATTATCGTTCGCCACAAAGATGAAATTCTCCAAGAAGCGGAAGAGTACGCCCAGGAGATTTTGGAAGGGGCGGAGCAGCGGGCTACCCACATTTTGAACGAAATGGGCATCGTCCAGCAAGCCCAGGAAGAGGCCGATCGCCTCAGACAGCAGGTGCAGATGGAGTGCGAAGCCCTACAGCAGCAAACTTTGGCTGAGATTGAACAAATTCGCTATCAGGCCCAACAGGAACTCGACGAAATGCGAAATCGGATTCTGTCCGAGTGCAACGACATCCAGGCAGGGGCCGACCAGTACGCCGATCACGTCCTGGGGAATATCGAACAGCAACTCAGCGACATGATGCGGGTGATCCGCAACGGCCGCCAGCAGTTAGAAATAAACGAGTCCCAACGGCCTCCGTTGCATTAAAGCAGAGGGAGCGGAGGAGGCAGAGGAGGCAACGGTCAAGCGGAGGAAGAAATAATTTCCCCTACACCCTACACCCTACACCCTACACCCCACACCCCACACCCCACACCCCACACCCTAAGCCGTGATTTCAGAAAAATTTCGCCGTCAACTGCGTGAAGAAGCCGGACTCTGGAAGGCTGAGGGATTGATCGACGATGCCATTTATCGACAGATTGGCGATCGCTACCAGTTTGACAGCCTCGAACAGGCCGCCAGCAACCGCTTCGTGGTCATCCTCATGGGGTTGGGCGGGATTTTGTTGGGTTTGGGGGCGATCACGTTTGTCGCCGCGAACTGGCAAGAATGGCCGCGATCGCTGCGGGTGATTTTATTATTAAGCATCCTGGTCGGATTCAACGCCGGGGGGTTCTACCTGTGGCAACCGCCCACCTCCGGGGCTCCACAGCGTCTCGGTATCGCGTTGCTGCTGTGCGGCGCCCTGTGTCTGGGGGCGAATATCGCTCTGATGGCCCAGATGTTCCACATCGGCGGGTCCCCCTACGGGTTGTATGTCGTGTGGGGGTTGGGTGTCCTGGCGATGGCCTACAGTTTGCAACTGCGATCGCTCGGCGTCCTATCGCTGCTGCTGTTGGCGATCGGATACTGGTTGGGGATTTCCGAGGCTTTGGAACCGGGGGAGGCATCCTGGATCGATCTCTTAATTCGGCACATGGCGATCGCGGCTTCTATTTTATTTATCCCCCTCGCTTACTGGTGCGAATCCCGCCTGATTTTCGTGATGGCACTGTTGCTCATTATCCCATCTTTAACCGTGACGATGGGCGCCATCATCCCCGTCTACCAACTGCCCGGATTGGGTGCGGCCCTTGTCCTAATTCTCCCCCCCGCTTTGTTGTGGGCCTACGATGATAGCCTCCTGCCCGGAATTGACAGCCAACGGTTCCGATCGCTCGCCCGCAGTTTCGCCCTCTGGCTGCTGGGAATCCTGTTCTTTTTCTTCTCATTTAAGGGCGTTGGGAATATCGAAGCGTCCGACTTCGATGATATTCTACCAGGGTCAGCTTTCCTACTCGTTGACGTCCTAATTTTCATCGCCCTCGCCCTGTGGGAATGGTTCCGCCTGGTGCGTCCTGATCGCACCAAACAATATTGGGGAGTGGATAGCGTCACCGCCGCGATCGCCGGTTTTTTAGCCATCACCGGCATCGTCACCTTCTGGCAAATTTCCATTTCCCCAATTCCGGAAATTTCCACCTACATTTTTAATATTTTAATGTTTCTCCTGGCGACGGGAACCATCCGCATCGGACTCACCCAAGGAAGTCGCGTCGCCTTCTGGGGTGGCATGGTGCTATTAATTTTACAAATAATCAGCCGATTGTTCGAGTACAACACCGAATTACTTCTAAAAGCCTTCGTCCTCGTTTTATGTGGTATCGGCGTCATCATCGCGGGACTCTGGTTTGAACGCCACCTCTCCCGCCAAAATGCTTAGAAAAAATCGGGAATGGGAAACCTTTTCCCCCTTTCCCCTTTCACCTAGACCCTTTACCCTCCCCCACACCCCACACCC
>JBNGCR010000093.1:0-4076 GCA_050045915.1 Limnospira sp.
TTCGAGGGGAATGTCCACGGCTGACTTCTCGGGCTAGGGGTTGCTGGGCAGGGGGGAATTATAGCGCTGCGCGCGGGTGTAGGGTGTAGGGTGTAGGGTGTAGGGAATAGAAACCGCATCCCCCCCAGCCCCCCTTTGTAAGGGGGGAGAATTGGGGGTTTCGGGTTCTATAACCGAACCGAACTGTAAACACTTGCCTCGCTCATTGCTATAAATTCTTCGCGTCGGCTTCAAGCATATCAGACAGGGTGGGGGGAGGAGGGGAGTCGGGAGTCGGGAGTCGGGAGTCGGGAGGCGGAGGAGGCGGAGGAGGCGGAGGAGGCAGGGGAGGCAGGGGAGGCAGGGGAGAGAGGGAGATTTTTCCCAATGAAAAGGCATTTTTAACCGGAAAAAACCCGGGTTCCTGGCTCCCATTAACCGTTTTCCTCGTCACCCTCGACAATTGTGAACCGAGAATGAAACAGCCGAGCCCTTACAAAGGGGGGCGGGGGGGGATAATGGGGGATCGAACCGTATCGCAGCAGATCGACAACTGCTATATTTTTTCCCCCGCAGGACTCACGAAAAATCAAGGTTTCATCCCAGTCTGACGAAGAGGATTATTTCTTCCTCCGCTTCCTCCACTTACCGAAGTCCCTAAATCTCCCCAACCCTTCCGGGAAACTGTACCAGCGCGGACGAAAATAGTGTTACATTGGCACAAACAAAGTTTTCACTGAAGTCCCCGCCCGGATCATTCAATTTCGGAACGCACTCAGACCCCGTGCCCAACCACTTGTAGGTCAACCTGACACTTGAGCCATGACTGGTACCACTGAAAAAGCTTTTTGGAAGCAACCCATCGTCTATTTCCTGTTTCTGCTCGTCGGCGCGACCGGGGCATTGATGGGCGATCGCTGGCTGGAGGCGAAACTGGCCGCAGTTCCGGACTCGACGGAATCCCAACTCACACCCCCCACCCTCCCCGATGCCGGTTCTGAACCCGAAACCTCCGCCACTCCGAAATTGAATCCCCCGAGTTGGTTCCCGCAAAAAGCCGATCGCTTCCCCGGTGAGACATCCAACTTTATCGTCGAAGCCGCGGATCGGGTCGGTCCGGCGGTGGTCCGCATCAACGCTTCCCGGCGGGTGCGTCCGGACCGGTTCGATCGCTTCGAGGAACCCTTCCCTAACGATTTCTTCGGCGGCGGGTTCGGCCCCCCCGGCGGCCGTCCCCCGAGCGATCGCCTGGAAGAGGGGACGGGATCGGGGTTCATCCTCTCCCCCGACGGACACATTCTCACCAACAGTCACGTCGTCGAGGGCACCGACGAGGTGCAAGTGGTTCTCAAGGACGGACGCCGCTACGATGGCACCGTGTTGGGGACGGATGACGTGACGGATGTGGCGGTGATCAAAATTGACGCCACCGACCTGCCCACGGTTCCCCTGGGGGACTCCGACCTGCTTTCCCCGGGAGAGTGGGCGATCGCGATCGGCAATCCCCTCGGGCTGGATAATTCCGTGACGGTGGGCATCATCAGCGCCACCGGGCGCAGCAGCACCGATGTCGGCGTCCCCGACAAGCGCATCGGCTTCATCCAAACTGACGCGGCTATCAACCCCGGTAATTCCGGCGGACCCCTACTCAACGCCAAGGGGGAGGTGATCGGCATGAACACCGCCATCATCAACGGCGCCCAGGGCTTGGGATTTGCCATCCCCATCAACAACGCCCAGCAAATCGCCCAGCAGTTGATCGCCACGGGACGGGCCGAACACGCCTATCTGGGCATCGAAATGATTCTCCTCAATCCGGAATTGCGACGGGAACTGCAAAATTCCTCCGGGCTGGCGTTCCCCGTTCCGGATACAAACGGGGTGTTGATCGTGAACGTGATCGACGCTTCCCCGGCCGATCGCGGCGGGTTGCAGCCCGGGGACGTGATCCTCGCCATCGACGGGCAGGCGATCGCTAGTTCAGAAATGGTGCAACGGATCGTGCAGAATAAGACTGTGGGGAGTACCCTACAGATCGAGGTGAACCGCAACGGGCGATCGCAACTGTTGGAAGTGCAAACGGGAAATATGCCCCCCCAAATGAGCAGCTAGACGGTCTTTCTCTTCGAGGTTCCCCCCGTCGGTCGGACGCTCCACCCACCAGCTAAAATAGCAGAATAGTCGGAGGAATTCTAATGGCAGAAACGCTCCCCGTCTCCCAATTGGGCGATCCGGTACTCCGCGATCGCGCCCGTCCGGTTGCCAACATTTGGGAGCAACGGATTCAGGATCTCATCGACAATCTGATCGCTACGGTGGTGGAAAATAACGGCGTGGGCATCGCTGCCCCCCAAGTCGGAGAGCGCGATCGCATTTTGGTCGTCGCCTCCCGCCCCAATCTCCGCTACCCCAACGCCCCGTCGATGGAACCCACGGCGATGATCGACCCGAAAATTCTCGCCCATTCCCCGGAAGTTGAAGAAGACTGGGAAGGCTGTCTGAGTGTCCCGGGCATCCGGGGACTCGTCGGGCGATCGCGCGCGATCGAAGTCGAATACACCAGCCGCGACGGCCATCTCCGGCGGCGAGAGTTGACGGGATTCATCGCCCGCATTTTTCAGCACGAATACGACCACCTCGAAGGCATCGTCTTCTTAGATCGGGTGGAAGATACCCGCAACCTGATGACCGAAGACGAATATCAAAAACGCATCGTTTTCCAAAATTAAAATTAATCCCTCCTGCCGTTTCCGAAATTTCACCCCGGCGAACTGTAGGAGGAAAAAGCATCAATGATTATTGAGGGAATAACCCATGACTATCAATTTGAATAAGGGCGAACGGATCAGCCTGTCCAAAGAGGCGCCCGGCATGAAACAGGCGGCCGTCGGCCTGGGTTGGGACGTCAACCAAACCGATACCGGATCTCAGTTCGACCTGGATGTTTCCGTGTTCATGTTGGGCGCCGGGGGCAAAATTCCCAAAGATGAATATTTCGTCTTTTATAATAACCTCAAATCCCCCGACGGTTCCGTAGAGTCGATGGGCGACAGCCGCACCGGGGAGGGCAGCGGCGACGATGAAACCGTCCACGTCAACCTGACTTCGGTCGATAGCAGCATCGAAGAATTGGTGTTCGTCGTCACCATCTACGAAGCCGAGGCCCGCCGCCAGAATTTCGGACAAGTTCGCAACTCCTACATCCGCATTTACGACAAAGAAACCCAGGCGGAAATCGCCCGATACGACCTCGAAGAAGACTTTTCGCGGGAAACTTCCCTGGAAATGGGCCGCCTCTACCGGAAAAGTGGAGAATGGCGGTTCCAAGCCGTCGGCCAAGGATATAACGCCGGTTTGGAAAGTTTCGTCGCTCAGTACACCTGAGAATTGAACTCGCACGATTTACGGAATTATGTCGATTAACATTGGCAAAGGGGAACGCATCAATCTCGCCAAAGAGGCGCCGGGATTGCAAAAAGCCGGAATCGGTCTGGGTTGGGATGTCAACTCCACCGATACGGGTGCCGCGTTCGATTTGGATGCGTCGGTTTTTATGTTGGGAAGTAACGGCAAAATTCCCCAGGACGAATATTTCGTATTTTACAACAATTTGGTGTCCCCAGATAGGGCGGTCAAACATTTGGGAGACAGCCGCACGGGGGCCGGCAGTGGGGATGACGAAACCATCGAAATCGACCTGAACGCGATCGATCCGGCGATCGCAGAATTGATTTTTGTCGTCACCATCCACGAAGCCGACGAACGGCGCCAAAACTTCGGCCAGGTGCGAAATTCCTTCATCCGCATTTACGACCCCGAAACAAGCACCGAGGTGGCAAAATACGACCTCGAAGAAGACTTTTCGCGGGAGACTGCGGTGGAGTTCGGGCGCCTGTACAAAAAGAATGGCGAATGGCGATTCCACGCCGTCGGACAGGGGTACAACGCCGGATTGCAAAGTTTCGTCGATAAATACCTCTGACCCTTGCCCCCTAAATCCCCCAATTTTGGGGGAGTTAAGATGGAGTTACCGAAGCCCCCTAATCCCCCAATTTTGGGGGAGTTAAGATGGAGTTACCGAAGCCCCCTAAATCCCC
>JBNGCR010000093.1:4176-19931 GCA_050045915.1 Limnospira sp.
AATCCCCCAATTTTGGGGGAGTTCTGCTTCCCAAGGGGCGATTGAGGGGGGATCAATTCAAAAATAATAGGATTTTAATCATGGCAATTAACCTAAAAAAAGGGCAGAGCATCGTCCTCGACAAAAGCGAATACGACCTGTCAAAATTGATGATGGGTTTGGGCTGGGATGTCGCCAAATCCAAAGGCGGACTGGGCGGACTGTTCGGCGGTGGTGCCGATTTCGATTTGGACGGCTACGCCATTTTACTCGGTCAAAATGGCAAAGTTTCTGACTACAAACACGAAGTTATTTATTACGGCAATTTATCCTCGTTAGATCGGACAGTTGCCCATTCCGGCGACAACTTAACCGGAGAGGGTAGCGGCGATGATGAGTGCATTTTTCTGAGTTTGAATGCAATCCCCGATCGCTACAGCCGCATCGTGTTGGCGGTGAGTATTTACGAGGCGAAAACCCGGCGGCAGCACTTCGGCATGGTAGACAATGCCTTCGTCCGGGCGGTGGATGCCACGGGAAAGGAAATCGCCCGGTACAGCCTCTCTGGAGATGCCTCCTACGATGGCAAAATTTCCATGTTGATGGGGGAGGTTTATCGCGAAGGCGGACAGTGGAAATTCAAAGCCTTGGGAACGCCCCTCGAAAAGAATTTGAATGGCGTGGTGGGTAGTTTCATGTAGGGTAAACTAAAGGGCGATCGCGGTCTGGTATTTTGGAAACAATAGCCGCGATCGTCTAGCTTTAAAGACAGTTATATGGCAGTATAAATTTAGGTTCTGACAAATTCTCCCTCTGTGTTCCTCTGTGCCTCTGTGGTAAAAATTTAAGACGGTTTTAATATATTCTCCTAGTGCTATAAAATCAATAACAGCGAAAAAAAACGAAGCGTGGATTGACTTAATAGCAGAGTAGCCGTACACTATCTGAAAAGATTGTATCTGAAAGGATTCGTTAATGGCGATACCGGAAATTACAGAAAAACTCCTGGAAGCGAAGAAAGCAAAGGGCATTACATTTTCCGATCTCGAACAAATTGTCGGCCGCGATGAAGTCTGGATTGCATCGGTGATTTACCGGCAGGCAAGTGCCGATCTCGAAGAAGCGAAAAAGATTGTCGAAGCGTTGGGATTGGGTTCGGAGGAGGCTGAAGCCTTGATGGAATGTCCCATGAAAGGCTCCTTAGACCCCGTAATTCCCACCGATCCGCTGATTTACCGCTTTTATGAGGTGATGCAAGTTTACGGGATGCCGATGAAGGCGGTGATTCACGAAAAATTCGGGGACGGGATCATGAGTGCGATCGATTTTACCCTGGATGTGGAGAAGGAAGAAGATCCCAAAGGCGATCGCGTCAAAGTGATCATGTGTGGCAAGTTCCTCCCCTATAAGAAGTGGTAGTACAATCGATTTTCTGACCCTTCATTTTGGATGAATCAGGTGGGGGAAGAAACCGGGTTTCTAGAAGAGTGTCCGTTGATAACCCAAGATCTTAATAGAAACCCGGTTTCTAGGTGACAAGAGAAGAAAGCCGGTTTCCCGCATCCGCCGCGATCGCGGTTAGGCTACAATATCTCTAAATCCCGATCGCCTCCGTCAACTCTATATTAAATCGCCTTAAAATGTCCTCAGCCTACCCCGGCCCCTATAAAAGCCACGTCTTCAACTTCCTACTCCGCAACTATCGCCAGTTCGCTGATACCTGCGATCGCACCCTGCGGACGGTTCGCTTCGCCACCAACTCCACCCTGCAAATCCTACTCTATCCCTTCTACCTGCTCTGGCAACAGACCCCCCTCGCCGATCGCCAACTCCAACCCGGGAAACAAAAATCACTACCACAAAATAGCGAATCTGTCAAGTCAAGCCGGCTAAAAAATCCCCTCTCCCGCCTCTGGAAGGCGATCGCCAACCTCAAACCCCGGCGGCGTTCCCCCTCGCCCCTCCTCGGGTCCCTCGACGAAACCCTCGCCCAACTCGAACCCCAAATTCAACCCGCCACCCGGGCTACCCTGAACCGCCTCCACACCGCCGTCTGGGACGGGATGGATTACCTGTTCGGCGACAAACCCGCCGATCGCCAAGTGCCCCCGCCCCCGCCACTCCCCGATCCGTGGGCGATCGCAGACTCCCCCACCCGACAACTCGACTCCCCCAAACCCTCACAGACATCCCAAAAATGGCGGCAACTGCCCCAAGCCGAACCCCTGCCCACCATCCCAAAAACGCGATCAAAAATTATCGCCCAATTGAATACCCTCGATCGCACCGAGATCCAAACCGTTCCCAAATCCGTCAACTCCCTCGCCACCCAAACCCCGGCTTCCCGCACGACGGCGATCGCAGCATCTCCCCCCCCTTGCCACTCCCACCGCCAAGTCGAAGCCCAACCCGACTGGCTCGAAACCCCCGCCCGGGCGATCGGCTACGTCAAACACCCCCTACAACACCTCCTCGAAGGGCTCGATCGCCTCATGGTCGCCGTCGAAACCGTCGCTCTCAAAATCTGGAGTTGGCTGCGAGAATCGGGCTATTTCGACCAATTTAATCCAAAAAATCGCTGAAAAAATCAAAAAAAATCGCGCCGAAGAGGGGGGTAGGGGTTGACATCCACTGCGGCGATCGCGGATAATGGTTCGTAAGGGTAAACACGCCCATACACTTGATTTTTTATTCAACACTCCAACATCCGAGGCGGAACGTAACGCGATCGCACCGGGAACCCATCAAAACCGCAAATCCCTTAACCGGTTTCAACTTTTGAGATATGATCAGAAAGCCGTGCATTTGGCACGACCCGATCAAAAACAGGCTGTTTGTTGCCCTGGGAGCTTAAAAAATGGTAACTCTGAAAATCATCGTTAACATCGTCGTATTATTCTTCGTGGGATTGTTCGTGTTCGGATTTCTGTCCAACGACCCCTCCCGGAACCCCAAGCGCCGGGATTTGGAATAGACATCCGACATCCCAACTCAACCCAGCTTTGACTGGAAACCGAAGCGGAAAAACCGCCGGTGACGGTCAAACCTTGAAAAAGTCATTAGTTGTGAGTCGTGGGGCTGCATGACTAATGACTTTATCATCTGCCCAAGCCCAATCCCTTCAAACCGCGTGGGTTCGGGCGATCCATACGAACGCTGTTGTCAACTATGCCCTACCCGGTACCGCCACCCGAACTGCCCGCGATCGTCCAAACCCAACCGGCCGCCGAACCCACCCGACCCCCTTTCAGCCAGAGTTTGAACCGACCGGAACCCAGCCCAACTCGGGAAGTCCGACACGACACCACCATTTCTTACACCCTGCCCCACCCGAGAACCGCCGACGTCCCCAAGCAGTCTTCGGCGGCCGATCTCGGTGATCCCATCGCCCGCAATTGGTCGGAGATAACAACCGATCTGGAACTATCCGTCGCCCCCGCCAGCGGCCCCCAACCGGCGATCGCAGCGACAACCCCCACCCGGCAAGCCTTCCCCACCCCCGGCACCGCCACCTATGCCATCCATCCCGCCCAGAAATTTCAAGCCTTTCGACCGGGCCAACCCGTCATCATCGCCCAAGCCGAACCCGAAGGCGTCCCGGAAGAACCCGCCATCCCCATCACCCTGCCCGCCGACCTCGTAGAAGTC
Source organism: Limnospira sp. (assembly GCA_050045915.1). GTDB lineage: Bacteria > Cyanobacteriota > Cyanobacteriia > Cyanobacteriales > Microcoleaceae > Limnospira. Next base: position 7,804 of record JBNGCR010000093.1, read on the forward strand.
ACCGCCGAACGGCAGGAATTCGACGGGCCCAGGCAGATCGTCACCGCCGAGGGAGATGTGCGAGTCCGATTTCGCCAGACCCTGATCGAAGCCGACAAAGCCCAAGTCAACCTGGACACCCGGCAAGTCGCCGCCACCGGAAACGTCGCCCTCCAGCGGGGGGAACAACTCATCCGGGGCAACCGGATGGAATACAACTTCGTCCGCAACACCGGATCGATCTACGAAGCCAGCGGCGTGGTGTTGACCCGATCCGCCGGGGGCGATTTCGACGTCGATCGCCCCGCCACCCTGGATCAATCCCCCGTCCCCCTCGCCGATCGCCTCACCGAAGCCCAACCCGTCCGCAATGTTACTGCCACCGAAGGCGCCCAGGTGGAAGTCAGCGGACTGTCGTTTCCCCAACTGCAAGGAGATGTCAACCGCCTCCGGTTTGAAGCCGAACGCATCGACATCCAACCCAACGGCGAGTGGGAAGCCACCAACATCCGCATCACCAACGACCCCTTTTCGCCCCCCGAACTGGAACTGCGGGCCGACAGTGCCCGACTGAACCGGATTTCCCCCCTCCAGGACGAACTCCTCACCTCCAGATCCCGGCTTGTCTTTGACCAGAGCTTTTCTTTGCCCCTGTTCCGCGATCGCACCATCATCGACCGCCGCCAGCGGGAACCGAGCCCCCTCGAATTCGGCTACGACCTTGAAGACCTCGACGGCTACTTCGTCCAGTGGAACCTCGCCCCCATCACCCTCGGGCCGGTCGATGTCAAATTTGCCCCCCAGGCTTTAGTTCAGCGGGCATTTGCCGAGCGCCTGACCCCCATCGACCCCCGATTTTACGGCCTCGAAACCAGCTTCACTGGGCGCGTCACCCCCACCACGGCGATCGAGGGACAGCTCGAAATCTACAACTTTGAAGACTTCCCGGAACTCGCAGAAGATGCCTACCGGGGAAGGTTGCGGGTGCAACAACTCTTTCAGGGGTACACCCTAACCGGGGAGTACAGCTACCGGGAGCGCATTTTTAACGGCACCCTGGGCTCGCAAACCGTCCACCGCAGCCTGGGAGCCGTTCTCACCTCCCCCGACATCGCCCTCGGCGACTCGGGCGCCATCTTCAGCTTCCAAACCGGCTTCCAAGACATTGAAGCCAAAACCGATCGCTTCGACCTCCTGGAAATCAACCGCGAAAATGACCGGATCGATCGCAACCGCTTTCAAACCGTCGCCACCCTCATCTATCCCGTCCCCCTCTGGACGGGGGAAGAACTGCCCCCCACCGCCACCGAAGGCTTGAGGTACACCCCCAGGCCCGTCATCCCCTTCGTGCGTTTCGTGGCGATCGCCCGGGGGGGGGCCAGCCTCTATTCCCAGGACGAGTCCCAATTTTATCTCAGCGGTAGCGTCGGCTTTCAAGGGCAACTTGGCCACTTTTCTCGGGACTATCTCGACTACACGGGTTTCAGCCTGTTTTATACTCAAGTCGCCCTCGACGGACAATCCCCCTTCCTGTTCGATCGCCTCGTCGATCAACGAATTCTCACCCTCGGATTGGTCCAGCAAATTTACGGCGGTTTGAGAGCCGGGGTCGAATCTTCCTTCAACTTGGATAACGGTCTGGCTTTGAATAATGAATTGACTTTGGAATACAGCCGCCGAACCTACGGTTTGGTCCTCCGCATCAACCCGGTGCGGAGACTCGGAAGTTTCGGCCTGCGGATCAGCGATTTTAATTGGATCGGCGACTCGGAACCCTTTTCCAGCCCCGATACGGAGGCGGAAGATTAGCCCGTTTTGGTATCGGCAAGAATTGACAATTCTGGGAGCCGGCGCAGCGCCCCTACCATCTAAAATTTCTCATATCATGTCCGCTTAAACAGTTATGATTCCTGGGTGCCATCTTCTGAAGCGGCTTCAAACTTTTGCCGATTGCCGATTGCCGATTGCCTGTTCTCGAACGATTGTGTAAGTATTCAAACGGACTTAATATCAGACCCGACACCGGGCGTGCGGCGCTATACTGTTGTGACTCTCACTGACTGTTGTCATTTAAACTTGGCATTCCATGAGCGTACCACCCGAAGATCCGGCGGAACAAGCTGAAGCCTTATTGAACCATTACAGTTTCGACCTCGGGGGAAAACCCGCTGGCCAAATTGTCGCCAATTGGACTCAAAACTACGAGGTCAGTTGGTTGCCCATCGCCGTCATTGAAGCCCTGTATTTGGGCCGCTACAAAGCGATTTCGGTCAGCCAAATTCTGGCCCATTGGAAACGGCGCAAAGAGTCCGTTTACCATTTTAATTCCGAATTCGAGCGGCTGGTATGCAACAAGTTGCCGCCTCATTTGACGGGAAACTTTACCGAAAAAAAAGGGGATTTTACTCCGGTTTACGAGACTCAAAATGATGTGAAAATTCCCCCAAAAGAAAGCGATCGCACCCCCCCACCTCCCATTCACTATTCGGATTTTTACGATAAATTAAAATCCCTCCTCGATGTCGATCTCAGATCCGGGCAAGATGAAGCCTAGATATCGCTAGTATCGTGCTCGGACGAATGGGGGACAAACCTCGAAACCCTGATTGAAATAGAATTTCCAATCCCCACACCCGTTGCCCTGAGCGCAGTCGAAGGGAGCGGAGTCGAAGGGCTACACCCTACACCCTACACCCAGCGCTCTATCTAATTGGGGGCGCCCGCGGCCCGCTGTTCGGCGATCTGTTGATTTTGGGCGTATGTCTGGACTCTTTCTTGGGCCCCCTGGTAGTTGGGACTCGACTCCGGAACCTGTCCCATCAACTCGCTGGCCTTTTGCCACTGACTCGCCACTTCGTTCCACTCCGCCTGAGATTCGGCTTCCTGAGCCAACTCGGCCGCACTCATCGCCGCGTTGATCCCCTCCCGCCAGGGGTCCACCGCTTCGGCAGGAGCTTCTTCGGCGGGGGCGGCGGGCGCCTCCTCAGCCTCGGGGGAGGTTTCCGTGGGGGCGGTGTCTTCGGGAGTCGGAGGCGTCGTTTCGGATTCAGAACTGCCACCCGGCAGGAAGGGTAAGGTCAGGATACCGCCAAAGTGAAGTCCGGCCAGGGCTGCGATCGCCAAAATCAGAAGCAGCGGAATCAGCCAGAGGAGTTTGCTTTTCGGTTTCTGAGACTCGATCTCTTCCGTTTCGTCGTCATCCTCCGGATCGTCATCCTCCTCGGGACTATAATAGTCTTCCTCTTCGTCCTCATCGATGCGATCGTCGAGAATCAGATCCTCGTCCTCTTCCTCGTCCTCGTCTGCGTCGATTATCTCGTCATCCTCGTCGTCCATGAGCGGAGCTTCGATATCCAAATCCTCATCGGGCGCCAGGGACTCCGGCGGCACCGCCCCCCCATGCGGTTGCCCCTCTTCCGGGGGCGGCATCTTCAAAACGATTTCCTCTTCCCAAGCCGGATCGTCCCCCAACTGCCGTCCGTAGACCTTGGCGGTATAAATGGAGGAAATATCCAAGTTGGTCAAACCATTCCGCAGGAATGCCACCAATTTGGCTTGGTTGCCGGGGACGCTATCTCCTTCCAACATGATGTGGAGGCTGTTGTCTTCCCGAAACACATCCGCACTAATGTCTGCCTTTGCCTTGAGGGAATGGTTGATCACAGTGGCGATCGCCTGGGGATCGCCCTGCTTTGCTAGTTCCAGTGAGCTTCGATCTGGCATGGCTAACCCTCGCGTGGGGTGACGAGCATATCAATCATACTATCTCAAGTTGGCAAAAGAACTTTTAAATTTGAGACGAACCGGAGTCGGAGTTGTTGCCGGGGGCTCGAAAGTGCCCCTCCGGGTATCGTCCGGGGTCAATTGTCAACTAACGGCGAAACAAATGGCAGAGTTGGACGACGTGAGTTTGCAGGGCCGAAAACTCGTCGGCCCCCCGTTTGAGGCCCGCTTCCAATTCCAGGAGTTGCGGTAGGGTTTGTTGGAGTTGTCGCAGGGAAAGGGGTTGAACTTCTTTTTTTAAAAAGTAAATCCGTTTGGGATTCCCCACCTCCGCAAGTTTGGCGATTTCCCGGTCGTCCCGCGTCCCGGTTTCTAACATCAATTTGACCCACAGCCAAGTCCGAAACTGTCCCACCAAAGTGGCGAGAATTTTCAAGGCGGGTTCGTTGTGTTCGATCAAGTCGGCGACCAGTCCCAAAGCCTTGCCGGTGTTTCCCTCCCGAATGGCGGTGGCGAGTTTGAGGCTATTTTGGGTGTTGGAATGGATCAGGGGGGCCACGGCCGCCGCCGTCAGGGGGCCATCAGCCGCCAGAGCGTAGAGTTTCAGCTTTTCCAGTTCGCCGTAGAGTTGGCGGGTTTCGTTCCCCACCGCCTCCGCCAGAAAGGACACCGCATCCGGTTCGAGTCGCACCCCCACCTCCTGGGCGATTTCCCTCACCCGCCCCTCCAACTGGTCACTTTTCCAGGGGGGAATGGGAGAAAATTCCCGGACTTGGGCGTATGTTTGCAGGACCTTGGTGGACTTGAGCCGTCCGTCGGGTTTCTTGGAACTGCTCAATAGTAAGGTGGTGGTTTCTGGAATGGCTGGTAATGTCCGCTCCAATTCCTGTAGGATTTCTTGAGAACAGTTTTGAGTCAGGGGTGTATTGACCAACCATACAAAACGATGTCCCAAGCCGAACGGTGGAGTCATGGCTTGATTGAGTCCGGCGATGACCGCATCTGGTGTGTCGGGCAGAATTTTGTCAAAATTGAAACTAGACCAATTGGGATCGAGGACAGATTCTCGCAAAGTATCTACCGCTTTTGTGAGGGAGAATTCGTCCTCTCCCCAGTACAAATAAATGGGCATAACAAACTGTTTTTAAGACGAGGAAAAGAGATTGGACGACAACTATCAAACTTACGTTAATCGGGTCGCACGAATGACGTTACCCGAGGCTTACCTGACGCAACTCGAACACATTCACGAGTCCCCCAAGTTTGCCTCCAATGGGATGGGGGGAAGGCGGGCTGTTCCCTTTCCGGGATACAGCATTATCACCCCCCCAGGGGGGGAGGATGTTGACAATGCAGATTTTTATCAAAATTTGGCGACTTGTCAACAAAAATTGGGTCAAATGTTCGGGCTTAATTTTTGGGCGGCTATTCCCCCGGATAGCTTTCATTTTACACTGGCGGATTTGATTTGGAATGGAGCTTACTTGGATTCGAGCCGGAAGATTCCGGAGTTCGATCGCAAACTCCAAGGGGCGATCGCGGAATCTTTTACCGTCTTTGAAGGGGAAAAAAACGGTCAACCCGTTCGCTGGCAGGTGTTGGGTTTGATGGTCATGCCCCGGGCGATCGGCGTCTGTCTGGTTCCCCGAGATGAGGTGGCTTACGAGTCGGTTTTGAGGTTCCGCAGGGCGATTTATCAAAACGCCAATTTGATCGCCCTGGGTATCGATCAGCAGTACCACCTGACGGCTCACATTACGCTGGGTTATTTCGGGGAAATTCCCGCCGATCTCGATCGCGATAAGTTGGCTTATCAATTCTCGGAATTCAATCATCAGTGGCTCGACAATCCCCAGGAAATGCTGGTGCGGCGGGCCGAACTTCGCAAGTTTGAGGACATGACCGCCTACAAGCGAGAACCGAGCTGGCCCGCGATCGTGTTCTAACGGGTTTTCTTCCCCCGCAACCCCTCTCTCCCACCGGGGGGAGGGGAGTCAGTCGGGGATTTTTGACTGACAATTTTGGGGGGCGATCGCGCGATCGGTCATGACAGCATCTATTGCCGACATCGCCCGCAACCGGTAAAATCAATCTGGCACTGTTGACACAGTTCAATTCTATCCCACCGAGCAAATATTGATAAAGCCATGCCAAACCTGTCCCTCAGCTATCCCGACGACCTATTGATAACCTCCGGAAAGTCCCCCCAAGAATTGGAGGAAAAATTGCTGTTTTTGTTGGCAGTAAAGCTGTTCGAGTTGCGGCGACTCTCTCTCGGAAAAGCAGCCCGATTTTGCCGGATGAGCAAACTAAAATTTATGTACGAAATCGGACGTTTGCAAGTGCCGGTCATCAACCTGGATGACGATCAAATTGCGGATGAATTGCGGGATGATTGAAAGCCGTGAGGATCGGTTGTTCGGCGGTTGAGAGTTCACCACAGGCGATCGCCAGAGCTGCCATACTGCGATACAAGAGCGATCGCCTCTGTTGAGCCGTTCGGTATTCTAGCGCAAATGCCCGAGCGAGTCAATCTTGCTGGGCCGCCGTTTCCCCCCGCAGTTTGGCGCGTTCGGCTTGTTCGGCTAGATTCATGGCTTGATTGTGCAGTGCTTAGATTGAGTTCATGGGATGGCAGCTTTCTCTCAAGACTGATCGAATTGTGATTTTAAAATTCCCTCTAGTTTTTCAAGAGGTGGAAGATCTTTCAAAGCATTTTTGAATTTTTCAGTTTTTTCAAATAAATCTTGCAAACTTAATAGATGAATGACAACACTATCAATGTCTGGATGACCATAAAGACGTTCTTTGAATCCTTCTTTATATCCCATCCCAGATAGCATAATACTGACATCGGCTCTATGATATTTGATGTCTGAGTAATACTTTCGGGCTTCATCTTTATCTAAAGGTTTCCGACTCAATTTGGATTGAAAATGAATTTTTTTTCCTTCAAAATAAGTCCAACCATCAACACCATCATCTGGTCCTAGCGGTCCGGGCGTTAGATGAAAGCAATCGGCAAATCTTTGACCAAGCCTCTGCTTTGAATCATTTTCAGCTTCAAGAATACCTTTGACAAGATAGTAAGTTGTGGGTTCGCCAAACATCTTTTATTTGTCCTCACTTATCAACGTATTTTTTTAATCTTCAAATTCTTTTCATATAAAACTTTAATGCCTGCAATAGCATATTTACAGGCTTCTCCCAATTCTTCCACACCCGACTTCTTAAGTTTACTTAAGGTTTCAGCATTGAGCATCAGATCATAATCAATCGAACCCAAACGCTTTGGATAGTATTGTAAATCCTTAACTTCAACTCCTTTTTGTTCCGATAAAAAAATGATGTATTGTATGCAAGAATTAAGCATAGTTCGTACAGAAACGCCAAATACTTTACAATACTCTTCCACTTTTCTTTGTTGAGATTCAGATAGATAAACTGTTAAAGATGACTCATTCAAACCCGAATCTCGTTGATTCAATGCAGAAGAAATTAAATAATCTACTGCTCCATTCTCGGTCGCCGGTTTCTCTTGATAATTTTTTCTTTCCATTGTTATCTCCAGTTCGATCAAAAAAATGAATCAATTAAACGAGCAGTGATTGAAAATAATCTCTCAAATTTTCATATCCTGAATAAGCCCAAATCGGCTTTTTTTCTTCCAAAGCAAGATCCATCTTTTTTTGTACATTTTTCATTCTATTATGCAGTCTATAATTGCTCGGCACACTTGATATATCGCTGATTCTTTTATTGATCTTTGATTTCGATGCCCCAAGGGGTACAATTACAACCTTCGGTGTACCTGCCAATTCTTCTAGTTTTGAAATCACCGGTAAAGTATCATCTAAGCCGTCGATTGCATAAGGATGTGTGCTAACTGGAATCAAAACAATATCGGGGTGGTTGTCCACTATAACTTTAACCGTGTATTCCAAAGGTGTACTCATATCAAGAATAATATGATCGTAAGTTTCAGGAGCGGCTATTCGTTTAATTGGTTGCCGTTCGGGATTCCACAGGATTGATAAGCGATCGCTATATTCTTTCATGTCAAGAGGTGTATTCGCTTTACTATTAAAGTAAAACCACCAAGAATTTCGTTGTGTATCACAATCGATTAAAAGAATACGGTTAATTGATGTAGCAAGAATACCCGCCAAGTGAACGGCAAGGGTTGTTTTTCCTGCGCCTCCTTTGTGTTGAGTGCAAAGAATAATGCTCAATTCGGTTCTCCAATAATTAAGTGTCTAAAAGTCCATCAAACATTTGATTCTATGCTACCATTTTTCTGACTCAGATGCAATCTCGTCTCATTGGCTAAAATTGCCGGGTGTAGCTCTCTTCTGTCCCTCTCGTCAGAAATACATCTGAAACCCTTACAGAAAGGCACTTTTGCATTGGAGAGGGGAAAGGGAATTTTCTAATCGTTTGCGATTCTCCTACAGAGACGCTTCACGAACGTGAAATAGAAAATTGGGAGAGACTGCCGCTATTTCGGCGTGAACTTGCTTTCCCAAAAGCTAAAAAGAGAGTTGTACCGCTTAAGATTGTCTGATGTCGTGCCTTGGCGACACTCAACCTTAAGCGGAGAATTGTAGTTCCAGTTATGAGTCTTTTAGCGCCAACTTATTCCTGCGCCAAAAACGCCTCGAAATCGGGGACATCAACCCAAGTTCCCGTGGCGTTAGATTCGTGAGTTAAATCCATCAACAACTGAGAATAAACCCCCTCCCGCAGCGAAGGAACGATCGCCTCATGACGCCCGATCGCCTCCATCCAGCGATCGAGAACCCGCAAAAACCCGCAGATCCGCCCGTCGGAATACTGTTTCGGAAATTGCAAACTTTCGGGAATCTCAATTTCCGCCAACTCTTCCCCGCCTTTGCTGCCCCACAATTTGAAGCCGTAAATATAATCTTTTTGGTTGTCGCTTCCCAAAACAAGCGTCCCGTCGCCGCCGTACACTTCCACCCAATGTCCGCGTCCCTGGTAACTGACGGAGCTCAGGCACACCTGGCAGGGGGTCCCGTCCGCCAACTCCAGCATCAACGTGCAGGTGTCGTCCGCGTCCACCGGCTTCAGTTTCCCCAACTCGGCGGGATCGGGGCGTTGGGCGATGGTGGTTGTCAACTGCCCGCACAGGCGCCGCACCGGACCGAACAGCCAGGGGATATAGTCGAAACTGTGGGAACCGATCGCCCCCAAGGCACCGCCGCCCTTCTCCTTCTGAGCGTACCAGTTCCAGGCCCGGTTGGCATCGGCGCGACTCGAACCCAGCCAGTCGATTTTGATCAGCCGCCGCTGCCCCACATAACCCTGACTCAGCAGTTGGGCGAATTGCATCCAGGCGGGCACGAACCGGAATTCAAAATCCATCGTGGTGACGCAGCCTTTTTCTGTCGCCAGTTGGTAGAGGTATTTCGCCTCTTCGACGTTGAGGGTTGCCGGTTTTTCCAACAGCAGGTGTTTGCCGGCGTGGAGGACTTGTTTGGCCATCTGGAAGTGCAGGAATGGGGGGGTGGAGACGGTGACTCCGGTGACTTCCGGGAGGGCGACAATTTCATCGACGCGATCGCAGGCGTGGGGGATTTTGTGTTCGGATGCGATCGCTTTGGCTTTCTCGATATCCGGGTTGTAAACCGCTACAATTTCTGTGCGGGGATGTTCTTTGAGGGCGGGGATGTGGACTTTTTGGCCGAATCCCGTCCCGATGACGGCAATTCCAATTTTATTCGCGGTCATAGTTTAACGTCTCGCTCGTTTGTCTGTTGGCGATCGTACCATTAGTTGGGGTATGGGGTGTGGGGTGTGGGGTGTGGGGAGAGATTTTATTTGGGTATTTAAGATGGGTGGAAAATCAACCACAGAGGCACAGAGGACACGGAGGATTTATTCGTTTTTTATTATAACATTTGTGGGAGAGTTTGGATGAGGTTTGGAGAGATTTATATTGATTTTTTGCGATGCTTAGTATTGGGATTGATGGTGATTTTTGCCCTGTTTTGGGGGTGGGAATCGGCGGTTTTGGCGGGGATGTTGAGCGATCGCATCTCCGAGTTTCCGGAATGGCGGGGGAAACCGGCGTTGGGTGCGGCGAGGGGGGATTTGATCTATCCGCAGTGGATGGCGGGGGAGTGGCGGGTGACGAGTATTTTGGTGGAGGCGCGAGCACCGTTGGCGCCGGAGTTGGTGACGCCGGGTTTTGAGGGGAATCTCGGTTCAATTAATCAACCCGTTCGCTTCGATGTCCGGTTTGGGGAAGGGAAATCTCAACCGCCGAGTTTGTCGCCGTTTCCGATATCCCAGCCGCCGCAAATCTATCCTGAGATAGTTGCCGATCGCGCCTATAATGGTTTAAATATTGCCAGGGCTGTTTTGGGGGATGATGCCGTGTTGTCGGTGCGGGTCGATCCCGAAGACCCCAACCGCCAGGTCACGAAATTTCCGGGCGATCGCGATTTGGTTTCCGTTGTCACCAGTCGGGGCACGGAAACGCCCCAACCGGGAGAATTGATCGCCACGGAAATCGCCCAGCAGATTTTCGAGGGGGAGTCTACTTTATATCTGAATGAGGTGGAAACGACCACCGATTATCATTTGGAAAAGGGTAAAATATCGGCTGAACAGATTACGGCGATTTATTTATCCCCCCAAGATCCCAACTATTTCCAAGCGGCTGGACATCCGGTTGCCCTGTATCGGTATCTGTTAAAATTAGAACCGCTCAATTTATCAGGAGATTAAGCAGCAATGAAATTTAATTTAGGGTGTCAACTGGAATATGATATTTATGAATATAGCACGTTGATATTTAATGTGGGAGTTTGCAATAATAAATATCAAAATATTCTGCAAGAAGATCTGCACATTTCGCCTTCGTCTGTCGAGGTAGATGAATACATTTCCCCCCAACTGGAAAACCGATATATTAGAGTGAATGTGAATCCAGGAAAGTTGCAACTTTCCTACCAGGCGACGGTGGAGGTGAAACACTTCGAGGAACAACCTGAAAATATCCCCGAAATTCCCCCGGCGAAGTTGCCTTTGAAGGTCTTACACTATCTTTATCCGAGTCGTTATTGCGAGTCCGATCGCCTGTTCCGGTTCGCCCAAACGGAGTTCGGAAATTTGGTTCCGGACTATTCCCGGGTGACGGCAATGTGTAATTGGATTTACGACAATGTGATCTATTTGTCGGGAAGTACGAACGCCCACACGTCCGCCTTCGATACCGCCACGGAACGGGCCGGCGTTTGTCGGGATTTCGCCCATTTGGGCATTGCATTTTGTCGGGCGATGAACATTCCCGCCCGGTTCGTGACGGGGTACGCCCACGACTTGGAACCGCCGGATTTTCACGCCTATTTTGAGGCTTATTTGGGCGATCGCTGGTATTTATTCGATCCGACTCGCCTGGTGCCCCGCAGCGGTTTAATCCGCATCGGAACGGGGAGAGATGCGGCGGATGTGGCTTTTGCGACGATTTTCGGATCGGTTCAAATGGTGAAAAAGGATCTTTTTGTTGACTGCATCAGTCCGGGAGAATCTCCTCAGTACACGGACGGGGCGATCGCGTTTTTGGAGTGAGGCGATGTCAAAATTTTGAACGATAATTATCGGGTTAAATTTTGAATTTACAGCACTTTGCGCGGTAATGAGACACAGATGGAAAAGATCCCCCCTAACCCCCCTTGGAAAGGGGGGAACCAGAAAGTCCCCCTTGGAAAGGGGGATTTAGGGGGATCAAAATGTACCTCATAGCATCGAAAACTGCTGTAACCGATGCAATTTCTTATACTTTTCCCGCCGCAAAAATTGCATCTGCTGGCAGTCGCAACTCCGGAAAAGTGACAGATTCAACCCGATCGCTTTTCCGAAACAAACGTTTTTCGTAGATATCATCCACCAACTGACACCGGGTCAGCGTCGGCTGTTTGGGTTTGCCGATGTATTCCCTGCCGCCGATACCCAGGTAATCCACAATCCAATATTCCGGAACACCCAAAATTGCATAATCTTCAACTTTTCTTGCATAATCATTTTGCCAATTGGTGCTGACAACTTCCGCGATGAATTTAATCGCCACATTGGAGGTAATGACGGGTTGATATTGCCAGAGGGGTTCGTGAATCAGTTGCGTCCGATCTAGGACGATTAAATCGGGGCGAAATGAGGTTTCGTCCGAAATGCGAATTAAACACCGATGGGGGATGATGTAGGGCAAATCGAGGCGATCGCACTCCACGTTGAGTTTTCGCCCCAAGAAACTGATAACCTGTTCGTGTAACCCCGTGGGCTCCAAATCAACCACCTCCCCATCGATCAATTCATGGCGATCGCGATCGCCGTATTGGGCGAGAAATTCATCAAATTTTAGCAAGTTTGAATTGACTCGAATCATCAGTTCAGCGACTCCT
>JBNGCR010000094.1:0-14619 GCA_050045915.1 Limnospira sp.
GGAATGCGTGCTAGTTCCCGGCTCTAGAACCGAATCGTTAAACAGTCCTAAGGGGTTAAGACAGTGCGATTGGGAAAGTACCGACTCTGAACATTAGCGAAGCAAACATTACCCCGCAAGGGAGTCGGAGCCAACCATAGCTCCATGGAGGGGCAACCATACCCCTCCACCCCGCAAGGGGGTGCTGGCGGCTAAAGCCGCTTGAGTCGGTTTTCCTCTCCGCGATCAATCACGGAGCTTCCAACCCTCCCAGGAGTTTTACGTGATAAAATAACGCCATGAGAATCGTAGAAGCCTAGGTCAAAGACGGTTCGCCGTTGGAGTTGATGAAGGGCGACCCGACTCAATAAGCGGTGTCGATGAAGCAGAAATCAAGAATCCGCGAGGTCTTGAGAATCCCCCGTTAGAGTGTTAGCTTAACGGGGGAGTATTTCAAAAGGAGAAGCACAATCAATGGAGCAACGAGGCGTTACCGTATGGTTTACGGGTTTGAGTGGCGCGGGCAAAACGACCATCAGCCAAGCCGTCGCTGAAGAACTAAAATCCAGAGGATATCGGCTGGAAATTTTGGATGGGGACATCGTGCGGACTAACCTGACGAAGGGGTTGGGATTTAGCAAAGAAGATCGGGATGAAAATATTCGCCGGATTGGCTTTGTTTCCCACCTGTTGACGCGCAACGGGGTGATCGTTTTTGTTTCTGCCATTTCTCCCTATCGCGAGATTCGAGATGAGGTGCGGAAACGGATTGGCGATTTTGTGGAAGTGTTCGTCAATGCGCCCCTGGATGTCTGCGAGACGCGGGACGTAAAAGGGCTGTACAAGCGGGCGCGAGCCGGAGAGATCAAAGCCTTCACCGGCATCAGCGACCCCTACGAATCCCCCCTCAACCCCGAAATTGAATGTCGGACTGACCTGGAAGAACTTTCAGAAAGCGTCGATAAAGTGATCGGGGCGTTGGAAAAAATGGGCTATCTGCAGAGTCCGACTACGGTGGCATCTCACTAGGGATCGCGATCAATTTTAGAGCCGGGGCAATTGCCGAATTGCCCCGAAAGGAAGGCTCGAATATTGGGAAAGCAGGGGCGAAACTTTGGACTTTTTATCGAGTTTAAAACGCAAAAATTGACCTTGATTCATTCATGAGCGACCTCTACATTTCCTGGACTGAATATTACCGCAAAATTGAAATCTTGGCCGCCAAAATTTATCAATCCCAGTGGGCCTTCGATCAGATCGTCTGCATCGCCAGGGGGGGGATGCGAATTGGGGACGTTCTTTCCCGTATTTATAGCTTGCCCCTGGCGATCCTCGCCACCTCCTCCTATGGTGGCTCCCAAGGGCAAAATCGGGGTGAAATTCGCGTCGCCCACCACCTGACGATGACGGCGGAAAATTTGGGGCGCAATGTCTTGCTGGTGGACGACCTGGTGGATTCCGGGACGAGTATCGATCGCTCGGTCGCCTGGTTGATGGAGCATTATCCCGACGAAATTCAAGAGATTCGGACAGCCGTCCTTTGGTACAAAAGTTGTTCTTCCGTCGCCCCGGATTATTACGTCGATTATCTCAGTGACGATCCCTGGATTCATCAACCGTTCGAGTGTTATGAAAAAATCCGGCCAGCCGATTTGCTCCATAAAGATGCGATCGCGACGGAGGTTCGTACCGATTCCAATTCGGACAAATAGCGATCGCGGCGAGTCGATCTGTCTTGCGGAATACGAAGTTCGCCAGAGGTGAAGCGAATTTAATCAACTAACATGGAAGTCGGGAGTGGGGAAGGAAAAAGGGATGGATAATTCTCAATTTTCCCCGCCCTCCAACGACGATGACTTTTTTTGATCTCATGTCCGAGCCGGAATCGAGCCTCCCAACGTTGATACGAACCCTGAGACGACGCCTGCAGTTGTCCCAGGAAGGATTGGCCGATCGCCTCGGAGTCTCCCGGGCCAGCATCAATCGCTGGGAGAACGGACGCAGCCACCCCTCTGAGGAAATGTTGGGCGTCATCAAACACTTGTGGGCCGCGATGCCACCGGAACCGAAGCTGGAACCCACCCCCGATCCCAATAAACTCCGTCAGTCCGACGTGATGCGAATTTTGGGGGTTTCTCATCAACGGGTGCGATCGCTGCGAATTCGCCGCACCCTAGCATTTGAATGGGATGGAGGCTTGAATACTTGGGTGACATCAAAGCAAGAAGTCAAGCGCTATCTGCGACAAAAAAACAAACGACTGAGGTCGGTGGAAAGCAAAACATCCCAACTCCCCGCCCGAGAATAGGGGTCGTCGGGGTGAAACCGACCCGGCCGGCTACGGGTTTGACCGGCACTTCAAACCGTTAAAGCGCGACCGGCACGTTGTCAATCTGCCGAATTTAAAATTTTGCCATCGTCCCTTTGATATTTGCTATAATTTTAACTAGGGTTCGACCGCAGCTTTTGACTTCTTTTTTGGATGTCATTCCATTTTTTACCCCCAAATCACATGGATTGAACGAGTTCCATGAGAAAAATATTGAATCTGATCGTACCCATCATTTTATCTTTGCTGGCGGTTCTCATTCTGGCTCCAACTTCCTATGCCAATTTATCGGATCGAACAGCCGTTTTAACCGACTCTCAAAAATATTATCCCTGGGGAGCGAATTTAGAAATATTGGCAGATCCTGGCGGAAAGCTGGCCATCGATCAAGCGTTGACATCCCCCCTCCAAACCGAAGGATTGATTGTCGGTTTTTACTACGGATTCATAGTGATTACAATCGCCTATCACTTTTTTATTTGGTTGAAGTTGCGGGACAAAATTTATGGATATTACGTCTTATTTTTGCTGGCAACCGCGATCGCCAACAGTTCGACCAACGGTTTGTTAAATCAATATCTTCAATATCTGTGGCCGGACTTTCCCGAAATTAACAATTTTTTTGTTTTGCCCGCCCACTGCCTGTTTTTGCTTGCTTTAATCAAATTCACGGCGACGTTTCTGGATTCTCGGGTCTTGACACCCAACTGGAACCGCTTTTTACGATACAGTTCTTGGGCTACGATCGCGATGATATCGGTCAGTTTTATCGCCCCATTTAATATTGCTATATTGATTTTTTTTGGATTATTATTGATCGTTTATTGGGGTACTTTTTTCACCACCCTGTCGGCTTGGATTCGAGGCCAAAAACAAGCCCGTTACTTTTTATTCGCCCAACTGTTTTTATTAGTTCTGGCTAACCTGACGATCTTTTCCATTGTCAATTTACGGCCCGGTGAGTTTCAGATTTGGATTGCATATCCGAGCCTGGGGATTTTGCCGACCGTTTTCTGTATGGCGTTGGCATTGGGCGACAGAATTGATCTGATCAAACGACAACAGGAAAAAGAGCGAGCGGAAGCCCTGCTGGTTAAAGAACAGTTTAATAGAGCCTTACTACAGGTGAAGGAAGATCTAGAAAGGCGAGTCAAAATCCGGACTCAAGAGCTTAAAAAAGCCAAAATGATCGCCGAAAAAGCGAACCGATCTAAAAGCCAGCTTATCGCCAACGTCAGCCACGAATTGAGAACGCCTTTAAATGGTATTTTGGGTTACGCTCAAATTTTAAAACGGGGCGATCGCTTGACGGAGCAACAAAAAGAGGGTTTGGAGGTCATTTATAGTTGTGGCTCCCATCTCTCATCACTGATCGATGAAATCCTTGATATCTCCCAATTAGACGATGAGAAAATTGAAATTTATCCGGCTGATTTCTGCCTGCGTGAAGTCCTAAATGAAGTGGCAGAATCCTTTCGAGAAAAACTTCGCAAGAAGCAGTTAGATTTCGTTCATATTTTTGACGATACCTTGCCCGCAAATCTCCGCGCCGACCCGCAACGGTTGCGACAAATTTTGAATCATCTGCTAGATAATGCCAGCGAATATACCCGACGGGGCGGCATTATTTTTAAAGTTAAATTAATTCAAATTTTTCCCGCCGCCCCCCCCGATTTGGACTCGGCAAAAATTAACTTTTCCATCGAAGATACGGGCGGGGGATTGACATCCGAACAAATTGGCCAGCTATTTCAACCCTTTGAATGCTTCGGCGATCGCGTCCACAACACAGAAGGGACGGGGTTGGGCTTGACCATCAGTCAACGGCTGGTACAGATTATGGGGGGAAATATCCAAGTCGAAAGTGACCCCGATCGCGGCAGTAAATTTTGGTTCGATCTAACACTGCCAATCTCGACGGCGGAATTATCGCCCTTTCCAGCCCGACAGATTCTTAAAAACGAGGAGAGTACCCCGGAACCGTCCGCCACAGAAACGCCCCTGATCCTCCCTCCCATCGAGGAACTGTCCGCCCTGATCAAAGCCGCTCGAATTGGCGACATTGAAACCTTGGAACGGGAAGCAAAACGGCTCAAGCAAATAAACTCTAGCTATACCAATTTTGCCAATAAAGTCCTTCAATTTGCCCGAGATTTTGACGATCGCGCGATCCTCAACCTCATCGAAGTTAGAGACATCAATCTCGAGAGTTGTGTGGCAAGTGAGCCTCGATCAGATTGACAATTTCATTGTCTTCAAAATTCAGCGCCAATGCCAAGACGCGATCGCAAAAGGAAAGGTAATTTCGATCTAAACTTTTAATTCTTTGCGCTTCTTCCTCAATTTTTTCAATATCGCCAATTTTCGCCGCCTCATAAATAGCCATTAACGCTTCAGTTGGCGGCACGCCCCATTCATTGGAGGGGATGTCCTGGGGAGTTTCCTCGTCCGTCCGCGATCGTAAATTAGCCTCGTAAATCCACTCCAACTGTAGGTGTTTTTGCAAAATCGCCAACAACTTATCGAACTCAATCGGTTTGGGAATAAAATCATCACACCCCGCCTCCCAACTCTGCACTTGATCTTGCTGGAGAACGCTAGCCGAAGACGCAATAATAATCGTATTTTTGAGGTGAGGATCTTGGCGCAGGCGGCGGGTCATTTCAAACCCATCCAACACCGGCATCACCAAATCCGTCAGAATTAAATTCGGCCGCAATTCTCGGGCGAGTACCAGCCCTTCTTCTCCATTTTCAGCCGTATAACAGTCGAATCCCAGGGGGTTAAGAACTTCTATAAGAATTGTTAGATTGATCGCTTTATCATCAACGATTAACAATGTTCGGCGCGAACCCTCATAGCCGACGATTTTTCCCGCCTCCACTTGCGTGACTGCCGTCGCCCAATCATCGGCGAGGGACACTTCTAAATTAAATTCAAAACAACTTCCCCGCCCCAACTGGCTGCTGACTTCGATGCTACTGCCCATTATCGCGAGGAGTTTTTGGGAAATGGTCAGTCCCAAACCGCTGCCCTCGGCACGGCGAGAAATGGCGCCGACTTGCTCGAAGGGCCGAAAGATTTTTTCGATTTGTTCCTCACTCATTCCCACTCCCGTATCCTTGACCTCGAAGCGCAGTCGGACGCTTTTGGAATGACTGTTGAGGACTTCGACACGGAAGATAACGCCACCGATATCGGTAAATTTTACAGCATTTCCAAGGAGATTAATTAAAATTTGTCCCAACCGTTTTTCGTCGGCAATAATCGCCGTTGGAAGCAGGGGGTCGCCGATATAAGTGAACTCGATGCCTTTATTTTTGGCGCGGATGCGGATCATTTCCGCCACGCTGGTTATAAAAGAAAGAAAGTGGAATTCTTTGGGGTAGAGTTCCATTTTTCGGGCTTCGATTTTGGAAAGGTCGAGAATGTCGTTGATCAGATTTAACAGGTGGGAACCACACTGGCGAATGATGTCGATGCCGTGGCGATGCCGGTTGAGGTCTTCGGCTCTTTCGAGAATTTGAGTGTAGCCGAGAATGCCGTTGAGGGGGGTTCTCAATTCGTGGCTCATGTTGGCGAGAAATTCGCTTTTGGCTTGGTTGGCTGCATCTGCGGCCGTTTTTGCTTGTTGCAATTGTCGTTCGTAGGCTTTGCGATCGCTGATATCCCGCACCACCACTTGCCAAACATTGCGATCGTCTATGGTGGTCGCTTTCAAACTCACCTCGGCAGTGAATTGCTCGCCATTTAAGCGTCGGTGCTGCCATTCAAAACAATGCATTCCTCGGCGCAGGGAAATTTGCATCATTTCCGCGATGCGACTTTGCGAGTCCGCGCCGTCCGGTTGCTGGCGGGGGGAAAAATCGCTCGGTTCTTTGTCGATAAATTCGGCCTTATCGGTGCAGCAAAATATATTTAATGTTGCAAAATTACAGTCAATAAATCCCGTTTCATCTAGCAGCATGACGGCATCTTGACTGCCTTCAAAAAGCGTGCGATAGCGTTCTTCTGAAAGGCGAATTTTTTCTTCCGCCTGTTTGCGCTTGGTAATATCTAGGAGGGTACCGAATAAACGAGTCACTCGTCCTCGGCCGTCAGTTAACGGTTTGGTTTTGGCTTCTGCAAATCGAATTGAACCGTCCGGCCTGACGATCCGATAGTCAAATTGAACGGGTTTCTTACTGTCGATCGCCCGTTCGACTGCTGCCAAAAAAGCATCTCTATCTTCGGGATAAATTCGTTCTTTTAGTTCTTCTAATTCCGGGGCTTCTCGAGCTGGGATTAGCCCGAAAATGTGGAATACTTCTTCTGATCCAGTGATTTTACCTGTATCGAGATCGTATTCCCAGTTTCCAACCTGAGCGACTCGCTGGGCTTCCAATAAATTCACCTGAGAGAGACGCAACTGGGTTTCGGCTTGACGGCGGTGATGGGCCTCGAATGCCAGGGAAACCAAATCCCCCATCGATCGCGCAAACCCTTCTTCTTCTGGTGTCCAGGTTCGCATCTGACCCACTGTTTCTAGACAGAAAACCCCCAGAACTTGATCATCGGCGCGAATCGCAATTTCCAGCATGGAAGCAATATTTAAAGGTATCAAATACGAGTCTAAAAATTCGCGGGTTCGGGGATCGTTTTTGGCATCGTGAGCCAAGAGTACCTGTTCGCTTGCCAGTGCTTGTGAATAATTGGGATAGTTCGCCAAGTACAAATCGGGGGCGACCTGATGTTGATGGGTACTCAGTTGGTACAAGTCGCGGCAAGATAAGTGAGTTCCGTCGCTTTCGAGAAGCCAAACGCTCGTCCGTTCGACGTTGAGAGTACGGCCGCAAGCTTCTGTCAATTTTTTGATACTGACATCGAGATGGCCTTGGCGGAGTTCGACATCCCCGGCGAGTTCTGACAAAATTTTATTTTGATGCTTGAGGGCGATATTTCTTTCTTCTAATAACGCCGTCCGCTTGCGGATTTTATCTTCCAGTTCTGAATTAATTTTTTTGAGTTGACGCTGAGTGGTCTTGTTTTCCGAAACGAGGGCAGATAAAACCAATGCACTAATGGCGATCGCGCCGATGAAAGATTGCAGCAGCACCAAAGATTCGTTGGGAGAATCTTGTATAAACGGGCCGTAGCCGTTAGCCGTCGCGATCGCCGAAGTTGAAATCATCACGACGACCAGTAATGTGACGATTTGAGGTGTAAAGCGAAAAGCAGCCCAAATCAATGGGAGGATGAGCATATATTCGATCGCGTAGCCCTCCCAAAAGGCGAGGAAATTGATAGCCAGCAGCAACCCCGCCAATACCAGGAATTCAATTTTCTGTTGTTTAAGCATTTGATTTCGATCTGGATTTTGATGACTCCAAGTAACGATCGCGGGTGTAAAGACCAAAATACCGACCGCATTCGACACCCACCAATTTTTCCAAATTTCCACACCGCCATCCCAGGAAACTTGACGGGTTGCCATCAAGGTGAAGGTGGCGATCGTGGCGCTGAGGGCGGGACTCAGAACGGCGGAGAGTCCGATAAATTTGAACAAGTCCGGAGCTCGAAGAAACCAATTTCGAGAGCCGATCCAGCGATCGCTCAGAACAACAGCCACGGTCGCTTCCACAGAATTAGCGACGGCAAAGCTGACCGTCGTAATGACCGAAACCACCGCCAATTCTCGACTGAAAAATCCGAGGATACAACTGCCGATAAAAACACCCAAAATTACGGGATAACCGAGTAATAATGCCCCACCGATCGCGAGTCCGGATATCGGCCATATCGCGGCGACCTTCCCGAATACCGTCGCCACCAGCAATGAAATTTTGGCAATACAAATATAAGTGACGGCCGCGATCGCTGCGATCGATACATTTTTTGGATTCAAGTTAAATCGGTTATCCATCAATTCCCCTGATCGCTCCTAGAAGTGATGACTTGACTCAGGTTTAAAGCTGGGTAGGCAAAGTCACGCGGAACTCGGCTCCCCGTCCCGGTTGGGAAACTAAATCAATCCTCCCTCCGTGTTTATCTTCGACAATTTGACGGACGATCGCCAACCCCAGTCCGGTTCCCTTTCCGACACTTTTGGTTGTATATAAATAGTCGAATATTTTATCCTGAATTTCCGGCATCATGCCGATGCCGTTATCTCGAATGCGAATCCCGACAAGTCCCGATTCAGGAAAAAATTCTGTTTCAATTGTAATACAATTGGGATCTGCTGAAATTTCATCAAAGCTCCGGCCGCAATTTTTCTCTTCAACCGCATCGATCGCATTCGAGAGCAAGTTCATAAACACTTGGTTTAATTGTCCGGGATAACATTTAATATCCGGCAATTTTCCATACTTTTTAATAATGTCGATGGGGGGGCGATCGCCATTCCCCTTGAGGCGATGCTTTAAAATCATCAGGGTGCTATCAATGCCATCATGGAGATCGAATTCCACCCCAGCTTGACTATCCGAGCGAGAAAACGTTCGCATCGAACTGCTGATGTCTGCCAGTCGTTTGGTTCCTTCTTTCATGGAATCCAGCAATTGAGTAAAATCTTCGGCGAGATACTCCAAATCGACCTCTTCAATCTCCTCTAAAATTTCCGGTTCCGGTTCGGGATAGTATTTGCCGTAAAGTTCGAGGAGATGAATTAAATCTCGGGCGTAATTCTGAGCGTGGGACAAATTTCCGGCGATACAACTGACGGGATTGTTAATTTCGTGGGCAACTCCAGCAACCAGTTGTCCCAAGGAAGACATTTTTTCGCTCAAAACGAGTTGGGACTGAGCCTTCTCAAGTTGCGATGTCCGCTCCTTAACTTTCTGTTCGAGTTGGCCGTTGAGTTCGGCCAGTTGTCGATTTTTATCGGCGAGTTCTCGCGTTAAAGACCGCAACTTCAATTGCAGGTTGATGCGGGCCAGGACTTCTTCCTGCTGAAAGGGTTTGGTGATGTAGTCTACCGCCCCCAATGACAGCCCCTTAACTTTGTTATCTGTATCTGCAAGAGCCGTCATAAAAATAATCGGTAAATCTCGATGCTTCGGATTAGTTTTAATCTGCCGACAAGTTTCAAAACCGTCAATTCCTGGCATCATCACATCCAGCAAAATCAAATCGGGAAGGGCGGATTGAAGTTTGTTGATTGCGTCCCACCCATCTTTGGCGACCAGAACTCTGAAGCCAACTTTTCGGAGAAATTCAAATAGAACTTTGATATTGGTGGGATTGTCATCGACGACCAGGAGGGTCGCTTGTTCTTCGTTCGAGTTCATAATTCAACGGGTGATAGAAAATTGTCCGGTTAAAAATTGAGTTGCCTCTCGGCTGGGTAAGGGTTGAGAAAAAAGATAACCCTGTCCAAACTCACACCCCAATTGGATCAGCTTATTCAATTGTTCTCGGGTTTCGATTCCTTCGGCAACAACATCCATTTTGAGATGATGGGCGAGGGAAATAATGGTTTGAACGATTTTCTCTCCTTCATTATTATTGTCCATCAAACGCATCACAAAAGAGCGGTCAATTTTCAGCGTATCTAGCGGGAAGTTGTGCAGGCGACTCAAGGAGGAATGTCCAGTGCCGAAATCGTCGATACAAAGTTTGATACCCAAGTCGTGCAGTTGTTGCAGAATCTCGATCGCGTGATGGGCGGTTTTCAAAAAATCGCTCTCCGTAACTTCGAGTTTGATCGCCGAACTTTCAACTTCATACCTTCGCATTATCCCCCGCACCTGGGCGACGATTTCAGGCTGTTGCAATCTTTGAGCCGAACAATTAATATTGACAATGGGGAACTCTTTGATCTCCAGCTCTTTTCGCCATTGATTGAGTTGCTGGCAGGCTAACTTAAAGGCTAAAAAGTCGATGGCAGAAATCAAGCCGATCTCTTGGGCAACTTCGATAAATGCCCCCGGCGAGACAATTCCCCGCCGCGGATGTCGCCATCGGATCAGGGCTTCAAATCCCGTTAATTTCTGAGTTGACAGGGAAACGATCGGTTGGTAATATAAACAAAACTGCTCTTCTTCAATTCCCTGACGGAGGTCGGATTCGAGTTGAATCCGCTCTAAGGCTCCGGCCTGCACTTCGGGTGTCAAGACGACGGAACATCCCCGGCCTATTTGCTTGGCTTGGTAGATGGCGATATCCGCATCTCGGAGAATATCGGTCGGTTTTTGATAGCCGTTCATGGAAGGGACGATGCCGATGCTAACTTGGACAAATAATTGATAATTGTCAATCTGAAACGGTTTTTTAAATCGTTTAAATATCGCTTCAGTTAATTGACATTGCCAGCTTTCTTCCCACTGTCCCGGAACCACAATCAGAAATTCATCCCCTCCCAGTCTGGCAATTTTTGAGCCGAGTGTCAGGCAGCTTTTTAACCGATTTGCCACGGTTTTTAACAGTTCATCTCCGACCAAATGACCGAAGCGATCGTTGATTTTTTTGAACCGATCTAAATCCACAAATAAAATTGAATACTGATTTCCCCCCCGTTGATGCTCTCGAATTTTTTCGGACAAAAACTGTAGCAGCCAAGCGCGATTAAATAAACCCGTCAGAGAATCGTGGGTGGCTTGATGGCGTAGCTTATCTTCTCGCAGTTGCAATTTTTTTAAGGCTTGTGAGAGTTCTTGCGTTCGTTCTTGAACTCGGAAATCCAGTTTTTGGTTGAGTTGCTTCAATTCTGATTCTACGGCTAATCGGGCGGCAATTTCTTCGCTCAAGTTGTGATTTTTTTCTTGCAAGCTACGGTTCAAATCATGTAATTTTAGGTGCAATTTAACCCGACTCAAAACTTCTTCTTGCTGCAAAGGTTTGGTCACATAATCGACGGCTCCCAAGGCGAATCCTTCGATCTTATTTTCGATTTCGGCAAGGGCGGTCATGAAGATCACGGGAATTTCTCGGGTGGTGGGGTCTTCTTTGAGGCGCCGGCAGACTTCAAAACCATCGATTTTGGGCATCATTATATCCAACAAAATTATATCGGGAGTCACCTCCTGTATTTTTCTCAGCGCATCTTCCCCGCTGGTGGATACTAAAACTCGAAAACTATATCTTTTCAGAAAATTAAAAATGATTCTTATATTATTAGGATTATCATCGACAATTAGAATTAAATAAAGTCGATCTTGATTCATTTCTGCCTATTAATGCGTCAAAGGGTTTTTGTTTGTAGGAGATTTTAACGCCGATCCGGCGATCGCGGAATAATCGCTCGTCAACAAATCGTGAAATAGGGAGACGTTCGCCGATCGCGTTCACAAACTGTAACGCTCGCCATGCAATCGTCTCATCATTTCTGAAGCCCGACATCTCACCATCGGATTTCTATATTGTTTTTCCGAATGCGATTCGAGTCCGATGGAGATCGATCGGCTTTTCTTTATTTTTGACGAACCCGAGCCACTTGACCTGCACCCCCCTTTTGGCGACTTCCTACATCCGAGAAGCATCGGCGGTTCGCCTGGAAACGTCCCAGTTGTCGGGAGACAGCATCGGATTTTAACTCCATTGCGCTCCTTTGATACAAGCAGAATCACCCCAATCGAATATGATTAGGGTATCATACCCAGTTTAAACAATTCATCTTAAAATCAGATTAACAGTAGGTTATCATGAAATAGCCGTCCTTAATTTTGATCAAAACTCGACGCTAATTTGAGGATTTGCATTGTCGATGGCTCAATCCCTAAATCCCGATCGCTTTTTTCAAGCTCCCGGCCCAATTTTAGACGTCCGCAGTCCGGGCGAATACGCCCAAGGCCACATCCCGGGGGCGATCGCATTTCCCCTGTTCACCGACGAAGAACGGGCAAAGGTGGGAATTTGCTACAAACATGAAGGCCGCGATCGCGCAGTGGAGTTGGGTTTCGCCATCGCAGGCCCCAAATTTTCCCACTTCATCGCCGCCGCCGGAGAACTCGCCCCGGACCGCCAAATTCGGATGTACTGTTGGCGGGGGGGAATGCGGAGCGGCGGCGTGAGTTGGGTGTTGGAAATGGGCGGCTGGCGAGTGTCCCTCCTCGCCGGGGGATACAAAGCCTTCCGAGGCTGGGGGCGATCGCAATTTCAAACCCCCAAAAAAATCGTGATTCTCGGCGGGATGACGGGAACCGGAAAAACCGACATCCTCCACGCCCTCGCCGCTCGGGGAGAACAGGTTCTCGACTTGGAGGGACTCGCCCGCCACCGGGGGAGCAGCTACGGCAGTTTGGGACAGCCGCCCCAGCCGACAAACGAACAATTTTGGAACCAGATCGCGATCGCCTGGGCGGGTTTCGACCCCGAACGGCGGGTTTGGATCGAAGCGGAAAGCAAGCGGATCGGCTTGTGTCGCATCCCAGAAGAGCTTTACCGGCAGATGGACCAGGCGCCGGTCATCGAGATCGGGCGACCCCGCCACGAGCGTCTGAAGCTGCTTGTGGAGGCCTACGGAGATGCGGAGATCGAGAAATTGATCGGGGCGACGGAGCGGATTCGCAAGCGCCTGGGGGGGACGCGAACCCGGGAGGCGATCGCATTTTTGGAGCAGGGAAAACTGGCCGAAGCCTTCGATTTGATCCTGTATTACTACGACAAAACCTATGCCTACGACTTGGAACGGCGGCAAGTCCCCCTCCACGGCGTGGACGGGGCGGGCTGTTCCCCCGATGAAGCGGCAACCCGCCTGCTGCAAAAGGCGCGGGCGATTTTCGGTTAAACCTGTAGAGCTTCGTTCCGGCTTTCCTATGTTTTTTTTGAACAGACGGGGCGCATATCATAGCGCTGCGTACAGGTAATCGGTCATCAGTAATAGGGAACTCAAACTGCTTTTCTATAAAGGTTGTCAGCTTTCTGACCCAATTTGAACCGTCACCCCTTGTCTCGCTCATTGCGATATTTTTATAGCAATGCGCGAAGAGTGTGTTTACAGATTCGGGATTGGGGAGTCGGTATTAGGGAGTCGGGGCGATTTTGCGCCTCAAAATGATGGTGGCGATCGCCGAATCTCCGGCACAATTTCAGATCCAGTAAGGGATGGGAAGCGATCGCTTATCGAGCCGGAAATGATGTCCGATGTTTCCTTTTGCGATACAATATGATGCACAAGCCAGATGCGATCGCCCCATGACCGAAAAAGCTCTCAAATTGCTGTTCATGTCAACCCCCGTCGGCCCCATCGGCTCGGGATTGGGAGGGGGGGTCGAGTTGGCATTATTCAACATTACCAAAGTGCTGCGAGGGCGGGGCCACGAGATCCGGGTCGTCGCTCCCCAGGGCTCAAAATTGGACTCAATTTCGATGGTCGAAATTCCAGGACAATTGCAGCCAACGGCCCAAAATACAGAGCGAAATTCCCCCATCATCCTGCCAGAAAATTCCGTTTTGGAGCAGATGTGGGAATACGGACGTCAAGTCCAAAATGACTACGATGCGATCGTCAATTTTGCCTTCGACTGGCTACCCTTTTATTTGACCCCATTTTTTCGGACTCCCATCGCCCACTATGTCAGTATGTGTTCGTTAATTTCCGCCTTAGATCGGGTCATTTGCGCGGTGATGAAACAGTATCCGGGGACGGTCAGATTTACCACCCAAACCCAGGCGACGACCTTCAATTGTGGGGAGGGGAAATCCCCCACTTTTCCCGACGGGCTGGAAATCTCCCGCTATCAGTTTTGTGAAAAACCGGATCGTGAACTGGCTTGGATGGGGAGAATTTCACCGGAAAAGGGCTTAGAAGACGGGGTAGAAGCGGCACAAAAAACAGGGATTCCCCTGGTTATTTTCGGCAAAATTCAAGATGAAAATTACTGGCAAAAAATCCTCGAAACTTACCCCGATGCCCCCGTCAATTACGTCGGATTTTTGGATACCGATCGCCTCCAAGAACGACTGAGGCACTGTCGGGGGTTGCTGATGACTCACCGCTGGGTAGAAGCCTTCGGCAACGTGGCGGTGGAAGCGTTAGCCTGCGGCGTCCCGGTGATCGCCTACCGCCGGGGGGGGCCAGCCGAAATTGTCCGGCATGGCGAAACGGGTTGGCTGGTGGAACCCGACAGCGTGGAGGGGTTGATCGAGGCGATCGCAAATCTGGATCAAATTGACCGAAAAAAATGTCGCCAACAAGCCGAAATGGAATACTCTTTGGAAGTATTTGGCGATCGGATAGAACGGTGGTTATTCCAAGTTCGAGATACCCGAAGTTAATCAAACCGTAGGGGCAAGCCTCTGCGCTTGCCCAAAACTTGCCGGAATGCTGGGCAACCCTATAAGGTTGCCCCCACAAAAAAGGAAGCCAAGGAAAGCAATCAATAATTATCAAT
>JBNGCR010000094.1:14719-19274 GCA_050045915.1 Limnospira sp.
ATCAATGATCAATTATCAATTATCAATTATCAATTATCCCTACATTTCCGCTTCTCCCCCCACCACCACATTCCGAATCCGCAAACTCGGGCCGCCGCAGCCCACGGGGAGGCCGTTCTGTCCCCCCTTGCCGCAACCCCCCGACTCATCCCAATAAAAATCGTCGCCGATCGCCTCAATATCCGCTAAAGTCGTAAACACATTACCCGATAAAGTGACATCCCGCACGGGTTCAGCCAATTTCCCGTCGCGGATCATCCAGGCTTCCCCGGCACTGAACGTGAACATTTCACCGTTGGTCATTCCCCCCAGCCAATTTCGCGCATAAACCCCCTCTTTCACCTCATTAAATAGATCCGGGACAGGTGTATCGCCCCGTTCGATCCAAGTATTCGTCATCCGCACCAAGGGGGGATAGTGGTAGTCCAGACAGCGGGCGTTTCCGGTAGGGGTTTCGTCCAGTTTCCCCGCCGTTTCCCGCGAGTGCAGGCGTCCGACGAGCATTCCATCTTTAATTAATTGCGTCTTCGTGGCGGGGGTGCCCTCATCGTCGTAAAAATAGCTGCCCCGGTGTCCCGCCGGCGCCGCGCCGTCGAAAATTTGCAGGTTTTTAGGGCCGAATTGCCGTCCGAGACTCATCACCTCCAGCAGATCCGGATTTTCGTAGGCCATATCCGCCTCCGAGAGGTGTCCGAAGGCTTCGTGGACGAACAAACCAGAGAGGATGGGGTCGATGACGACGGTGTAGAGATTTCCGCGGACGGGGGGCAAATCCAGGGAATTAACGGCCCGCTGGGCGGCGCTGCGAACCTGGTCGTCGAGGCGGGTCAGATCTTCGTAGGCTTTGCGCGAACCGGTGGTTTCCCGCCCGGTTTGGACGGTTTCCCCGTTGCGGGCCGTGGCCGCGAACCGCATTTCCATGTCCGCCCAGCCCTGTTCCAGCAAGGTTCCCTCGGAGGTAGCCAGCAGGATGCGCTGGGTGCTGTCATTGTAGCGGACGGAGATAGTAGTGATGCGGTCGTCCACGCTGCGGAGGATGTCGCCGTAGCGATCGCACAATTCCTTTTTCTGAGACAGGGGGATATCGCGGGGATCGGAACCCGTCAGAGGCAGGATGTAGGTGTCTTCGACGACGGGGATGGGGGCCAGGAGCGTCTCGTCGTCCCCGATCAGCCTCGCCACCGCGATCGCCTCCTGGATGCGGTTTTCCAAAGCCGAGAGGTCGTTGAAACTGGCAAATCCCCAGCCCCCCCGGTGGCAGGCCCGCACCTGTCCGCCCAGGGAGATCCCCTCGCTGAGGGTTTCGATGCGATCGCCACGCAGCAAAATATTGGTTTCTTCCGCTTCCTCGACCCGGATCGCCAGATAATCGACCCCTTTGCCGTAG
Source organism: Limnospira sp. (assembly GCA_050045915.1). Taxonomy (GTDB): domain Bacteria; phylum Cyanobacteriota; class Cyanobacteriia; order Cyanobacteriales; family Microcoleaceae; genus Limnospira. The sequence goes on from JBNGCR010000094.1 coordinate 16,107, forward strand.
CGGGCGATCAGCTCCTGTAGGCGGGTTTTGACATCGGTCAGGACAGTGGGCATCATCGGCGGCACCATTGACTCAATCTGCCCTACCATTTTGCCTCAGAGGCGGACAATTGCAAACGGGAAACCCGGTTTCTACCGCTTTATCGGTTCGGTTCTACGAATCTTGGCGATGACAAGAGCGGATATGCTGGAAATAGAAAAAGTCAAAATCTTATCGATTCGGTTTTGCCGATCGCAAATCCGGGATCAATTGATACATTTCACCGCTCTGGCAAAACTTTCGAGTGTGGGCATTGCGGATGGAAAGGCGACGCTGATTTTAATGGAGCCAACAATATCAAACGTCTTGGAGGCGTTGTAACCCGCCTCGAAAGCGCCAGCCTGCTGTCTTGCTCTCTGCGAGACAGAGTAACAGGTTAGGGCTAGAAAGCCCCGTCGCTGTCTTCGCGGGGATTGGTTACCCTAAACCTTAAGGGCAATTTATAAGTAACTGCCAGATCACCAATTCTAACGGGGGGGATATTATGAATCATCTAGTGCCAACTTTAAGTGAAATTCTGATTGATGAAGGGATCGCCGACGTCTCTGGCGGCCCCGGCGGGCGCCAGAGAGCCCAACAGCAGTGGTACGGGGCGATCCGGGGCTTGAACCAGTTGCTCCAACGGGCCGAACCCCTGAGAACGAGCCGCACCCCCCCCGAGACGGACGCCCAGACCGCCACGGACATCCCCCCGCCCGATACCCTGGGCTACGTCATTTCCGGCCCCTCGCCGGTGTTGATGACTCCGACCCTCGCCTCCCATTTCACTACCCAAATTTTGACCTGCGAATCCCAGTTCGGGAGCGTCGGGTCGGCCTGGGGACGGGAACGGGGCTTTCGGTTGTTGCCTGCGTCGGAAGGGGAAACTGTGTCGGCGTCCGTCGGACCCATCGAGGAAGCGTTGCGGCCCTCAGCCTTTCCCCTCTCCCAGGACGATCCCCTGACTCGGGAACCGTTTTGCCTGGTGTTGACGGCCCGCTTCAGCCTGGTGATGGTGTTGGGAGTCGATGAAATGGATCATCCGGCGTTTTTATTTTCCTTCGATCCGGATACCGTCACCCCGGCATTAAAAGTTTTGCGCGATCGCATGGTGGCACGATCCTCGACGTCGCCCCGCCACCAACACCACCAAATCGCTCAACTCGACGCGATCGCGGCCCAGTTTCCTCCCGTCGAACCCCACTATCGGACGGTGACGGAATTCGGCCGCCTGCTGCTGCAAAACCTGCCCCCGGAGGGCGATCGTCGGGAACCCAAACCCAAGTCTCCGGTTTCAGAAATGGGGGTCGCCCCCGTCCCTGCCGATCGCACCATCCACAAATCCCAGGTAGAATTGCTGCAGGCGATCGCCCACGAAGTCCGCACCCCCCTGACCACCATCCGCACCTTCACGCGGTTGCTGTTGAAGCGGAAAAATCTCGATCCGGAGGTGGCCCGCAAGCGGTTGGAAGCCATCGATCGCGAGTGTACCAGCCAGATCGACCGCTTCAACCTGATTTTCCGGGCTGTGGAGTTGGAGATGTCCCAGGTTCGCCAGCGATCGTGCGAAGTCCCTGCCAGTCCGGGGGTGCAACTTACCACCATGTCCCTGGGGGATGTCTTCCAAAGCGGACTGCCCCGGTGGCAAAAACAGGCCAGCCAGCGCAACCACACCCTGGAGGTGATTTTACCGAAACAGTTGCCCGCCGTGGTCAGCGACCCGACGTTGTTGGATCAGATGTTGACGGGGGCGATCGAAAATTTCACCCGCAGTTTGCCCGGGGGCAGCCATATCCACGTCGGCGTCCGACTCGCCGGACACCTGTTGAAGTTGCAACTCGAATCTCACCCCCAAGGAGAAAGTAATTCTCCCTTTTGCTGCGCTACCAAGTCGCCCCTGAAATCCATCGGTCCGCTGTTGATGGTGCAGCCGGAAACGGGTAGTCTGAGTTTGAATATGAATGTCACGAAAAATCTATTCCAAGCCCTCGGGGGCAAATTGGTGATGCGACAGCGGCCTCAACAGGGGAAAGTGATGACGATTTTTCTGCCCGTTCAGGTGAGTTCAGTTGAGGGTAAATGAATAAAAAACCGTTGAGTTTATTTACTTTAATTCTACTCGGATTTGGGGGGATGACGGCGACGGACAGTCTCGCCCAAAATCGGGATAATTACGGCGCGATCGCCACCTCGGATTCTAGCACGGATGCCTGGGGTTACGCCTACGATTACCCCACCCGCGCCCAGGCAGAACGCCGCGCTTTGGAAGAGTGCGGGCGATCGGATTGTCAGGTGCGGGTGTGGTTTAAAAATGCCTGCGGTTCGGTGGCGGCGAACGGATCTCGCATCGGTTGGGCCTGGGCATCGACTCGGGCGGAGGCGGAAGCCCAGGCGATGTCAGCCTGCGGCCAGGGAGATTGCCAGGTACAAGTTTGGGCCTGTACCTCGCGGTAATGCCACGAGTTCCACTTGAGAATTGATTGATGTCATATCATCGGTACAAGTTTGGGCCTGTACCTCGCGGTAATGCCACTTATCAAAAATTTGGGTTGGAAACCCCGTCCTCTAAGGACGGCTTGACTGTTCAAGGTAGCATATTCACGGAATATAGCGCTGCGTGCGGTCTTCGAGAATCGGAAGTCGGGAGTCGGGACAACTCAAAGCCCCGTTAAATCGAGGTTTTGAAGTTTTCGTCGTTCCCTCGATTTGTGAACACACGAGCGCGATACTTGCGATACTTGTTAAAATCTGAGGATGAGTGAAAAAGCCTACCGATACCGAGTTGAAGTTGCCACAGTGTCCGGGAGGTGAACCGGTGCTTCGGGTCGGCGGTTCCGATGGCAAAAGGGACGGCGATCGCACTGAGATTTTGCGCGACGGGGTAGCTGTAGAAATGAAAGAAATATGAAAAGTGCTTCCATGTCCGATCTGTTCTGGGTTACAGCGATTTCGAGTTCGGAGATGCCCGCGCACCTGACGCGGCGGGGGTTTCAGCGTTTTTGGGGTGTCGCGGACGTGAGAATGGTTATCATTTGGGCGATCGTCGCGCAACTAGCATCCAAAATTCCCTCTGGGCTTGACGTCCTGACGAGGCCCCTGATATAATCAGAAATACCTATTAGGGATTGAAACGGTGGTTAGATTCAGCAA
>JBNGCR010000095.1:0-19203 GCA_050045915.1 Limnospira sp.
CTGCCTCCTCTGCCTCCTCTGCCTCCTCTGCCTCCTCCGCCTCCTCCGCCTCCTCTGCCTCCCCTGCCTCCCCTGCCTCCTCCGCCTCCTCCGCCTCCTCTGCCTCCCCTGCCTCCCCTGCCTCCTCCGCCTCCCCTGCCTCCCCTGCCTCCTCCGCTATTGTCAGCGACGACCGTCGTGTAGTATAAATTGAGCCGTGTACCCGTGATGGGGCTATAATTTCTCCAAATCCTAGAATTTCCCAATATCGCGATCGCCAACTTCCGGCCCGGGCGATGATATCAAGGTCTGATCATCAATTCTCATAATCAGAGCTGCTGTATGAAGCGTCAATTTCTATCAAAACTGTTCCATTCCCAATCACAAAAATGAGGGAAAAATATGTTTGTATTACTCACTCAAGTCCTGGTTTTACTGCTGCTAATTACCATTTCTTTTCGGATCTGGAAGCTGTTGGCTGGGAAAGAAAATAGCCTGGTGAGTCGCCTGTTTTTCTTGCTGACCCTCACCTTGCTAATCGTCGCCTTTGTCGCTCCGGACAGTTCGGTGGGAATGGCAGTTTTTCAACTCCTGGCAATTTTCTTGCGGCCCCTCGGTTTATCGATTTTGCTGCTGACGATCGCGGCGGCTCTGATCACCAACGGAGGAATTAAAAGTCCGGCCCCAAATCTGATTTTAACTGCGCTTTTAATTTTAATTCTTTCCAGTACACCGGTACTCGCGCAATGGTTGGCGTTGCAGGTGGAACGGGTGGCGGTCGAAACAGTTCAGAATGATTTGTGTTGCGGCGAGAGGGCCGGGGCGATCGTGCTGCTGGGGCGAGGGACGACGGAGCCCAAACTGCCCAACCGGACTCAAATTGAATTGACGGATAAGGGCGATCGCATCCCCTACACCGCCGAACTTTACCGGGAAGGTTTCGCCGCCCGAGTGATCGTCGCCGCGGGCGATCGCCACGAGTTGGTACACCCCACTAACGAAGCCAAAGATATCAGACAATTGCTCATTTATATGGGCGTTTTGCCCGAAGATCTCATCCTCGTCACCGACGCCCACACCATGCGAGAAGAAGCCCTCGCAGTTCAACAAATTATGGAGCAGAAGGGTTTGGGACGGGCGGTGATTTTGGTGACGTCGGCTTTGGAAACGCGGCGGGCGGCTTTGACATTTACCAATGTCGGTTTGAAAGTGATTCCCGCCCCGACCAACTTTTTCACGTTTATTCCCAGCGGAAAACGCAAAAGAAGGGTTTCCTTCGAGGATTTTGCCCCCAATGCGGACGCCCTCGTTTTAACCACGAAAGTCGTTGACGAATATCTGGTCAGTTTCTATTACTTCCTGCGGGGGTGGCTGGCGCCGAGTTTGTAATGAATTAGGGTGTAGGGTGTAGGGTGTAGGGTGTAGGGAAAGTGAAAAGTCAAAATTTTTCTATTCCCTATTCCCTATTCCCTATTCCCTCCTATTTATTGATCGATCAAAAGGGCGACGGGGAAATGTTGCAGGATTTGAGCGATCGCAATTTGGTCGCCTCCCGAAATTGTCCCGTCCGCGATGACTTCGTGCCAACTCGAACCGCTGCCCTGGGGAAGTTCGATCGCCGTGTCGCCCCACACGTCGCCGATGGGGAATTGGGGGGGTTGGATGACACCCGTTAAAAATCGGGGCGCGATCGCGATCGCGGTATTTTTGCCGTCGCTGCGGGCGAAAGCAATGACGCGATCGCTATACTGACCCGTCACCGCCACCGGCTTATAAGTCCCCGTTTGGAACACCTCTAAATACTGCTGTCGCGCCTCCAAAACCCGCGCCATTAAAAATAGCTTCAGCCGCCCATCTTCGCAGGTCGCCACCAGGTCTTCAATCAAGTTTTGAATCCCCGTCCGACACCGCCGTTTGATTTCCTGGAGGAATGACAACCGCCCCTCGAAATCCACCGGACGCCGGTTGTCCGGATCGACCAAACTCAGGTCCCACAATTCCGTCCCCTGGTAAATGTCCGGCAGTCCCGGACTCACCAATTTTAACAACGTCTGAGACAGGGAATTGAACATTCCGTAGAAGGCGATTTTTTCCTGGAACAGCCGGAAGTCCGCCAGGAATTGATTTTCCTCGGAAAAGTCGAGGATCTGTTCGACAAAATTGATAAATCCGTCCTCGTAATCCGTATCCGGCCGCAACCAGGCGGTGTGAACCTTGGCTTCCCGCACGGCTTTCACGACGTACTGTTTGACCCGTTCCACATATTCCTCATATTCCGCCTCGAAGAAGGGGAAGGAACCCACCAAGGTTTGATAGAGGAAATATTCGTCGTTTTGATCCGGACTCAATTTTCCATCCGTTTCCGTCTTGTGGTGGCGGTTCAATTCCGACCAACATTTCACCCTTTCTTCCCACTCGTCCGGGAGTTCCGAAATCACATTCAGGCGCGATCGCACGTCTTCTCCCCGCTTCGTGTCGTGGGTTGCCGTCGCATTCATGGCGTGGGACCAACTGGCTAGGCGGTGTCGGTTGTACTCGTGGAATTTGTCGAGGGAAATGCCGAAATGCTGGGGGTTGCCGCCCACTTCATTCAGCGCCAAAAATCGGTTGTAAACGTAGAATAACGTATCCTCGATCCCCTTGGCTGTCAGCGGCCCCGAAAACTGCTGCAATTTCATCACAAAAAGCAGCCATAACTGCTGATTTTCTTCGCTCAAGAATTCGTCGTAATCCAGAAATAGGAACTTTTCGATCAAATTCAGTTCGTTCAACAGTTCCGGCAGTTTTCCTTTCGCCTCCCGGATCGCCTGCTGGACGTAAATGCGATCGGCCTCGTTGACCCCTTCCTGGTTGATGTAAGTCCGGTAGACGGGGAAGCGCACCAAAAACTCCATAATCGCCGTTTTCAACCCCGCCAGGGTGAAGTCCCGACCGTAGCGATACTGTCCGCAAACCCGCTTCAAAAGCCCCGCCAGGTTGTCCGCATCTCCCGCTAAATTTTTATCGGCGATTAGGCGTTTTTTCTCCACCAACAGATCGCTGTAAGACGCGGTGAGTCCCGTCATTCGGACGTAGATATCATCAAATTTTTTCTCATTTTGACTCCGACAAAATAAACCGTTCACATAGTTTAAAAAGTCGTAGCCGCTAGTCCCCTGAATCGGCCAGTTGGACGGGAGTTTTTCGTCGAGTTCCAGGATCTTCTCGACGACGATATAAATATCCCCCGTTTTTTCCCGCAGCCACCGCAGATATTGGATGGGGTTGTAGAGTCCGTCAATGTGGTCGATTCGCAGTCCCGTGAACTGTCCGGACTGCACTAACTGCCCGATCAAATCGTGAGTCCGTTGAAAAACTTTGTAATCTTCGACCCGGACGCAAATCAGTTCATTGACGGTAAAAAAGCGCCGGTAGTTCAATTCTTCCGCCCCCACTTTCCAAAATGAAAGGCGATAAAATTGGTCGGACAGGAGACGGTCCATGAGGTTGAAACTCTCGGTTTTCCCCTCTTCCCCGTTGAAGAAATCGATATTTTCATCGATGAAATTCTTGATTTCCGGGTTGTCTTGGTAGAGTTCCCATAGCAGCCCCCGGACAAATTCCGCCTGGTTGCGACGCTGCTGGCTGGAGGTTTCCGTGGGAATGTTTTTGAGGATATAGAGAACCCCCAACAGTTTGATAACGTCGGGGTGTCGATTTCCGAGGCTTTGAGAAAGTGCGCCGATTTTGTAGCTAATTAAAGTGGCATAGGATTCGATTCTCAAGGGGAATTTGAGATCGTAGTAACTGACACTCAAACCCGATTCGTCGTAGGATAATTTGAGTTGCCCGTTTTCCAAACAGTTGCCGTAAAAATCCCCCAACAGTGGCGCCAACACCCGCCCTCGCAGGTCGTCGTATACCTGATCCCAGTCGATTTCAAAATAGTCGAAATATTCCGAATCCGATCCGTGTTCTAAAATGTCCATCAACAGCTTATTTTCGCTGTCGTAGGCCATATGGTTGGGGACGATATCCTGCACCCACCCCATCTCCCGGTTTTGCAGTTCTTCGATCAGTTCCTCGAAGGCTTCTCGCGAACCGAGTTCGGGGTTGATTTGGTTGGGATCGACGACATCGTAGCCGTGGGTGCTGCCACTCCGGGCTTTGAAAATGGGAGAGGCGTAAATATCAGAAATTCCTAATTCTTTAAGGTAAGGCAGGATTTTTTTGGCTGCCTCAAAATCAAAATTAGGGTTAAATTGAATTCGATAGGTTGAAACAGGGATACGCATAATTAATTTCGATCGCAACGAATCGGGTTCAAAGATTGACTGGTCTGTGAATGGGCAATATCATGTCCGCTCAAATAGTTTTTATAAAAACTATTTTTTTTACTTTGACAATCAGAAGTATATGATAACTGATTGTCCGGACTTGATCTAAATGTCGAGTCCCCCGCAGAGGACGATCGCGCGGCATAAAATGACTCAAATATCGTATCGCGTCCGACCTGAAGCGTCGCGGGTCGGAGCGATCGCCAATTCCGATGTCGAATATCGGGGACGGGGGCATCAAACACTTCTCTCCGACGAATGCGAACACAGGCCGATCGCGGTATGTCTCACCCCCAAGTTTGACGTGAATTGACTGCGACAAGTCGCGAACCCATATTATAGCTAAATTGCCCTCTGACATTCGTACAAAACGCAACTTTCCGGCGCCAGGGAGATGTTCTCGGACTCGGCGAGGGTATCCGGAAGGGAAGAACCCGACCCCATCCACTCTGAATCAGCGGAGTCGATCCGCTTCTGCCACGTCCCGCCCTCGGGGTCAAACTGATAACCCACCGATTCCGAATTGAAATTCAGAATACCGAAAATTTGCGAATCTTGAGTCCACCGATGGAAAGAGATCAGTTTGTCCGCTTCGCTGCTGGCAATTTTTTGGCGATCGCGATCGCTACTTTTAATCGCCGGAATTTCGTTTCGCAAAGCGATCAGCCGTTTGTAAAACGCCAACAAAGCCCCGTGTTTGCCCTGGTTCCGTTCTTCCCAATTCAAAATACACCGCCCGAACGTCTCCGGACTCTGGGCGTCCGGAGGTTCTCCGACGGCGTGAAATTCCTCAAACTCCGCCTTTCTTCCCTTGCGAACCGCCGCCACCAAATCGGGATCGGTGTGGCTGATAAAATACAGAAACGGCCTTGTTTCCCCGTACTCTTCCCCCATAAATAATAGCGGAATGTAGGGCGACAATAACACCGTCCCCGCCGCCAACTTCAACGCCTCAAAAGAGGCCAGTTCGGACAGCCGTTCCCCCAACATTCGGTTGCCAACCTGGTCGTGATTCTGGCAGCAGACGACAAACTGAGACGGGGGGCGATCGCCCGCATAACTGCCGTGAAATCTCTGCCGATTTTGGGAATAATTCCAAGTGTAAATGAAGCTATCCCGCAGCGCCTTTTCCAAATCCGCGCAGGTGCCAAAATCTTTGTAATAACCCGTCAGTTCCCCGGTAATCAAAGTCCTCAAAGCGTGGTGGAAATCGTCGCTCCACTGGGCATCGATCCCATATCCCCCCCGCTCTTTTGGATTAATAATCCGGACGTCGTTGAGGTCACTTTCGGCAATCAAATAAAACTTGCGATTCAACTGTTCGGACAATTCCGCCACCCAGTCCGCCATCTCCGACAAAATATGTCTCGCCCCAAAATCATAAATGGCGTGGATGGCATCGAGTCGCAAAGCATCGATGTGGTAGTCCCGGAACCAACACAGGACATTTTCCAGGACGAAATTCCGCACCCCATCGCTGTCCGCATCGTCGTAATTAATCGCACTGCCCCAGGGTGTCTGATATTTCGGCGTAAAATAGGGGCCGAAATCGCGGGTGTAATTCCCCTCCGGGCCGAAATGGTTGTAAACCACATCCATCACCACCGCCATCCCCTGCTGGTGGCAGGCGTTCACCAACTTTTTCAAACCCTCCGGCCCCCCGTAGGAGGTCTGAACCGCGTAGGGATAAACGCCATCATAACCCCAATTTCGACTTCCCGGAAACTGGGAAACCGGCATCAATTCGATCGCGGTAATTCCCAACTCCAACAATTCAGGAATCCGGGGAATAATCGCCTCGAACGTCCCCTCGGGCGTGAACGTCCCGACGTGCAATTCGTAAATAATATAATCTTCCAGAGGGGTATTTTGCCAGCCGCCCTCATCCCAATTAAACGCCCCATGATCGACCACTGCAGAGGGTCCGTGCACGTCTTCCGGTTGAAACTCCGAGGCGGGATCGGGCCGAATCGTGTCTTCGTCCAACTCGAACTTGTAGCGGGTTCCCGGCGGAATATTGTCGAGGGTGACGCGCCAATATCCCGACTCGTCCCGTTCCATCGGAATCGAGCGGGGTTCCGGGGTTTCGAGTTTGAGACTCACTGCCTCCCGGATGGGGGACCAAACGACGAACTCGCAGCGATCGCCGCCCAGATAGTTTGCGCCAACTTTCATGATCCTCCTCGCAGTTATATTAAACGTTCGGCTCGGATTCCGGGACTCCCACTTTGACCGAAAGTTCCACAGGTTTGCCCTCTGCGGGACTCAGCAGGGGTTCCGACTCGGCCTCCGGGGGGTTGGATTTCCCGTCGGCGCGATCGAATCCGAACTTTTCGGCCAGGGTATCCCGCTGGTTGACGAGGTAGATACTCACCAACGTCAGTCCGACCCCCATCGATTGTAGCGGACTGAGCACTTCTCCCAAAAATAGATTGCCGAACAGCAGGGCAAAAATGGGGGTGAGAAACGTCAAAGAGCTCAAACTGGTCAGCGATCCGCTGGATGCGAAGTAGAAGAACAATCCGTAGGCGATCGCACTCCCGAACACCGTCGAATAGGTCATTGCCACCCATCCCCCGGCATCGATGTGGACCCACTGTTCCGTTTCCAAGGCACCGGAAAGGGCGAATAACGGCAACCCTCCGATAATCATGTGCCATCCAGTCCCCACCACCGGATCGGCGTGGCGGCAGACTCCCCGCACCAAAACCGTCCCCACAGCCATCGACAGCGCCGCCAGCAACATCAGCCATTCCCCGCTTTCAAACAGTTGGGTGGGGGCTATATCGCCGGAACCGAGGTGCAGCCAACCCAAAATCCACTCGTCCGGCAAACCGATCGCACTAATCCCAATAATTCCGATCGCCAGTCCCAGCCATCCCCAAAAGCGGATGCGTTCCTGAAACAGCCACAACGACAAGATCGCCACCGCCAACGGTTGGGTGTCGATCATCACCGATCCCAAACCCGCCTTGGTCCTCAGCAGTCCCTCGGCCAAAAATCCCTGAAATAGGGCCCCGTCCACCAGCGCGAACAGGGCGATCCAGGCCCAAGCCTTCCAAGTTTTCGGCTGGGGACGTCCCTGGATCAGGCACACCAGCAGCACCAATATCCCCGCCGGAAACAGCCGCACCCCCGCCATAAATAACGGTGTCGTGTGGGGGATCACGCCTTTCATGGCGACCATTGCGGTGCCCCAGAAGAAAAACGGGGCGATGAGGAGTAGGGGTTTGAAGGGTAGGTTCGCGATCGGCTTTGGCTGCATTCGGTTGACTCCTGGCACTCTTTCCATAGATCCCCCCGCCACTTGACGGCGCGGCGGGGCTATCTTGAGATTGATGTAGTTTTGTTAAGTTGTTTTTACAATCATAGGATTTGCTTCCCGAAAAGTCCAGTTGGAGCCGGCCCGGGTGGGGGGGACTTCAAATCCAACTCAACGCCGTTGAGAGGATCTCGGCGGCTCCGGTCTGGGCGCACTTCCCGTGTGCGATCAGCAGCCGTTCGGCATTCCATTCGAGTACCGCCTTTCGCGCCGCACGGGTGGAACTGCGCTGAAAAAAGGTGGCCTGCCACTCTCGCGGCGTACTGCCGCGATCGCCCACCAAGCCATCAAAGCGCATCAGCGCTCCCTTCCATCCCGACATCTTCGATTCGAGATGCCGTTGGATCAGGTCGCCGACGATCGCGGTTCTCGAAACCCGGTGGAAGAAGACGACCTCTTCCATCGCGAAAGACCCCCGGAACACCACCTGGTCAATATCCGCAGCCCAGGAGGCGGGGGGTTCGTCGTCGAGTTCGTCATCAAAGGGGATTTCGGGTTTCCTTTGCGCGAGTCCCGGTGGCGCGTAGAGGCGGGCATCGGGCCAATGGCTGGCCCACTCGCCCAAGAAAAGGTGATGGATTTTGTTCGGCGAGACGATGTGGCGAACCGGCCCGATGGCTTGCACTTCGTCGGCCAGTTCTTCCGTCAGGGCGATCGGGGACCAGACCCAAACGCCGCCGTCCGAGAGTCGCGCCACTGCCATGCGGGTGGGGTACGGAAAGCCGAAGAACGAAACGGTCGGCCCGTCGGCCGAGTAAAGGGAAGGCCCGAACTTTTCAAGCATACAAACGACGCGAGTTCGACGAGAACAGTGTAGCGCGATCGCAGTTGAGCCGATACTCTGTTGCGCCACCAAAAGCATCGGAGGGTTCGACATCATATAGCAATCGGAAACCTTATGTAAATTGTTCAGCCCCCAAACCCCCAATCCTGGAGACTCAGAGCCGACCAATTTTCACTCATCATTTCACACTACTATATCCACTAAAATAATTAACAAAAAACGATTTCTATAATTTTTTGTAATTCGACAATCAGAAATCGAATCAATAGGATAACAGACGATCCGAACTCTATAGCAATGTGAAATCATTCGCCAAAAGTCTATCCGTTCAAAGCCCCCAGAATTGGGGGTTTGGGGGCGAGAGAATTTCGGGTCGGACTACCGGGACTCCCGGCGTCGCACTATACTGGAAAGAATGGCTGGCGATCGCACATCCAACGCCCATCTCGTTATTATTGAGTCCCAACCGTCCATGATTTGGCCATTTAAGTCTCGATTTCGCAAACAAATTGCCCGCATCGAAATTACCGGTCCCATCGCCGGCGATACGCGAAAGCGCGTTCTCGAAGCCCTCAACACCGTCAAAGAGCGCAAATTTCCCGCCCTGCTGCTGCGGATCGACAGCCCCGGGGGCACCGTGGGAGATTCCCAGGAAATTTACAGCGCCTTACAACATTTGCGCGAAAAAGTCAAGATCGTCGCCAGCTTCGGCAATATTTCCGCCTCCGGCGGCGTCTACATCGGCATGGGCGCCCAACACATCGTCGCCAACCCCGGCACCATCACCGGCAGCATCGGCGTAATTTTGCGAGGAAACAACATCGAACGGCTGTTGGAGAAAATCGGCGTTTCCTTCAAGGTGATCAAGTCCGGACCCTACAAAGATATTTTGGCCTTCGATCGCGAACTCACCGAACCCGAACAGCACATCCTCCAGGAGTTGATCGACACCAGCTATCACCAGTTCGTCCGGACGGTAGCCGAGTCCCGAAACCTGTCCGAAGAGGCCGTCCGCACCTTCGCCGACGGGCGGATTTTCACCGGGGAACAGGCCCTCGAATTGGGTGTGGTCGATCGCCTGGGGACGGAAGAAGAGGCCCGACGCTGGGCGGCGGAACTGGCCGAACTCGACCCCGACAAGACCGAATGCTGCACCCTGGAAAAACCCAAATCCCTGATCGGCCGCATTCTCAGCAACAACCAAACCCCCGCCGGAGGGTTATCGGCGGCTCGGAATTGGGTAGAATTTGAACTGTCTACGAACGGTTTGCCCCTGTGGTTGTACCGACCTTGAAACAGGATCGCGCCGGGGGTGAGGCGATCGGAGGCGGGGGAACATTTCGAGTCCCCTTGGATACCTGAACAGTGACGATCATAGGAGGATTTGGCGTGGAGTGGCAAGTTCGAGCGATTCGCGGCGCGACGACGGTCCCGGACAATTCGGCGGAGGCAATTCGGGAGGCGGTGACAGAACTGCTCGACGAACTCGAAACCCGCAATCAGCTCCAACCCGAGCAGATTATCAGCACCACGTTTTCTGTCACCCGGGATTTGGACGCGATTTTCCCCGCCGCGATCGCCCGAGAGCGCCCGAATTGGGACAACGTGCCGCTGTTGGACGTGCAGCAAATGCACGTCGAAGGCAGTCTCGAACGCTGCATCCGCTTCCTGGTGCACGTCAATTTCCCGGCCCACAAAACGGAAATTCACCACCCCTATCTGCGGGGGGCGAAAAATCTCCGCCCCGACTGGAGTTTGACCCCGGTGCGGTTTTCGTAATTTTTACAGCAGTTTTGGGGTGCGTCCGAGCATCAATAATTGGTTGTCATCATCAGCCATCAATTTGACGCACCCGACGGGCGATCGGATTGATAAAACAAATTGTTGTAGCGCTTCAGCGCATTTCTGAGGTGGCTCAAGCCCAACAACGAAGATAAACTCTCTCTGTGACTCAGCCAACCCCCAATCCTCTTAGCACAAGATAATTTGATCTCGTAGGGGCGCAAGGCTTGCGCCCGCCCCCATTACTAAGCCAAACAATCGTTCAATTGCTGGCGAATATACTCCCGGTCGAGATGACGCCCGATCAAAACAATTTGAGTCTTTGCCGTTTTCAAAGTCTCCCCCAATTGAATGGCATACCGGGGGCCGCTGAGTTGAAAAATATAAGGGATTTCACTCTGACTGAAGCGGAGAATTCCTTTGGCTCGAAAGACCTCCAACGGCATTTTTTCCGTCAAAAAATGCTCGAATTTATCGATATCAAACGGCCGATCGCTCTCCCACGCGATCGACAAAAAACCATCATTTTGTAAGTGGTCGGAATGGCGGTTAAGGGAATCATATTTGTCGCGGCGGTGGTAGCGTTCTTCCTCCCCGTGATAGCGATCGATTGGCGTCAACTCCACATCCAAAATTAACGGCAGCGGAACTCGACCATATTCGCTTTTCAGAATCCTCGCCCCCCGTTTGACAATGGCAATATAATCCTCCAATTCTCGAATTTTTTTGGGAGTCGCCAAATCCGTTTTATTCAAAATAATCGCATCGCTGTAAGCAATTTGTTTCAGAGCCGCTTCGCTGTCGAAGTGATCCGGCGTAAAATTCGCCGCGTCCACCACCCCGAGCACCGAGTCCAGGCGCGTCAGATCTCGCAGTTCGGTGCCCAAAAACGTCAAAATAATCGGCAGCGGATCGGCGACACCGGTGGTTTCAATCATCATATAATCGACGCGATCGCTCCGTTCCAAAACCCGATACACCGCATCGATCAACCCCTCATTAATTGTACAGCAAATGCAGCCGTTGCTCAACTCAACCATGTCGTCATCCGTTGACACCAGCAACTGAGCATCAATATTAATATCCCCGAACTCGTTCACCAAAACGGCGACTTTTAAATCCCGTTTATTTTCCAAAATTTGGTTGAGCAACGTCGTTTTGCCGCTCCCCAAAAATCCGGTAATAATCGTGACCGGCATCCCCCGCTTGGGAAACTCCGAAATCGAATCAGGTGTGGTGGTTTTTGTCAAGCCAGTCATCGTCTCCAATTCCCTCCAAATCCAACTCAAACCCGATCCCGATCCCAAACTCGTCAGAATTGACATTGCTGCAAATAATGATAATCATTATCATTGTCACGATAGCACAGGATTCGTCAGATCTCAAAGATGTTCGATCGCACCCGACCCAGTTCCGCCGACCTCGCCATCGTGGGAGCCGGCCCCCAAGCCCTCACCCTCGCCACCCACCTGCTACAGAAACGCGAGTCCTTCAGAAACCGATTCATCGTCTTAGACCCCAGCGGGACTTGGCTGGCGCGATGGCGACATCAATTTGCCGCCCAGGACATCCCCCACCTGCGGTCCCCGGCGGTACACCACCCCGACCCCGACCCCTACGCCCTGAGACGATTTGCCGAAGGTCGGGCGGCGGAATTATTCCCCCCCTACGATTTGCCGGGAACCCGACTCTTCGAGGACTTCTGTGGGGATGTGGTCCGGCGGTGGGAGTTGGCAGACCGGGTGTATCCCGGCAAAGTCCGCCAAGTGCTGCCCGTCCGGCGGTCGGGACGGCCGAGATTCCAGGTGATTTTGAGCGACGGCAGTTGTACCGTCGCGCGGCGGGTGGTGTTGGCGACCGGGGCGGCGGTGCCCGACCTTCCCGAGTGGGCCGGGGAAATTGCCGCCCCCCACCCGCCGGGTCGGCTGTGCCATTCTCAACAGGTGGACTTGCGGGGCCTCGACGTGACCGGGGAAGAGATTTTGATCGTGGGAGGGGGGTTGACCGCCGCCCATTTGGCGGTGGGGGCGATGCGGCGGGGCGCGAAGGTGACGCTGGCAGTGCGGCGGCAATTGCGAGAAAAATTATTTGACGCCGAACCGGGTTGGTTGGGGCCGAAATATCTCAAGGATTTTGAAGCCGAGGACTGTTGGCTGACCCGCCGGGAAATGATCCGACAGGCCCGCGGCGGGGGTTCGGTGACGCCGGCGATGATGTTGCAGTTGAGGCGGGCCGTCAATCGGGGGGAATTGAGAATTTTGGAGAATACGGAAGTGAGGGCGGCGGTTTGGGAAGACCGTTGCTGGCGGGTGAAGGCCGGCGGTGGGCCGTTGCCGGGGTGCGATCGCATTTGGTTGGCGACGGGAACCCAATTTGATGCGGCGCGAGATCCCCTCCTGGCCGATACGCTGCGAATCTACCCCACGGAGGCGATCGGCGGTTTGCCCGTATTAGATAACCATTTGCGGATTCCGGATTCGGAATACTTTGTAATGGGAGGATTGGCAGCTTTGATGGTCGGTCCGGCGGCTCGGAATTTATCCGGGGGGAGAATGGCTTGCAGTCGGATTGTCCGGGCGATCGTCAAACCCAGCTTGGCTGCGGCCGTGAAGGGGTAGGGGCGATCGCGTTTTCGATGCTTCTGGCCTGGGGAGGCAACTGATTGTAACGGCTGTAGTTTGCCTTAATATAACGAGATGGTGCGTGACGCGGGTATTTCACGAATCTGACAACCCCCCACATTTCCTGGTGCGTCACACACCCTACCCGAAATCGGTTGTGGCGTTTCCCAAAACCCGGGTAGGGTGTGTTGCGGCATCGATACATCATGGGTTTTCACGATAAATATTAACCTTGCCGCAACGCACCGCCGACAAACCCCATTGATGACGGTGTTGCCAAAAAATCGAATCCGGGGTTCCGTGGATGGTGCGATGATTCAAATTGGCCGATCGCGTAATTATGGATGGTGCGTTATGCGGAAATATCATTGATTTGTCACCATTGACATTTTCTGGCCGCATAACACACCCTACCTGTTCGACAATCCAAACGTACCATTTATCTATCATAATAATATTATCGCAATTTTCGACTGATTATAATGGCAGAATATCGGCGAGAATATTGGCAGGGGGCAACCTATTTTTTTACACAGGTGACGTGCGATCGCCAGCCCTGGCTGTGCGACGATATGGCTAGGGTTGCGTTGCGACAGGCGATCGAAACGGTTCGCCGTAAACGTCCGTTTCAAATTGATGCTTTTGTCTTACTACCCGACCATTTTCATTGTCTGTGGACGCTACCAGAAAACGACGGGGATTTTTCAACGAGAATGCGTTTGGTGAAAAGCCATGTAACCAGAACGATCGGCGATCGCTTGAATTTGGAGACGAAAACAACGCGATCGCGCCAATCCCGTCGGGAACGGAATTTATGGCAACGGCGGTTTTGGGAACATCGGGTACGGGACGAACAAGAATTTGCCGCCTATTGCGATTATATTCATATTAACCCGGTGAAACATGGGTTATGCAAATCGCCGACAGATTGGCCGTGGTCAAGCATTCATCGGTTTATTCGACAAGGCATTTATCCCCCCGATTGGGGCAGGTAGGGTGTGTTGCGGCATCGATAAATTATGGATTTTCACGATAAATATTGACATCGCCGCAACGCACCACCCCCACCAACAAACCCCATGAATAAATATGTGAATTCAACCCAAAATTGAATTCGGGGTTCCGTGGATGGTGCGTTATGCGGAAATATCATTGATTTGTCACCATTCACATTTTCTGGCCGCATAACACACCCTACCTATGATGGTGTC
Source organism: Limnospira sp. (assembly GCA_050045915.1). Taxonomy (GTDB): domain Bacteria; phylum Cyanobacteriota; class Cyanobacteriia; order Cyanobacteriales; family Microcoleaceae; genus Limnospira. The sequence continues at coordinate 14,016 of JBNGCR010000095.1, forward strand.
GTCCCCGGTAGGGTGTGTTGCGGCATCGATAAATTATGGGTTTTCACGATAAATATTGACATCGCCGCAACGCACCACTTGTCCGATTTGCTAGCAAGGTTTTCTGAAGGTAAATTTCCGAACCACAACCGGGAATTAAGACTTTTTTGTAGTTAGGACAGAGGAAGTTTGGGGGAGTTAGAAGTTTGATGACCCTGTTGCCAAAGGGTGGCATAGAGTCCTTCTCGTTCCACCAAGTCCGTATGGTGTCCCGATGCGGTAATGCTGCCATTTTCGAGGACAAAGATTTTATCCGCACGCAAGGCTTGGGCGATGCGGTGGGTGATGACTATTACCGTGCGTTGTTTGGCGATGCGATCGATAGTGGCGAGAATTCCCGCTTCCGTCGCCACATCCAGGGCAGATGTGGCTTCGTCGAGAATCAGAATCGCCGGATCTCTCACCAACGCCCTCGCTAGGGCGATTCTTTGCCGTTGTCCCCCCGATAGTTGTCCGCCCCTGTCGCCAACCGGGGTCTCGTAACCTTGGGGTAAAGTTAAGATAAAATTGTGAATTTCGGCAGCTTTGGCGGCGGCTTCCACCTGTGCATCGCTGGCTTCTAAATCACCCATGCGAATATTTTCTCGGATGGAAGTGTTAAATAAAATCACCTCCTGAGAAACCAGTCCGATTTGAGAGCGCAGGGAACGCAAAGTGGCATGGCGTAAATCGATTCCATCCAACAAAATGCTCCCTTTGTCGGGGTCATAAAAGCGCGTCAGTAAGTTAACAATCGTGCTTTTCCCAGCCCCACTCTGCCCGACAAACATCACATACTCGCCGTGACGAATTTTCAGGGATAAGTTTTTAACTCCGACTCTCTCGGTAGAGTAGTTAAAAGTGACAGTATCAAAGCAAATTTCCTGGGAAAAATGCGGCAATGCAACTGCATTCGGTGACTCTTGCACTGTGGGCGTTTCTGAGAAAATATCCGTGATGCGTCGCAGGGCAGCTACACCATCAATAAAAAACGGAATCGAACTGGCTAAGGCAAGAATATAAAGGTTTAAATTGAGGAGCAAAACTTGATAGGAAACGAGAGTCCCTACAGAAATATAATTGTTGTAGGTCATCACCGAACCGATACTGAGGATGGCAAGCTGGGTGAGAACAAAGAGAATGAGGGGAATTCTTTGCACTAAGTAGGACAAAAACATTGCCCGAACATAAATTCGCTGCAAGTCATTCAACTCACGGTCAAACTCTTGAGAAACGCGAGTCTCCATGCCAAACAGTTTGACCACAGATTGAGAGAGAATATTTTCTTCGAGGAGGCTGGAAATTTCTCCTTCTTTTTGCAGCACATGATAACCTTTGGCAGTAGCGATTTGGGCAATGGGTGCAGGAGCAATAACACAGAGGGTAATACCCATCAACGTCAAAGTGGCTAACTGCCAGTTGAGTAAGAAGAGGAAAACCGTAGAAAAGAGGATGTTGCTCATTGCCATAACCACTACGGTTAGCCCCGCCGAGATTAAACCATCTTCTACAGTTTTTACGTCGGAAATGATACATTTAAGAATATCTCCGGCTGAACGTCGTCCAAAAAACTCCATTGACAAACCCTGGAGATGCTCGAATAAAGAGCGGCGAATATTGTTAGTAATAATAATTCCCAATCTGGCTCCTAAAAAATTACCCAGCAAGCCAATGGCAATGTAAAGAATTGCCCCAATACAAAGTAGGGATATGATTAAAACTAAAAGTCGGTAATTTTGAGGGATAATTGCTGCATCAACCAGAAATTTTAAGCTGACTCTCGATACAGAATCAAAGGCTGCATTAAAAATAATGCAGCAAAACATAAGAATAACTTGCCATTTGTAGGAGCCGATATATTTAGCGATGGTTTTGATAAACCAAGTAAGCTGCTGCATGGTTGGTGTAAATGCTGTTGGCAAAAAGTTAGACTGCCATCTTCGCGGGTCTAATCCCGACGGTGGGCAATGCTCACGCTATTACTAAAGCAAACTCAAAATCCGCTATCCTGGATTTTGGTGAACTGCCGATGGTTTGATGCCTTTGAGGGCTAGGTGTTTCGATATTTTCTCAATCAGTAGGATGAGCGTTGCCCATCCTACTTTTGAGTCAGTAGGGTGAGAGAGGCTCACCCCAGTTCTTTTCCATTGCAATTAATCACGGGATTGAACGAAAAATGATTAATTGACGGAAAGAAGTATTACGATGCTTTAATTACCAAACCCAACGCCACGGGAAATACATATTAATCATCACCTCCTTTTTGTTTTGTATGGGTTTATTTGCAGAACATTTACTCCGCTTAACGCGGGACGTGTCCCGCCTGAATTGGAATTTTCATGGTGCTTTATCCTTTTGTTAGCGATGTTTTAGAGTGACGCGATATAATGGCATCGTGCCGTTTTATTTCTTGGCTAGTTTCACTGTCTCTTAAAGAGATTTTAGGATTTTATGTTGACGGTGAAAGTTTCTTTGGTATTGATTGCTTTGATGAATTTCACATTCATTTTGTCGTTGCGATTTCCCTATTTTTGCATAATTTTTCAGTTGAATAGTCCGTTTTACAGGAGGATTATCTGTACTTAATGGGATTGATTGCTGATTGAAAATCGCGCTTTTTAAGAAAGATGAAAGATGAGTAGGGGTTGGCACCAGCATCATGTCACGACTCCAATGAATTGACAGGAAATCTACAGTAGTTATTGTGGTCAGGGGAGAGTTATAAATTCCCCCGACGGCACAAAATCAAGCAAAAGGAATGGAAACATAACCGTCTTCCGTATCGACAACGCCAACGGGAAGACCGGGAAAACTCCGGGCTGTCATCTCACTCAAATTGCCCACAGCGGAAATCGCATTCAAAGCGAAATCATTGGGCAAACCCAAACTTGCTCCGATATTTCCTTCCGCCCCCAAAAAGCGGCGCACAACTGGGTCGAAACTATTAACGGCTTCAGCCACATTCTCTGAAGTCAAGTCCAGTTCTACCCCTTCATAAAGGGCGTAAGTCACCCCAGAAACCACATCCTTCCACTGGGATTGGTTTTCATCCACCACCATTGCTAAAGGTTCCTCTCCCAAGACTCCGGGCAGCGGCTGCGATAGGTTTTGCTGTTCGGGAGGTAAAGTCAGAAGACTAGAGAGAATCAAGGTTCCATCGCCAGTGATGGCATCGAGTTCGCCATTAATGTAACTATCAAATAGAGTTTGGAAGTTAGTAGAGGTGACGATTTCCGCATTAACGCCCAGAGAGTCCAGTCTTTCTCGCAACCGAGTCTCAGAAGTCGTACCCGCACCGACACCAATGCGACGACCTTCAAGCTGCTCAAAAGAGGTAATGCCACTATCACTGCGAGCAATTACAAATTGAGCGTCGTAAGAATTAATCGGGGCATAATCGACTCCCAACAGGGCATCCCGCTTGAGGTTGTGGGTGGTGTTGCGACTGGTAATATCCACAATGCCGTTGGCAACATCGCTGAAGCGCTGGGCGGCGGATGTCTGAACCACGAACTCCACAGCATTGGGGTCGCCAAATACCGCTGCTGCTACGGCCCGCCCCAAATCCACATCAAAGCCGGTTAAGTTGCCGTTGGCATCGGCAAAACCCAGTCCGGGAGCCTCATTTCTCACCCCGACGCGCACGAAACCTCGGTCTAAAACTTCCTGCAAAACGTTGCGGTTATCGTTATCCACCAAGGGCACGCTGATTGTATCGCTACCGGAAAAGGGCGGATAAAATAGCTGACCTTCTGGTTCCACAAACATCAGTTCGTTGAGATTGCGGGGTAACGCCGTTTCGTCGAAGTTGCGATTGTAAATCTCTTCGTAGTTGCCGATTTGTTGGATGATTTTCCGGGCGAAGTCATTGGAGATTCCCAAGGATTCGCCTAAATTTCCTTCTACTCCCAAAAAGCGTTTAATGTCGCTATTGCCATTGAGAAACTCATTCACATTCTGGGAGTTGATGCCAAAAACTTCCGCTTGAATGGGAGCGTTAACTACCCAGCGGACTACATCGGCAAATTCTGACTGGTTTTCCGGGAAAATCAATGCTAACGGTTCTTTACCCAGATTCTCCTCTAAAATCACTTGATTCCCCGGATTAGATAAGGTGGGAATCCGCGAAGCTAGCGCCCCACGATTCATCGAAACTGCCCCAATTTGCCCCGCATCATAAGCAGCAAAGAGGTCATCTTGAGAGGAAAAAGTTTGGATATTTAGAGTTACTCCCGCTTGTTGCGCCGCATCTTCTAAGTTTTGCTGAGAGCGAGTTCCAGCTAATACTCCAATAGTAGTTCCTGGCAATTGTTCCACCGAACTAATGCCACTGTTCCCTCGCACCATTACCCCTTGGGTATCGAAGAACACGGTCGGGGAATAATCCACTCCCAAACCGGCATCGCGGAGAACCGAATGAGTGGGCAAAGTGGCGGCGATATCTGCGGCACCATTAGCAACCGCATTAAAGTCTTGTCCCGCTTCGACCACTACATATTCGATCGCATCAGGATTGCCAAATAAAGCATTGGCTAAAGCCCGACTAAAATCAATGCCAATGCCACTAAAAGACCCGTCCGCTTCTCGGTTACTAAAACCAACGGCATCGTCATAGACCGCCACCCGCAAAAAGCCTCGGTCTAAAACCTCTTGGAGGAAGGAACCCTCCCGGGTAGCGCTACCGACAGGGGCGCGACCTTCCGCAGCGCCAAAGTTAAGGTAATGTTGCAAACCGCTAGCAAAATCGCCGTCAGCCACGGCCTCCGCTACGTCGGGGTTAAAGTCGAGATAAAAGCTCTCGTTAAAAGGAATTTGTGGCATCCGCCCTTCGGCTAAACCAAACCTCACCCAATGGTCGTAACCGCTGGCAAGCGAGCCTCGGGCCACGGCTTCGGCTACCCCCGGGTTTTGTTCCAGGTAGGCATTTTCATCGAAGGCCATCAGGTCTGAAGGCATGGCAGCAGCAGAAAACAGGGGTTCGCCAGTTAAAGGATCGGCGAGGGTTCCGTGAGAGTTAGCGATCGCTTCCCAGGAAGGCTCTAGCATTTCTGGGGAGTTAACATATTGAAGATTTGTAGGAGCTATGGGATTTGCCATGATGCGGTTAACGAAAAATGAAATAAGTAGGTAACAACAACAGATGCACTGCTAAGGGCCAATAGATAGGATT
>JBNGCR010000096.1:0-19184 GCA_050045915.1 Limnospira sp.
TATTGCCTTTTCTCGAAGGATTGTGTAAGTATTCAAACGGACTTAATATCAATCGTGAATTTCTCCGTTGGGCATGATCGCCCCGTGCAACTGCACCCCCATCGTATTGGCGCTGCTGAGTTCCGCCCGGGTCAGATAGGCGTAACAGAGGTTGGCATTCCGCAGGTTGGTGCGGCCGAGGGAGGCATCCGTCAAATCGGCCTGGGTCAAATTGGCGCCGCTGAGGTTGGTGCGACTCAACTCGGCCCGCACCAAATTCACCCGCGTCAAGTCCGCGCTGCTGAGGTTGGCACCACTCAAATTCGCGTCGGGCAGAATCGATTCGCACAGCTTCACCCGGGGCATTTGGACATTAACCAAAACCGCCCGCTCCAACTTCACCTTGGTCAAATTGGCGCCGATCAAATTCGCCTCGCTCAAATCCACCTCGGTCAAAATGGCCCCGTGAAAATTGGCTTCGCAGAGATTGGTCTGGGTCAGAATCGCCCCCCGCAGGACGCTTTCCGTCAGGTTGGCACCGCCCAAATTCGCCCGGGTCAGGTCGGCCCCCGTCAGGTTCACCCCCTGCAAATCCGTCCCCCGCAGGTCGGCGCCGCGCAAATTCACGCTCTCGTAAATGCGCCGCTCGTGGCGCAGGTTGGCTCCCCGCAGACAGGCCCCCCGCAGGTCGGCACCCTGGAGGTTAGCCCCCCGCAAATCGGCCTGGATGAGGTTGGCGTCGAGGAGGGTGGCGAGGGTGAGGTTGGTCTTTCGCAGGTCGGCACTCTGGAGGAGGGCCCCGTGCAGGTCAGCGTCCCCGAGTTTGGCGCCACTCAGGTTTGCCCGGGACAGGTTGGCACCGGCCAGCCGCGCTTTTTCCAGGTTCGCCCGGGACAGGTTGACCCCGTTGAGGTAGGCGAGGATAAAATTTGCCCCTTCAAAATCCGCCCCGCTGAGATTGGCTCCGATCAGGTCGGCGTTGCTGAGTTCGGCATTGCGGAGGTTGACCCCCTGAAACACCTTTTCTCCCGTGCGGTATTTATTTAAGAATGTTCTCTCGTCCATCCCGATTATCCCCGAGTTGTGATTAGCTCCCACTTCTGTTCGCCGATGTCCCCCAAGGCGGGCCAAAATGAGAACTGGAGGACTGCAACTAATTTAAGCCGAATTCTTGAGTCCAGGTAAACGTTTTTTGTCCCGGCTTTCGGCAGTAAATCTTAACGGTTCGGATGGATTGGAGTTGCAGGGAGTGTAACTTTTTTTGGAAAAAGTGCAGGATCGACTCCGGGGCGAGGTTGTGTTCGGATTCGAGAATCAGGTGCAGGCAACCGTTTTTGGACTGGGCTAGGGTGTGGATGCCCTTCGATTTGAGCAAATGATTCAACAGGGATGCGATCGCTTTGGGATTTCCCTGTCTGGCTAGTTCGACAATTTGATGGATGCCCCCGTCTTTTTCTTCCGTCTGGGGTGGGATTTCTGGGGCGGTGGCGGCGGAGACGGAGGTGGTGGGTTCGGTTTGCTGCCGTTCGGCCGCTTCCGACTCGTGGATGATGTCTTCGAGTCGTTTTACCTGTTCTCGGACTTGGCCCATGAAGTCTTTGAGAATTGCATATTTCATGTCGAGTTGCCGTCGCGGCTCAGGATCGCCGGTTCCCGTGGCTAGGTCATTTTCCAAGCTTTCCAGGGTGTTGGTGATGGAGGTCATGGCTTCCGTGACTCCCTGGCTGACTCGCTTTTGAATTTCGTCCGCGAAACCCAGGCGATCGCGGATCGATGTGGGCCCGGAATTGGGGCGATTTTCCGGGGTGATGGAACTGTCGCCCCCCCCTTCGGGGTTGCCCATTTGGATGGTTTGTAAGGATGAGAGTTCGTCCGATGTCTCGGTGACGACGGTGCCGGATTGCGGTTCAATTTCTTGGGAGATCAGGAGTCGGACGGTTTGACTTTCGTTGATGTCAACGCCGGCGGGGGGGGGATTGCCGAATTGGGTACCCGGTGAGGAACCGGCGGATTGTCGGTTTCCGAGGCGATCGCCCTCGTCGGGACTCGGAAATCCTTGCAGGTAGTTGGGACTCAAATGTTGCCGGTCGTAGCAGAGCCGCATGGCTTCGATGAGGACGGTGGCGACTTGGGCATCCTCGTGGGAATCTTCCAAATATTCTACCATCTTTTTGAGGTAGGCTTTGAGAGCTTCAAATGTGGGGAACATTTGAAAGAGTTGCTCGATCAGGTCGTCTAACTCTATGGATTTCAGGTGCAGCCAGTCGCGATCGCTGAAGGTGAATTCATTTTCGAGGGCGGAATAAATTAATATCTTGACGCGCAGCGGGTTGGCGTGCTGCATGATTTTGAACCGGACATCAAATAAATTTTCGATCTTTTTATTGGCTACATTTAATTGATTTTTTCCCCCCCATATCGGGGAATCCTGCAACTGAGACTGGGGGCGATCGGAGGGTTGGTAGGCGGTGAGGACGGCCTCCGTCGCGGCGTCGGTTTCCCCCTCGATGTACAGCCGTCCGACTTGGCTCAATACCGTATTGACAATGACTGTATACTCGGCTTTTTTGTTGATTTTGGAGAGGATTCGAGTTAAAATCTGATTGAGCCGATCCAAGCCCTGGGTGTTCCAGTACAGGGATTGCACTAAATCTCGCATCGAGGTATTTTGGATGGTAGCCGAGTCGTTTTCCCATTTTCCATGCGCTGCACAAATCAGGATCTTTTTGATGCGAAGCACCTGATCGTTCGTTTCTAGGTTCTGCACGACATCATCAAGGGTCGATTTGGCTGGCATTTTTGCCTCCTCCGAATCATTGATTAAGATATTGCCTATTTGGCTGCGATCGCCCGAAACTTTCACCCGACAATGGACGGATTGGGGGTCGATCAGATTCCAAAATTTTTGCAATTTATGCGACCTTTTTAATCCGAGTCCCCGTCAGATTGAATGGGAAACGGCGGACAAAAAAAGATTTAATGGATTTCGATAACAGTTATTGCAGCAAGTAGAATCAACCCCGCTCTGCGACATCAAGTCTCCCGGTCGAGGGATCTAAATTTGCGCGAATCTTCCCCAAGATGCAGTCGGGCGCGATGGCAGGTACGGCGATCGTTCAATTTCATTTTAATCGGCATCTTAAAATTGTAAATTCTGGAACTATCGCGCAGATAGAGGCACGAAAACCCCAGCCTATCTAACTTTTACATTGTAGGTCATTTATTCTAGAATAGAGCCATAATTTTTGGGAATCCATGTTTCCCATCCTTTAGAATCGATGCAGGACTTTGATACGATCGCGATCGGCAGTGGTATCGGCGGGTTGGTCGCCGGCAGCCTCTTGGCTCGTTATAACCGACGAGTCCTGATTTTGGAAAGCCACAGCCTGCCGGGAGGAGCCGCCCACGGCTTTTCCCGCCGGGGGTTTCACTTCGATTCGGGTCCCTCATTTTACTGCGGACTCTCCGATCCCCGCAGCTTGAACCCCCTAGGCCAAATCCTCGCCGTCCTGGGGGAATCCTTGGACACCATCCCCTACGATCCCCTCGGACACTACCATTTCCCCGAAGGCAGTCTGCCCATTTACCGCGACTGCGATCGCTACCGTCGGGCCGTCGCCGAATTGACGCCCCGGGGCGCCAAAGAACTGGAAGGCTTCGAGGGGGATTTACTGCGACTCTACGAAGGCTTGAAAGACATTCCCACCCTCGCCCTCCGCGCCGACTGGCGAGGACTGCCGGTTTTGCTCAAACGTTATCCCCTCCCCCTGCTGAAATTACTCCCCCGCCTCGGCGACATTTCCGCCTCCGCCGGACAAATCTGCGATCGCCACGTCCGAGATCCCTGGGTGCGACGGCTGATCGATTTGGAATGTTTCCTGCTGTCGGGTTTGAAAGCCGAGGGAACCGTCGCTCCGGAAATGGCCTTCATGTTCGGAGAACGCGCCAACTCCCCCGTCGATTACCCCCTCGGCGGCAGCGGTGCAATCGTCGATGCCCTGATCCGGGGGTTCGAGCGCTGGGGCGGCACCGTGCGCCTCAACTCCCACGTCGAAAAAATTATCGTTAAATCCGGTAATGTCGAAGGGGTGCGACTGCGCGGCGGCGACATCATCCGCGCCCCCATCGTCATCTCCAACGCCACCATCTGGGATACTTACACCCAACTGCTGACCCCCGAAGATCTGCCCGAATCCTATCGCTCCCAAGCCTTATCTACCCCGGCGGTGGACAGTTTCATGCACTTACACCTGGGAATCCGGGCGGACGGTTTGGAGGATTTGACGGGACATCACGTCGTCGTCCACGATCGCGATCGAGATATCACCGCCCCCGGCAATACCTGCATGATTTCCATCCCGTCGGTGTGGGATGCGAGCCTCGCCCCCCCCGGACATCATGTCGTCCACGCCTACACCCTGGAACCCTTCGAGGGGTGGAAAAAAGATGCATCCTATTCTGAGCGAAAACGGGAGCGATCGCAACCGCTATTTCGCGCCCTGGAACGGATTATCCCCGATTTGCGCGATCGCATCACTTTGGAATTGATCGGCACCCCCCTCACCCACGCCCGCTTTTTGCGCCGCCACCGGGGGACTTACGGACCCGCGATCGCGGCCCGCCAGGGGACGTTTCCCGGCCCGGGAACCCCCATTCGCGGCCTGTACCGGGTGGGGGACAGCACCATGCCCGGAATCGGCGTCCCGGCGGTGGCGGCGTCGGGGATTTTGTGCGCGAATTCTCTGGTGGAACCGGGGGAGATGGAGGCGTTGTTGGAATTGGGGAATTGGGGGTAGCGATCGATGAGTCAAATTCCCCCCCGAGTGGATAGCAGCCGTCACCTTATTGATGACAACCCACAGCGATTATTTGATCAAAGAACTCAACCATTTGATTGTATTGAATAATGATTTTGAAAGTAAAGAAAAGCTGATGCGTCAATATAGTTATACCGAATCGGATATTTTGGATAAAAATCGAGTCAAAGTTTATATTGCCGACAACCACACTTTAACCCCGGCTAAGATTACGGACATCGGCATTGAAGTGGGAACCTTTGATCGCGAAATCATCGAGATGAATAACTTTTTTGATGAAGCCACTGTTGAATTAGAGTCGGCTTATGATTTTTGAGAGGATACGACATCTTATTTACCCAGATCATACGGCGAGTGAGAATGGGATTGAGAGTTGGGAAGGTTGGGAACAACGGAAATGCTTAAAACGACAGATTTTCGCCATTTTAAACCAAGTGACAGCCGCATTCATAGACGAGAGGGCTTGAAAATAAGGCGCGATCGCGTGGGATATCGTGTCTTTTTGCATCTGGAAACTCTCCAAACCACTCGCCGTCAAGAATCAGTTTCGACCCAAACGGTGACGGCGGCAACGGCGATTAACATTTCGTCATTTTTGTCGCCGAGTTCCGCGATCGCCCGCCCCTGCACCACCATCCCCCCGGACTCCAGTTTCAGGGACTTTCGCCCAAAGGGGAGCACCGCCAACACCTCCGTTTCCCGCACCGATTCCGGGTAGGGGACGGCGACTTGCACCTCGACGATCATCTCGTCCGGGTGACTCAATCCCGCCACTTCCCACACCCCCGGAAGGGCGTTGTGGGCGATCGCATTTCGGACAGCCCGGGCGGCGGCGATCGTGGGTTCCTGCCCGTGCTGATCGACCCCCATCCCCATTTCGATAATCAACCGTTTTCTTGCCATAATTTCCTCCAATTTTTAGATCGTGTTTGTCTGTTCAATTATTGATTATAGCAAATCCTGATAATTGACCACCAAACATCTGTGGTGGAGGGAGTAGGGAGTGCCGCCAAATATCAGAGTCCAGCGCCCCTCAATAATTATTAATTATTAATTATTAATTATTAATTGTTAAACCCAGGCGAGATCTAACCAACTCCCGGACAGCGATCGCCGACTCCAACTGTAACGCTTCCCGGGCGATCGCTTCAGCCTCGTCGCGACGGATTCGGGAAATCGTCATCTTCACCATCGGAATCGCCTGGGGGTTCAGGCTCAACTCGTGGGCCCCCAACCCCACCAAAATAGGAACCGCCACCGGGTCGGCGGCCAACTCCCCGCACACGGACGCCCGAATTCCGGCCCGTTTCGCCGCGGCGATCGTTTCGGCCACCAACCGCAAGACGGCGGGTTCCAGGGCATCGGTGAGGGCGACGACCTTGGAATTGCTGCGATCGGCGGCCATCACATATTGAGTCAAATCGTTAGTCCCGATGCTGAAAAAATCCACCACCGCCGCCAACTGTTCCGCCATGAGGGCGGCGGCGGGAACCTCAATGCGGACTCCGAGGGGGTGGGGGTCGATCGCGTTGGCGATGACTCGGTACAATTCCACCTGTTCATCTTCCGAGGGGATGCGCCGTCGCGCCAGAAACAGAAATTCGCTGCGGAGTATCCCCACCCCTTCCGCGCCGTTCTGCATGGCGATGTGGGCTTCGGCGACGCCGCCGATGTTCGCCATCACCGCCAGACGGTGGCCGTCGGTGGTGATCGCCGGATTTTGGGCGGCTTGTCGCAGGGCCCGACCGGTGGCGAGTTGCCGTTCCTGCTTGCGGCGCAACTCCTCGATTTGGTCGGGGTTCGGCTCGACCCACACCTGGCCGGTGCCGCCGTCGATCGCGATCGCCGTTCCCCCCGACAGGTTCAGCAATTCCGGACCCACACCCACCACCATCGGAATGCCGAGCGATCGCCCCAAAATGCCGCTGTGGGAAATCGAGCAACCCGCCGCCGTGCAGATGCCCAAAACGCGGTCGGAGTCCAGTTGGGCAATTTCCGAGGGGGTGAGTTCCGTGGCGACCAAAATTCCCGGTTCCCGCAACAGCAGGCACACGGGTTCGGCCCCCGTCAGCAGTTGCAACACCCGTCGCCCCACGTCCCAAACGTCGGCCGAGCGCGATCGCAGCAGGGGATCGTCGAGATGTTCGTAGGAGGCGACGACTTCCTCGATCGCCGTTTTCCAGGCCGCTGCGGCGGTGTGGTGCTGTTCCCAAATCAGTTCCCGCGTCCGATCCATGAGGGTGGGATCGTCGAGGTAGAGCAAATGGGTGGCGAAAATGGCGGCTTCGGAAGACCCGACGCGATCGGCGACACCGCACCGATCGACGATTTCCCGGTGCAAATCCAGCATTTCGGCCCGGGAACTGTCGCAAGCCTGCCGCAACAATTCCCATTCCCGCTGGGGGTGTTCGGTGTGTTGGGTTTCGATATGGATGGCGGCGGGTTCGCAGCGCATCACCGAGCCGATGGCGATGCCCCCGGCGGCGGGGATGCCCCGGAGGGATTCGTCGGTCGGGGGGGAGGGTGTCCTTTGGGGGGAACGGCTCCGGCTTGGCGAGGTCAATTCTTCGGTGAGGAGGTAACGGAGAGCCTCCAGAGCGACGGCGGCGTCGGCTCCCGTGGCGGCGATCGCGATTTCTTCCCCGTCCCGCACCCCCAGGGCGATGACTTGGTTGATGCTTTTGGCGTTGACGGGGGCGGTTCGGGCCGTTATGTTCTCTAGGGTGATGTCGGATTCAAATTGAAAGGCTAATTTCACCAGTTGGGCGGCGGGGCGGGCGTGGAGTCCGGTGCTGTGGTCGAGGGTGAGGCGCAGTTGTCGGGTTGGGAAATGCTCCGGCGGCGGAGTTTCGGGGGGGTCGTCTTCGCCCAACTGCGCCAGTTTCGAGGTCATCGCATTTTCGGCCTCCGCGACGACGCGATCGAGCTCGGCGCCCCCGGCGGCGGTGACGGCGGCGGCGATCGCACCTTCGGCCAGGGGGGCGGCGCAGAGGCGGATTTTGGCTCTTCGGGCGGCGGGGAAGAGTTCCAGCGCCCGTTTCGCGGCCGCCACGGCCCGCCCCAGATCGGCGAACACGACGACGCCGCCACCGTTTTCGATGGGTGCGATCGCCTGGTAGATTTTGACGGCATCGACTTCCAGGGGGGTATCCGGATCGCCGAGATCGGCGACGATCGCGATCGGCACGGCATCCCCCGCCATCTGTGCGGCCAATTCCCGGATTCCGACTGCGAGGGTGTGACTGTGGGAAACAATCGCAATTCCAACCATAATTGATGAGCCTCGACGCTGAACCGGAATAGCCATTAGCCTTCTAATCTACCAATTTTTGGAGGTTTGTTCTACGACATCATCCGATCAGGAATCGAGATGTGGCGGCCTGTAGTGGAGTTTCGAGCTCTACGTCGTTATCGAGGCTGCCGCCATGTTCAAATATTTGACGGTTCTGGTTCCCCTTTTGTTGACCGGTTGCCAGTTCAATTTCTCTTCCTTCGCGGAAGATTTGGAATTGCCGCCCCTAAAAGAGAGCGATCGCGCCCCGTTGATGATGCGGGCGATCGCGGTGGGACAACAGGCTTATTACGACCATCGGGGACAGTTTGCCGATTCGGTGGAGAGCCTGTCGGCTCATCTGAATTTGGAGACGGAAAGTTATCTTTATGCGATCGAAACCGAGGGCGAATCCGCCCAGACGGTACTGTTGACGGCGGCGGCTAAAACGGACGACCTCCCCAGCTACGCCGGCGTCATGACCGCCGGGGCGACGGAGGGAGGTGTGATGATGGTGGCGAATCTGTGCAAGACAGACCAACCCTCAAAAACACCTCCCATTTTGTCCTCAATTCCCGTTCCGGGCGAGGGGTTGAAATGTCCGCCCGGTTCCAGTCCGGTTCGCTGACATTTCCATTCAAAAACTCGGCTTAGGCGGGGACAAAATCGACATCATCCGTGCCGTCGGTTTCTCCCTGACCTGACGTAATTTTTTCCCCGTTCACTTCGATCGCAAACGGGGTTTCATCCAAGCCGGGAAGGTTGTAATCAGTCCCATCTGCGGTGTAGCCGACGCTGGCGATCATCTTCCGGCCTGCGTCGGTATATTTGAACGCCAACAGTTGATTTTTGTCCTTCTGATTGTCCCGCGCCCAAATCACCATGTACTGTTCTCCCTGATAGGAAAAAACCTTGGGAGCCCGGGTCGGGACGTAGCGGCCTGGATCGCCAAAACTGGCGTCGAGAAATTGCTGGATGGAGTCATCTTGAACGACGGCGTAGCTGACTTGTTCGGGGGGAACTTCCGCTTCGTCAACGTCTCCCTCGCTCTCATCGACGACTTCTTCTTTATTCCGATTTCGGAAATAATCGACCGCCATTTTTGTGCCGATCGCGCCGACGGTGGCAATGCCGGCACCCGCGAGAATATTGCGAAGTTTACTCATGATTTTTCCTCACTCATGAATTTGAACCATCCGATCGTCGGATCGAATCCCGGCGATCGGGATGATTTTAACAGATTATCCGTCCGCAAGCGGCGAATGTAAAAGATATGGCACCACCCGCCGGGTGTGGGGTGTCGGGGAAGTGGCGGGAGCGGAGGAAGCGGAGGAAGAAATATAGCAGTTACCTATCTGCCCCCTCCGCCTGTTTTCCGTGGGGGCAACCTTATAGGGTTGCCCGCGTGTAAGGGTGTCAACCTTTCACGGCGTTTATAATTTCATCGTCCAGGTCAAAATCTACCTCGGCTTTTTCCTTTCCGGTGGCAATATAGTCATTTTGGAAGGAATCTTTCAACCCGTCAATCAAACTGTATTCCGGTTGCCAATTGAGTTGATTCATCGCCTTGTGGACATCGGCGAAGAAATGTTGCACCCGCAGGGGAAATGCCTTCCGTTTTCCGAAGTCGAATTGTTGGGGGTCGTAGTGGATCAATTCCAGGTCGTCCGGGGACCGTCCCGCCGCGATCGCGCAGGCCCTCGCCAACCCGTCGAAGGTGACGAAGCGATCGCCGGAGATATTATAAATTTCCCCGATCGCCCTCTCATTTCCCAACACCGCCGCCATCGCATTTGCCAGATCCCGAACGTGACCCAGTTGGGTGACGTGCAACCCGTTTCCGGGGACGGGAATCGGCCGGCCGGCGACGATGCGATCGAAAAACCAGGACTCTAAAGGATTGTAATTTTGGGGGCCGTAGATGTACGTTGGCCGAATCGAAGTCCAGGGAAGTCCGGCCTTTTGCAGGTAGGTTTCCGTCTCGTATTTCCCCAGGTGGCGACTCTTGGGATCGGTGGCGTCCCCCTCGACGTGCGGCATCTGGTCGGACTTGAGATAGACCCCCGCCGAACTCATGTAAACGAAGTGTTTGACTTTTCCGTTGAATAAGTCGGCGAGGGGTTGGGTGTCGCTCAATTGGCGGCCGTTGTTGTCGAAAATTGCGTCGAACGTTTCGCCGGATAGCTTTTCTTTCAACTGTTCCCCGTCGGTGCGATCGCCGTGGATTTGCCGGATGCCATCGACGGGGGCGGGTTTGTTGCCCCGGTTGAATAGGACGACTTCGTGGCCGTGACCGACCAAAATTTGGGTGAGATAGACCCCGATAAATCGAGTCCCACCCATGACTAAAATTCTCATATTTTACCCCTATTTATAAAGACTGCAAAATTCCAGGTTTCGGCTTTGTCGAGTCGAGTATAACATTTTTCGCCCCATCCAATAAAGCGATCGCCACCCATCGTCCGCGATCGGTCTTGACAACAAAAATCAAAACTTTTATAATTACAATAATAAAAAAATCGACCGGATCGAATTGAGCAGTGCCGTCACGACTGTGGCAATGATGACCCCGGTTGCGATCGCCACGGGCAGAGTCTAGATGCTCTCGCTACCCGGCCCAGTGGCCTGCGAGAGCGACCGATCGCATCGCTGAATCCGAGAGCCGGGGAGAGCCGCAACGGGATCTGATTCTAGCAGTTGCCCTCCCTTTCGAGGTATACTTGCGACAGTCTCAACCTGAAATTTCCAGGTGATTGCCCTTCATGCCGTTTCCCCTTCTCCGTCGTTGCCGCCGAAAGTTGAAGCGGCGTGTCGGTAACGTATCACTCCGCACGGTTTTGGTCGTCCCGTTTTTACTGCAAGTTGTATTGACGGTAAGTTTGGTGGGCTATTTTTCCTTTCGGAACGGGGAAGCGGCCGTTCAAGATTTGGCATCTCAACTGCGCGACGAACTCACCGCCCGCATCAACCAGCGCCTGCAAACCTATGTCAGCGCCCCCCACGCCATCAACCGTCTCAACGTCGATGCATTATCAAAGGGTGATTTAGATTTTAGCACGGGTGCGGGTTCCAATCAATTCCTGCAACAACTTAAAATTGCCTCCTATGTGAATGCCGTCTACTGCGGCGATCGCGAAACGGGAGATTTTGTCGGCGTGAGTCGCACCGACAACGGCGCCTTTTTCGAGTTGATGATTCGCAACTCAGAGACAGACGGACGGATGTATTTATACGGCATCGACATCCGCGCCGATCGCCTCTACTTTCTGCGAGATGCCGGCCTCTACGATCCCCGCCGGCGGCCTTGGTATCAAGCGGCCCAGGCTTCCGGACGGCCGAAATGGAGCGAGATTTACCTCGACTTTACCACAAAATTACCCACCATTACCGCCAGTTTAGCCGCCTATGACATCGGGGGAAATCAATTCGTCGGCGTCTGCGGAACGGACGTTTTACTGACGGAGGAATTGAGGCAATTTTTGAAACGATTGGAAATCGGAAAAACGGGGGAAGCCTTTATTGTGGAGCGATCGGGCCTTTTAGTTTCCAGTTCCACCGACGACCCCATCACCGTCGGAACGGGCGACAATGCCCAAATGCTCAAAGCCACGGACAGTCTAGATCCTTTGGTGCGGGGGACTGCCCAATATTTGATACAAAAATTCGGAAACTTGCAAGGCATCCGGCGATCGCAACAACTCGATTTTAAAATTGACGGGAAGCGGCAATTCGTGGAAGTTTTACCCTTCAATGACGGCCGGGGTTTGGACTGGCTGATCGTGCTAGTCGTTCCCGAATCGGATTTTATGGCACAAATTAACGCCAGCAAACGCGCCACCATTTTACTCTGCATCGCCGTTTTGATCATACCCACGGTATTTAGCATCGCCATGGCGAGATGGATCGGTTCGCCGATTTTGCGCCTCAGTTTGGCCAGTCAGGCGATCGCCCAAGGGGATCTGAACCAATACGTCAAATCCGACAGCATCCGCGAACTGCGGACGTTATCCCAGTCCTTCAATACCATGAGTCGCCAACTTCGCGAGTATTTTGAAACCCTCGAAAATCGGGTAGAAGAGCGGACATTTGAACTGCACCAAGAAAAGGAAAAATCCGAAAAATTATTGTTGAATATTTTACCAAAAGCCATCGCCGATCAACTCAAAGAAGAACGAAAAACCATCGCATCCGCCATCGAAAATGTCACTATTTTATTTGCGGATATAGTCGGTTTCACGCCGCTTTCGGCACGGGTTCCCCCCATCGAATTGGTGGGGTTACTCAACCGGATGTTTTCCCGGTTCGACGAATTGGCGGAACGCCACAAATTGGAGAAAATCAAGACCATCGGGGATGCCTACATGGTCGTCGGCGGACTGCCCATTCCCCGGGACGACCACGCCGAAGCGATCGCGGATATGGCGATCGAAATGCAGCAGATTATGGATGAATTTAACGCCTGTCAAATTTTGGGAGACGTGCCCGGATGCGACAACTTCCAAATCCGAATCGGCATCAACACCGGCCCCGTCGTCGCCGGAGTGATCGGCATTAAAAAATTCTCCTATGACTTGTGGGGAAATGCCGTCAACATCGCCTCCCGTATGGAATCTTCCGGCTTACCCGGACGCATCCAAGTCACGGATGTCACCTACGATCGCTTAAAATACCGCTATAAATTTGAACCGAGAGGCACAATCAAAGTGAAAGGAAAAGGTGACATGAACACCTATTGGCTGATCGGAAAATTGTAGTGCGACGAGCATATATTGATATCAAATCCGGTTGAATGCCCGGAAAAAAACGGGTCGGATATCGAGATCGCTTGGGAATCAATTCCCCGAGGGCGCAAGCCTTGCGCCCCTACCAGCAAAAATCATCGGTCGATGATTGGGGAGGTTTAGGAGGGGATAACCGGATTTGATATGACCAATGTCACTCTTCCCCACACCCCACCGAGCACACCCCACACCCCAAAATCACACCAACGCCAACGTATCCACAGAAACGAATTGACCGAATAAAGCGAAATCATCCGCGTTCAAAACCACCCCCAGAATTTCATTGGTCGTTCTCAGGGTAATTAAAGTATCATTCGCCGCCCCATCACCCTCATAATCCGCGAATCGCGTGTAGTCGATATCGGCTTCGGTGAGTCCGTCGGTCAGGGCGATTTTATCCCCCGATTCAAACCAATCAAAATCGGTGATAACATCCACTGCACCGATATCAAAAGAAGCCTCATCCGTGCGGAGAATAAAAATATCCTGATCGCCCCCTCCGGTGAGGCGATCGACCCCCAAATCTCCTGACAGAATATCCTCCCCGTCATTGCCGAACAACTCGTCATTTCCCTTGCCGCCAAATAGGCGATCGTCCCCTTCTCCCCCTTCGATGATATCCCCATCGCGATCGCCCCTCAAAAAGTCGTTTCCATCCTCTCCAAAAATGCGATCGTCCTGCTGTCCGCCGAATACCTCGTCATCTCCCCCACCCCCATAAACCGTATCATTTCCTTGGTTGAGGAGAATGCGTTCGCTCTCGAAAGAGCCGAAAACCACATCGTCGCCCCCCAACGTCCAAATTCCGTCCGAATAGCCCGTCAAATCTCCCTCAAATAAAGTAATGGTATCGGCAGTTTCTAGGGCGAGAAGGCGCGGCAAACCCAACGGATCGGGCGTGAAACCAAACTGCGGCGGAGACTCGTCAAAAAAGATATCCTCAAAAAACGATCCGTCGCCATCCTCCCGGGGAAACTGCCACGGCTGAACGCTCGAATAATTCGGAGATTCTTCACTGAACATAGTGCGGAAAAAGTAAAAGAATAATCCATCCGTTGTAGCGCTTTAGCGCCTCAGAGAAGGGCTAAAGCCCGAAATAATTTCGCCACCTTGTCTATATCCTTGTCCCCTGGCGATCGCTCCACGCCGCTCGAGAGATCGATGCCGTCGGGTTGTAGCAGCGTCAGGGCATCCGTGATATTATCGGGAGTTAGACCCCCCGCGAGGAACCAGGGACACTTCGGGCGAAACCCCCGCAACGATCGCCAGTCCAGGGTGCAACCAGTTCCCCCCAACTGTCCGGGATGGTAGGCGTCGAGCAGGAGAGCATCGACGTGGGGGATGAAAGCGGCGGCGACATCGAGAGCCTCCGGCGTTTTGACGCGGATCGCCCGGATCAGTTCGCACGTCGGCAGAGCATCCCGCAGGCGATCGCACAGTTCGACGGACTCGCCCCCGTGCAGTTGCACCCCCGTCAGTTTCCCGGCGGCGACGGTATCGCAGATCTCCTCGAAAGTGGCGTTGGCGAAGACGCCGATCCGGGCGACGGTTTCCGGCAGGTGGGGTGCGATCGCCCCGATGTCCTCGGCACCGATATAACGCGGGGAGGTGGGGACGCAGATAAACCCCAACGCCGTCGCCCCCAGTCGAGCGATCGCCCGCCCCTGTTCGAGTTGAGTGATCCCACAAATTTTGATCCGCATTGCCCTTTGATTCACGCCATCCCTCATCAAAATCATACCAGAATCGGGAAAAATGGAGAAAAAGGCCAGCTAAGTGTTAATTTTTAAAACAAAATCTTGCTTTTAAAATACTTTTTCCTATAATTGTTTCCGAAACTTTTGAGTTTCTTAAAGATTTAAAATCTGTTTTCCGTCAACCTCTTAATTTGGAGACAAGAAATTGATGAATTCGACTCTAATTTTGGGCGTGCAATCCACCACCCCCTCCACCCCGGAATGGTCTTTGACCGTGGGAATTATCATGATTTTGTGCAATATTTTGGCGATCGTGGTCGGCTACTACGCCATTTCCAAAGAAAATCGCGGTCAAGGTCCAGCCCTCCCGGTTTCACTCCCCCGAGTCTTCACCGGTTTCGGCTTCCCCGAACTCCTCGCCACCGCCAGCTTCGGCCACATTTTGGGAGCAGGGGTCATCCTCGGCCTATCCTATGCGGGCGTCCTCTAGGGGTTTGAACTCCCTGATCTGCTGAGATCGGACGCTCACCTCAAAGTCCCCCTTTTCAAGGCAGGGCCGTTTCATTCTCGGTTAAAAATTGTCGGGGGTGACGAGGAAAACCGTTGATGGGAGCCAGGAACCCGGGTTTTTTCCGGTTAAAAATGCTTTTTCATTGGGAAAAATCTTCCTCTCCCCCCCCTCTTCCTCTCCCCCCCCTCTTCCTCTGCTTCCGGTCGCTCCCCCAGCCATTTTTCGGGGGAAAATGAAATGGCCCTGCTTTTCAAGGGGGATTTAGGGGGAGCCAGATTGAGAAAAGCCGGGACGAAAAGAAATCGGTGGCGATCGCATTTCTTCCCGGAGCGACGGGCGATCGCGGTGCCGGACAAATTGAAAGAAACGTGATAGACTCCAATTGAGTTGAATCGTCCCACCGCCTTCAATTTGAATCGATGATTAAAAATCCCTATCAAGTGGGGGGAAGTCTGGCGGTAGACGATGTAACTTACGTCACCCGTCCGGCCGATCGCCTCCTCTACGAAGCCCTCCTGGCCGGAGAGTTCTGCTACGTCTTCAACGCCCGACAGATGGGCAAATCCAGCCTGCGAGTCCAGATGCAGCAACAGCTACAGCAACAGGGATACCGCTGCATCTATCTCGACATGACTCAATTGGGCACGGAAAATGTCAGTTATCGGCAGTGGTATCGGGGGATCATGCTCATCCTGTCGAGCAAATTTAAACTCTCGAAAACGATCCCCCTCAAACAGCGCTTGCAAGACTGGGAAAACTGGCCCCTCGTCCAGCAGTTGAGTCTGTTGATTGACGAGATCCTCGAACAAATTCCGGACACCAAACTGTTTATTTTTGTCGATGAAATTGACAGCATTCTCAGCCTGCCATTTCCCGTCAACGACTTTTTCGCCTTCGTCCGCCTCTGCTACGAATTGCGACCCCACCAACCCAATTATCGGCGGTTGACTTGGGCATTTTTCGGCGTCGCCACCCCCTCCGATTTGATCCGCGATCGCACCCGCACCCCCTTCAACATCGGCCGGGCGATCGACCTGCAAGACTTTCAATTTGAACAGGCCCAACCTCTCCTGCAATTCTTGCCCGCCACCCTCCCCGATCCCGCCGCCGTCCTGAAAACCATCTTACATTGGACGGGGGGGCAACCTTTGTTAACCCAAAAACTCTGCAAAACCGTCACTTCTTTGACTTCGGAGGCAAGGGAATCCCGTCTCAACCTGGCGCCGGGAACGGAAAGCCAGTGGATCGAAGGAATGGTCACAACCCAGATCATCGACCATTGGCAATCCCAAGACGAACCCGAACACCTCCGCACCATCCGCAATCGCCTCCTGTACGACGAACGGCGGGTCGGACGGCTGTTGGGGTTGTATCAAAACATTTTAGAAACCGGCGGCGTGGTCAGCGACGACAGTCCCGAACAGACGGAACTGCTGCTGTCGGGATTGGTCGCCAAACGGCGCGGCAAATTGCAGGTCAAAAACCCCATTTATCGGGCTATTTTCAACGAGGAATGGATTCGAGAACAACTCGACCAACTGCGCCCCTATTCTCAAGCTTTAAATGCCTGGGTCGCCTCCGACTGCACCGACGACTCCTGGCTGTTGAGGGGACAGGCGTTAAAAGAAATGTTGGCTTGGGGGCAAAATCAAAGCCTCGGCGATATGGATTACCGCTTCCTCGCCGCCAGCCAAACCCTGGACCGACAGGAAAGCCTCGCCAAAGCCGAAAATGCCCGTTTAAAAGAAGTCGAAGCGCGGCTGGCGGCGGAACGTCAGCGCAGCGAAGAACAGCGGCACAGTTTGAGGCGGCAGCGCATCTTTTTGGCGGGGGTGAGTTGCGCGTTGGCGATCGCGGCAGGATTCGGAATGGTCGCTCGGTATCAATATCGTCTCGCCTCCCTGCGGGAAGCCGAAGCCGTCGCCCAAGCGGCCGAAGCCTTATTCGCCTCCGATCGCTCCTTTGAGGCTTTGTTAGAAGCGATTCGGAGTCAACGACAACTCGAACGCTGGCAACGGGTGAACCCGGCATTACAAACTCAAGCCGATGCCATACTAGAACAGGTAATTTTAAATATTAATCAGCGCAACCGCTTAGATGGTCACGAAGCCGCAGTCCTGACAATTGATATCAGTCCCGACGGACAAATGATCGCCACGGCGGGAGTCGATACCACAGTCAAATTATGGAATCGAGAGGGAAAATTGCTCTCGAAATTTGAGGGACATTCGGCGACGATTCGAGCTCTAAAATTTAGCCCAGACGGTCAATTTTTGGTGACGGGGGCAGATGACGGAAAAATGAAATTTTGGACTCCCTCGGGTCGGTTTAAACGCAGCATTCCCACTCGTTTAAATGGGATGTCGGATTTCGCGTTCAGTCCCGACGGACAAACTTTGGTGGCGGTCGGAAGTCCCCATCTGGTGGAATTGTGGCAAATTGACGGTTCCCCGATCGACCGCTTTAAGATCGCCGC
Source organism: Limnospira sp. (assembly GCA_050045915.1). Taxonomy (GTDB): domain Bacteria; phylum Cyanobacteriota; class Cyanobacteriia; order Cyanobacteriales; family Microcoleaceae; genus Limnospira. The sequence goes on from JBNGCR010000096.1 coordinate 17,533, forward strand.
ATCGGGGGCATTATCGGTCGCGTACCATCCCGATAAAAATCAAATCGCCGTCGGAGGAAATGACGGTCAAATCACTTTTTTTGACCTCGATGAACGACGGCAACAGACCCTAAAAGCTCATGAGGCGGCTATTAATGCCATCGCCTTCAGTCCCGATGGAGAACGATTGGTCACGGGTGGCCAAGATCAAACCATCAAACTCTGGCACGGCGATGGAACTTCAATCCAAACCTTAACCCATCATGCGGCGGGCATTTTGGATATCGATTTTCATCCCGACGGGCAAACCTTTTTTGTCGCCAGCTACGACAAAACCCTTTCGGTTTGGACTCGTCACGGCACGTTGATCGATACCTTCAAAGGCCATCAATCTGCCGTTTGGGGCCTCGCTATCAGTCCCGATGGCGAGATGCTGGCTTCAACTGGAGCAGATAATACAGTCCTGCTTTGGAAAACTCACCATCCTTTCCACCGCAACTTACACGGAATGGGGGGAAGGGCATTAAGTGCGATTTACAGCCGTGACGGACAACGCTTGATAACAACTGGAGATCGAGATAATCTTCTGTTGGCATCGATCGCCGATTTGACGATTCAATCTGTAGATGCTCAACAGTTAGTCGTCACGAATTTGTCATTGCATCCGACCCAAGACCAGATATTATCTACCGGGACAAATCGGACGATCGCCATCCGTCGGTTGGACGGAACGGTTGTGCAAACGATTGGCGGCCATGACGAAGCTGTGATGGGAGCTGATTGGCATCCGAGTGGCGAGGAAATCGTCTCGGCAACCGCCTCAGCTTCTATTTATCGCTGGAATAGCCGAGGAAAACAACTTGACCGTTGGTCGGGGCACGCCGCCCCGATTTGGGACATCACTTACAGTCCCGACGGCAGTCAGTTTGCCACCGCAGGCAACGATGGTACGGCGAAACTTTGGAGTCGGGAAGGCGAGTTACTCCACACCCTCGAACATGATTCGGCCGTGTGGCGAGTGGCGTTTAGTGCCGACGGGGAATATCTCATCTCCGGGAGTGGCGATAAAACGGCGAAAATCTGGCGCAAAGACGGAACTTTGGTGACGACGTTAAAAGGACATCAGGCGGCAGTTTGGGGGGTGGCATTTAATCCCGACGGCTCTTTGGTCGCGACTGGCAGTATCGATGAAAGGGTCAAACTCTGGACGATGGAAGGGGAATTGTTGACCACCCTAGAAGGTCATACGTCGGGAATTCGCAGCTTGGCTTTTCGGCCCGATGGAAACGTTTTGGCCTCCGCCGGAGATGATAAAAAAGTGGTCTTTTGGAATGTCGCCAATATTTTGAACCTGCGATCGTTGGATTATGCCTGCGATTGGGTGGCGGATTATCTGAACACCAACCCCAACGTCACGGAGGGCGATCGCGCACTCTGTCAACTCGATGAGGAGTGAGTTTGGCAGGCAATAGGTAATAGGTAATAGGTAATAGGTAATAGGTAATAGGTAATAGGTAATAGGTTATGGGTAATAGGTGATAGGTAATAGGTGATGGGTGATGGGTGATGGGTGATGGGTGATGGGTGATGGGTGATGGGTGATGGGTAATAGGTAATAGGTAATAGGTAATAGGTAATAGGTAATAGGTGATGGGTGATGGGTGATGGGTGAT
>JBNGCR010000097.1:0-19153 GCA_050045915.1 Limnospira sp.
TGTTTGAGGCTTTCCTGTTGGCGATCGAGCCATTCGATTTCGGCTTTCAGTTGTTTGGGGGTTTCGTTGACGATTTGATCCGACTGTTCGATCTGATTTTCATAAACCGAAATCGTATTTTTGACAATTTTATCGAAACTTTCGAGTTTGCGATCGAAGACTTCTTTGATAGAATTATTGATTTTTTCGATGACGCGATCTTGAGAATTGTCAAATAGTTTGATCCCTTCCTCAAAAACTTTATCGCGAATTTTCCCATCAATATTCATCATTCCACCTACGCCACCGCCAGCCAAACCGCCAAAGGCGACAACTCCCAAAATGGTTGTCAGCAAGGGGCCGAACAAAATACCGGGAATCAAAACGGCAATTCCCAAACCCACCATTCCGAGACTCCAGCCAAATTCCCCGCGATCCTGATCCTCGATTTCCATATTCAGATCGGGATTAAAGATCCAATTGTTCTGATTATTGTCTGGCGAAATATCGAATTGTCGCAGATTGGCTTTGATAGCTTCCACTTCTTTATTAATTGCAGAATCAAAAGTCCCTATCGAAAGTTTTAATATCCCATCTAACTTGGAATGAATCCATTGATTTAGGTCATCATAAATATCCTGGTTCAGTTGCTCGATGTAGTCTTTAACTAGCTTGTCTCGACTCAAAACAAAGTTGTGTTCGGATTTCCACTCCTTTTTCCGATTTTCCAGTCGTTCTTCTAAACCGACACGCCATGTTTTTGAAAAACTTTTTTGAGCGGAATCAATTGTGGTTTTAAGAATCCGTTCTGAAAGCTGATTTATTTTCAAGTTTCGACCGCTGATTTCTCCAATTTGTTCGACCAACTCAGAGACTTCATTTTTGGACTCTGATGAACTGTCGATCTGAGACTTTAATGGCTGATAATACCGATCAATTTCGGCAAAAATATTTTCGATAAAGTTTCGAGTGATTCTCGAAAAGCGAGACAATTTGATCGAACCTCGCTCCACAGTTAAAAAATGCTCCAGTGCGTCTGTAAAAGCCTTAAAATCTCGCACATACTCATTATCCTGATTATTCAAAATTCCGTTGAGTGCTTGCTTGGCTGAAAGATAATGGATGCGACGATCGCCCGTTATAGAAGCGGATAAAATCGCTTCAACTCGTTCCCTTGTATCTTCCCTGTCGTCTTCCTCATCTAACAAATCGATACAGTTGACGACCACAAAAATGTTATTTTGGGGTTGTTCGGAGTTCCCTTCACGTCCATAATGTCGGATTTGATCGAGTAACCCCCGCTCACTTTCAGTTAAAACATTTTGTGCGCTTGTTAAAAAGACGACTGCATCCGTATCTTGTAAAACTTGAATGGTAATTGCAGTGCGTTCGGGATGTTCGTTCAATCCCGGAGAATCGACAATTTCAACGCCATTTTTGCAAAATTCTAAATCGGGAGTTTCAAAAATAACCTCTTGAATTTGAACCTGGGAAAGTTCGCTTTCTAAATTGCCTCGTGCAGCTTCTTTTGAGATTGAGACTTTTTCATGATATTCATCAAACGGAATTTCTTTACGTTCTCCATTTTTATATTGACAAATCACCCGTTTTTGTTCGCCATATCGAAGAATGCTAACCGTTCCGCTGCAAGGGATGGCGCGAGTGGGTTGAACTTTCGCTCCCAACAATGTATTTAGAAGGGTCGATTTTCCTTTGCTAAACTCGCCGATGACCGCAACCCGAAAAGATTGTGAGTCGAACTGTTCAAAGATTGCTCGGAATGTTTCAATTAATTGGTCGGGGACAACATTCCGCTGTTGAAGATCCTGTAAAATTTTCAACAGGCGATCGCTACATAAGACACTGATTTTAGATTTGCACTCTTGAAACTCAGCCAGTGTCGTATGGGAGAGGTTGATTGATAATGAAGAAGTCGATCGCTCCTCTTCAATGACAGGTAGCGACTCCTCGATATAAGAAGCCGCATCCACAAATACCGGATCTAATTTTTGAAATCTCGCCGGGTCGAGTAAATAACGAACTTCTGCAAGTGCTTTGGTATTCGTGACGGGTTGATGAGTCAATCCGGCTTCCAAGATGGCGAGATGTTGAGCTTGCAACCCCAAGTGATTGCCAATCGCTTCTAAATACTTTCGCTCGACCGGTTGTATTTCTCCGTCGGCGGCAGAAATTTGATAGCCAAAGCTGATCAGCAGTAGCTTTTCAGACTCCGAAAATGTCTTGCCGAGAATCAGTACAGGTTGCCAGCTTTTGTGCAGTTTCTTTTCTTGGATACCCTTGAAGACCAACTGAATCAGGCGACGCGCATCACCTTCCACAGAAACAAAACGCTTGATGATCGCTTGAGCTTGGCGTTTTTCATTTTCGTCCACCGAACCATCGATGCACATCGTCCCCAAGATCAGGTTCACCATTGCCGCGAAAAATACAATGGGGGGGGTGATCTCCCGTTGACTGAGGTTCTGACCCGTGATCTGCGACAGCAGGTTGATCGCTTCCGTTCCGATGCGCGAGGTATCCATCGACTTATTCTCACTACTGACTTGATCTGATTTTACCCGGTTCTATGGATTTGAAAAGACCCTTAATAAAAATACACATATTATCACGATCATTAACATTAAAATGAAATGTTTTCAAAAAACTTAAGATTTATACAATTTACTTTAATTTTTTATTTTATACCAAACCTGCTAAAATTTTATTGTACCTGGCACACGGCTATTGCGCCCCGTAGAACAATGTTACCATTTGTTTTTCCGCCCCACATCCAAGCTGGTATCGCCTCAAAAGCATATACAATTGTCAGGAGTCAAGCTACTGGTCAGTTATTGGGGATAGCCCGAGATGCTGCAACCGGTCGGTTTGTCGGCAATGCCGTCGCAATGAGCATTAATCCCCTCGCTTCAGTCAGTCCTCTAATTGGGTTGGTTCCGGGGGTTATAGGAAATTTTCAAAATCATAAAATCATTCAGAAAAGCAATTTTATGATTGAGCAGAACAAGATGATCTTGAGTCAACTTGGAGCTTTACAATCTAGTGTCGGTATTTTACAGTCTACAACAGCAGCTATCGGGGTTGGAGTTGTAGTCACGGGTGCCATTTCTGCCGTCAATTTGTATCAAACGATGAAGCTGCAAAAAGCGGTCAAACAAATTGGAATTAAAATTGATAATGGCTTTCTCGATCTCAAGACTTTACTCCAGGATCAAGGCCAAGCAATTCTAGAACAGATCGATCGCGTCGCCGAGGATATCAAGTTTGAACAGCATCGCATCGAACTGATCCGGGCTTACAGCCACTTCGTCGGCGCCAGCAAGTTAATCCAAAAAAGCTTGCTCTACGAAGACCTGTCGCAGCGAAAAGCCAACCTCGCCAACGCACTGCAAACCCTGCACAATGCCCTGGAAATTTATCGCAGCCCCCAAATTTTGAGCGATAACAATCCCCCCGGACTCTTGAGACGCTACGAATGTGCTTGGGCGATCGAACAGGCGATCGCGATCGCCCATACCTTGGAGAATGAAATGGAAGTCGCCTCCCGCTGCATCGGGGAATTGCAACAGCAAATCCGCCGGGATGCGATCGCCGTCGCCAATCGCTGCGAAACCCAAGAAGAACTCGATTTTGTCTTCCCCGAACTCAAACACATCCACGACAACGACTTGCAAGCCTTGGAACTCTGGCAGGCTCAAATCGACTGGACGCGATCGCTCTCTTCCGAGGAAGCCGAACAACTGCAAGCGATCGAATTTACCCCCCTCGAAGACGCACCCCTCGCCCTGGCGGAACCGGCGGCAGTGGCTGAATATAACGCCATCAAAGACAAATCCCATTTCGCCTCGCAACGGGACCAGATCAAACTGATGATGAGTCCGAAACTGCGGGAAACCTACATTCAAACCGTCAGCGATCGCGCCAAAGAAGCCGGCCACACGGCGTTAATTCCCAAACACCTCGACCCGGCGTCACCTCTGGCGATCGCCAATTTATATCACTATTTGCAAGAGGTTTGATCGGTTTGAAAAGAAACCGGGTTTCTAAGAGCGTTTCGGTGGAGAAGCAAAGATATTGATAGAAACCCGGTTTCTAGGAATCTACCCTGTTCTTTTCCCTGAATTGGGTTCAGATTGACAAAATAGATCTCTCCTCGTTGAATCGTCATCAGTCTTCTAGAAAGAATAGAAAATGACAACTTTTTTTACTGGCGACTGAAGTCGCCGTTCGCTTTTCATCCGTGCTTTAAAAAGACACGGCTTTCAAGCTCTCGTCCTTTTCTCGTAAAAAACAGAAAAGAAACCGGGTTTCTAGAAGCGGCTTTGGTTCTCCATCGAGATATTGATAGAAACCCGGTTTCTAAGCATCTGGTGGGGACTCGAAGAAACCGGGTTTTCTTTTATCCTAACTCGGCAAACCCATCATGTCGCGGTTGTCGTGCCCCGGGGCGATCATCGGGTAGCAGTCCTCGTTGCGGGTGACGCGGACATCCAAAATCACCGGGCGGTTGTGGGAGAGGATCTGGGCGATCGCACCTTGGAGATCCTCCCGGCGGCGGACCGTGATTCCCTCGATGCCGTAAACGTCCGCCAAGCGGGCAAATTCCGGCGTCCCCTCCTCCAAATTGGTCGCCTCGTAGCGATCGCTGTAAAACAGGTGTTGCCACTGCCGCACCATCCCCAGCCAGCCGTTATTCAAAATCACCACCTTCACGCCGATGCCATACTGGGCCAGAGTTCCCAACTCCTGCATATTCATCTGGAAACTGCCGTCGCCGCTGATACAAATCACCGCATCGTCCGGCTGGGCCACCTTCACCCCCACGGCGGCGGGCAGGCCGTAGCCCATCGTCCCCAGACCGCCGCTCGTCATCCACCGCCGGGGCTTATTTTTGAGGAATTGCGCCGCCCACATCTGGTGTTGGCCCACGTCCGTGGTGTAGAAGGCATCGGGCGCCTGGCGGGCCAGTTCCACCAGCACCTCCTGGGGCGATATCCCGTCCTCCGGTTGGGGGACGTCGAGGGGATAGTCCGATCGCCACTCCTTGATGCGATCGCACCATTCCCGCGTCTGTTCCGGCTTCCCCTCCATCCCCAACTGGTGACTCCGCTGCAACAGATCCCCCAACACCTGCCGCACGTCCCCGACGATGGGCACGTCCGTCGTCCGGTTTTTCCCCACCTCCGCCGGGTCGATGTCGATGTGGATCACCTTGGCATCGTGGGCGAATTTCTCCCCGGTCCCGGCCACGCGATCGTCAAACCGCACCCCCACGGCGATCAACAAATCGCACTCGCTAACGGCAAAATTGGCGTAGGCTGTCCCGTGCATCCCCAACATCCCCAACGCCAGGGGATGATTTTCGTCGAAGGCCCCTTTCCCCATCAGCGTCGTCGTCACCGGGATTTGGAACTTATCGGCCAATTCGGCAATTTCGGGGTGGGCCGCCGCCATGATCGCCCCGCCGCCCACATACAATAACGGCTTCTTCGCCTCCGAGATCAACTGCAACGCCTGGTTGATCTGCCGGGGGTTGCCCCGCACCGTGGGCCGGTATCCCGTCCGCCGCACCGATCCCGGTTCCACCGGCGTATAGTCGATGGGGTCGTTCCCCACGTCCTTGGGAATGTCGATCAGGACCGGTCCGGGCCTGCCACTGCCGGCTAGGTGAAACGCCTCGGCGACGACCCGGGGCAGATCGGCCGGATCGCGCACCAGGTAGGAGTGTTTGACGATGGGCAATGTAATGCCAAAAATGTCGATTTCCTGAAACGCATCGGTCCCCAAGGCGCCCCGCGGCACCTGCCCAGTGATCGCCACCACCGGCACGGAATCCATGTAAGCCGTCGCCAACCCCGTCACCAAATTCGTCGCCCCCGGCCCCGACGTGGCCAGACAGACGCCCACTTTCCCCGTCGCCCGGGCGTATCCGTCGGCGGCGTGGGCGGCGCCCTGTTCGTGGCGGACGAGGATGTGCTTGAGTTCCCCCGCCTGTTCGGCGCGATAAATTTCGTCGTAGATGGGCAGATTTGCACCCCCCGGATATCCGAAAATATGCTGCACGCCGTGGCGTTTCAAACTGTCAATGAGGGCGAAAGCTCCGGTCACTCGTTGGACGGCTTCTTGAGGATTTTGCATGGTTTTCTCCAATTCAAAATGGGTCTGTGGGAAATGCAAATTTAGGTTCGAGATATATAGGTGTCAGCTCTCAGCAATCGGCGATCGGCCAAAAGTCGCAGTCGGACTCGGAGCCATTTTGAGAATTTGCCAATGTCCCGACCGGTTTTGCGATCGCTCCAACTGCTACAAAGACTATAATTGATCTCCATCGCCACCCAACTCAGTTATCATCAATTTTTCAGCTTTTCGATCCGCCGACACGCAGGACACAACTCAACGTCCCCCTCATATCAAATTGCGATGGAGGGAGTCGGGAGTGGAGGGGCGGAGGAGGCGGAGGAGGCAAGAAATTGTTAATTATCAATTATCAATTATCAATTATCAATTCTCCCTACACTTTCGATTCAGTCAATGTCACCGAATCTTGACTCGTTTGCCACTGCAACATCAACCCGTATTCCAACCCCTCCACCACCGCCTGATAGGAGGCGTCGAGGATGTTGCAGGAGACGCCCACCGTCGTCCACCGCCGGTGTCCGTTACTCGACTCCACCAGCACCCGAGTTTTCGCCGAGGTTCCGGCCCGCCCGTCCAAAATCCGCACCTTGTAATCCCGCAGTTGAAATTCCGCGATTTCCGGGTAGAAATTTTGCAGGGCTTTTCGCAGGGCCGCATCCAGGGCTGAAACCGGCCCGTTGCCTTCCGCGACTTCCAAAATTTCGCGATCGCTGACAATCACTTTCACCGTCGCCAAAGCATTGCAAGTTTCCACATTTGACTTATCGCAGTGCACTTGAAAACCGCGAATTTCAAACCACTGTTTCCGAGTCCCCAACGCCTCCCGCATCAGCAGTTCAAAACTCGCCTCCGCCGCCTCGAATTGATAGCCCTGATGTTCCAGTTCTTTCAACTCTTGCAGCAGCTTTCGACTGGCGGGGTCGTCGCGATCGAGGCTGATGCCGTAATTGCGAGCCTTCGCCAAAATATTGCTCAACCCGGACTGGTCGGAAATCACGATCCGCCGCTTATTTCCTACCGTTTCCGGGGCGATATGTTCGTAGGTCAAAGGGTTGCGTTCCACCGCCGAAACGTGGATGCCACCCTTGTGGGCGAAGGCCGACAAACCCACGAAGGGCGCATGGTCGTCCGGTGCCAAATTCACCACCTCGCTGATGAAGCGACTCGACTCCGCCAGTTTTTCTAACTGTTCCGGTTCCATGCAAGAATAGCCCAATTTCAATTGCAAATTCGGCATCAACGTGCACAGGTCCGCATTGCCGCACCGTTCCCCGTAGCCGTTGACGGTCCCCTGCACCATTTCCGCCCCTTCCATGACGGCGGCCAGGGCGTTGGCCACGGCTGTCCCGGAGTCGTTGTGGGTGTGGATGCCGATTTGGGGCGGGTCCTCACCCCACCCGGCAACCGCCTCGGCGACGGTGCGGGTGATTTCGGCGACTTCGTGGGGGAGGGTGCCGCCGTTGGTGTCGCAGAGGACTAGCCACCGGGCACCCCCGTCCGCCGCCGCCTTCAGGGTTTCCAGGGCGTAGTCCGGGTTGTGCTTGTAGCCGTCGAACCAGTGCTCGGCGTCGTAAATTACCTGGCGCCCCTGGCTGCGGAAAAATTCGACGGTATCGCGAATCATCGCCAAGTTTTCATCCAGACTGGTTTTCAGGCTTTCCGTGACGTGGAGATCCCAGGATTTGCCGAAGGTGGTAATCCAGCGGGTGCCGGCGGAGAGGATGGATTGCAGGCCGGGATCTTGGGCGGCGGGGACGTTGGGGCGGCGGGTGGAACAGAAGGCGACGATTTCGGCTTGGGTGAGGGGTTCTTCCTGGAGTCGCCAGAATAGTTGCACGTCCTTGGGGTTCGCACCGGGCCAACCCCCTTCGATAAAGGGAATCCCGAGGCGGTCGAGGGTGCGGGCGATGCGGAGTTTATCTTCTAGGGAGAGGGAAATTCCTTCGCGCTGGGCTCCGTCTCGCAGGGTCGTGTCATAGATCCAAAGTGGCTTACTCATGGCTGATCTTCGCTAGTTGGTGCGGTGTCCGGCGGCGCGATTTGACTCATGGCGGAGCGGACACAATTTTACCCCCGCCTTTCAGTATGGAATGAAGACTTGCCATTTGGGCAGATCTAAACTTTATTTTCACATTCGGGCGATCGCGCCTTCCCCCCAGCCCGTTCTGCCGTTTTGTTGAACTTCAAATTAAAGCGCTGCTAGAGGGCAATAGGCAATAGGCAACAGGCAATAGGAAACTGAAATGACCTTTACATCGATGTTTCAAGGTTTCTAGCCCGATTGAAACTGTTGATACACGAGCGCGATACTTGCGATATCTCATCAATTTGATGTCGGTCGTGTTAAAAATTATAAACGGGCGATCGGGCTTCGATTCTTTGGTGTTAAACTAGATTGGGACTCAAATATCCGATGTCAGAGAAATCGAATTTCAATGATTTCACCAACGGAATTGATATCATTGATTTCAAATTTTTTGTGAATATTTGGCGACAGTTATCAAACAACCTGAATCGATCCATCATATCGAATCCGGTTGGATATCTGAACCGCTTGGGAATCAATTCCCAAGGGCGCAAGCCAGGGGCCCCTACCAGCACAAATTCTCTCGCATAGGATTGCGAATCGATTTGCGAATAGAGCAGTGATGGCGATCGCCCGATGGGATCGACGAGGACATCGCCCCAGCCCGATATTTATCAATTTGGGGCGACTGACCAAAAGCTAATGGCGGAAAGCTATATCGCACCCAAAACCCGGACTCTCCCCAAAATCCGGTTTTGCTACTATCATTATTGTCAGCATCCGCTTTTTTTAACAAAACCGATTTTAGGAGTGCATTCTATGCCACAAATTCAAGCCCAAGGGAAAACCATCACCTGCGATCGCGAAGCTAACCTCCGCAAGGTCTTACTCGACAACGACATCGACCTCTACAACGGTCAGGCATCCACCATCAACTGTCACGGCATCGGCACCTGTGGCACCTGCTGCGTCGCCGTCGAGGGGGAAGTTTCCGAACCCCAGTGGCGGGAAAAAACCCGGATGTCCCTCCCGCCCCACTCCCCGTCCTCCGGGCGCCGTCTGGCCTGCCAAACCAAAGTCCTCGGCGATGTCCGCGTCACCAAATATGAGGGCTTCTGGGGGCAGGGTTCCGATACCGAATGGACACCTTGAATCAATTGAGAATTGAGAATTGAGAATTGTCAATTGATTCCCGATTCCCGCGTTTCCTCGCCCTCCCCAAGGGGAATGTCGAGGGGGTATTGAGAATTGAGAATTGAGAATTGTCAATTGATTCCCGATTCCCGCGTTTCTTCGCCTTCCCCAAGGGGAATGTCGAGGGGGGCGGGTTGGGGTTGTATGGCGGCGGGGTCCCGGTCGAAATACTCGTAAACCGTGCGGGACATCTCCTGAATCAGGGATTGTGCCGCCATGTCTTCGTCCGGTCGGGAGGCCAGAACCGCCAGGATGTAGCGCTTTCCGTTGGGCAGATCGACCAACCCCACATCCCCGAGTAACATTCTCAGGGTTCCGGTTTTGTGGGCGATAATCGCACCCCGCCCCAACCCGGCGGGCAAAAGACTGTCATTCTCGGTCTGCACCATAATTCGCAACAAGCGATCGCGCGACGTCATCGACAGCAACCCCCCCTGGTGCAGTTGGGCCATCAAGCTCACCAGATCTCGGGGTGTCGTCGTATTCGTCCCGTCGAGGTCGGGTAACGGGTTGCGAATCGCCGTATCCTGGAGCCCCCAACTGCGAAACTTCCGGTTGAGAACCGCCGCACCCCCGAGGCGATCGATAATCATATTGGTCGCCGTATTGTCGCTGATGACGATCATTTTGGTCGCCACTTCCAAAGCCGTGTATTTGCTTCCCGTCGGCTGGTATTGCAACTCCCCCGCCCCCCCGACGACGTCCGCTTCTGTCATCGTCAGCATCTCGTCGAGGCGAATTTCCCCCGCATCCACCGCCTGAAAAAACGCCGCCAGAATCGGCACTTTGATGGTACTCGCGGCGGGAAACTGGGTGCGATCGCCCAACCCCACATAGTTCCCCGTCTGCAAATCCAGCACCATCAAACCGGGGTCAATTTCCGGGGTTTCCTCGGCGAGGGTTTGCACTTGTGTTTTCAACTCCCGCATTTCTCGATTGAATTGCAGGGACAGGGGCAAAGTATCATTGACCTGTCCCGCTTCCATTTCCTCCGATGCCAAATTCGCCTCCGCCATCGCTCCGGCACTGGAACGGCCCAAAGAATTGAGGATCGAGAGCACCGTCCCCGAAATCACGCCGATGCCGATCCCCAAAATTAGCAGGCGGGCACCGTAAACCATCGGCGAAACCCGTCGATGTCGCCGGACAATGCGTTTTCTCGGATAGGGGGGCGGTTGTTGCCGGGGGTTAAAATTCTGAGGTTGGCGGACTGGATTCATGGCATCCATCGGCACCACGTTGGCTGACCGCATCGGAGAGCGGCCCCTCGGAGGCGGTTGCACCCGACGGCGATTCGGGGGGGGTTGCCGGCGCCGGGATTTCTTCCGGGGCGGCGGCGGTTGCCGTCGCAGTTGGGCTACCACCGGATCGACGGATGCCCGTTGGTTGGGATTCGCCGGCGGATATTGTCCGGAGGACACATCCTCCGGCCACTGACGCAGATCCGAAGGTGGCAATTGGGGGGAAGGGCGCGATCGCCGACGGTTGCGGTCGGGACGGCGCCGAGGGCCTCCGGTTCGCTTGGAGTTGGACCCCCACTGGGATACGATCGATAAAAATGAGCGACGGGGATACCGCTGGGCCACACCTAACACCTAAAAATAATCACAAACTGTACAATACAACTTCCGGCTTCAGACTGACCTTGCCGAGATTAGATCCCCGGAGGATCGCACGATTCGCTCCCCGAAGGGTCGGGCGACGCTTTCAGAGTATCATCAACCGCGTCCCGTGGAAGGTTCGTTAACGCCCATTCGACTTGAGACAGAATACCCCGCAACATGGCGACTTCCGAGGCCGAAAGTTGGGCGCGGTTGAACAGGTGCCGAAATTTCTCCATGCGGCTGGTGGCCGTGTGGGGATAGAGATAGCCGATTTTGAGCAACAGGGTTTCAAGTTGCCGGTAATATCCTTCGAGCAGTTCCAGGGGGGCATCCGAGGGGGAGGAAACGTCCGGGGAATTGATGTCCGGTTCGGCCAGTTGCCGCAATTCATAGCAACAGACGGCCACGGCTTGGGCTAGGTTCAAGGAGGGGTAAGCGTCGCCCGTCTGGATGCGGACCGTGCGTTGGGCGTAGTTGAGTTCTTCGTTGCTCAATCCCCGATCTTCCGGGCCGAAAATCAGGGCGGCGGGGGCGTCGAGGAGCCAGGAGAGTCCCCGGCGGGGGGTGTCCATATTTCCCAGACCCGTGCGATCGCGGGCCGTGGTGGCGATCGCACGCCGACACCCTGTCAGACTCTCGGGCAAGCTGTCCACAATTGTCGCCGATTCTAGAACATCTGCGGCGTGGACGGCCATCCGCCGCGCTTCGGAGCCGCGGGGATCGCAGTGGGGATTCACCAACACCAGTTGCCGCAATCCCATATTTTTCATAACCCGCGCGATCGACCCCACATTCAAGGCCCCGGCCGGCTCCACCAAAACGATCCGTATTTTGTCTAACGCTGCTTCTCCCGGAGTCTGCGACATCGAAAATGATATAATATTTCAACTTATTACATTACCCACTCAAATAACTTAACATGGCGCGTCAGCCCTCGAAGTCCGACCTGCCCACCAAAATTTGTCCGGTCTGCGATCGCCCCTTCACTTGGCGCAAGAAGTGGGCGGACTGTTGGGATGAGGTCAAATACTGCTCGGAACGGTGTCGGCGGCGACGATCAAGTTCCAATTGAAACGGGAAGTGGGGAGTCGGTCGTAGGGAGTCGGGAGTCGGTCGTAGGGAGTCGGGAATTTTGACTTTCCCACACCCTCATAAAAGTTGCGATGGGGTGAGACACTGAATAATTGATCGTTTCATTTGTTGAGTGTTAAGGTGCAACCCAAATTAATCATACACGGCGGAGCCGGGAGTTCCCTGCAAGGTAAGGGAGGCGTCGAAACCGTCCGCAACTCTCTCCAGCGAATTTTGGCCGAAGTTTACGGCTTGCTCGAAAACGGGACGGCGGCCGAAGATGCGGTCGTCCGAGGCTGTCAGTTGCTCGAAGATGATCCCCTGTTCAACGCCGGGGTGGGGTCGGTGTTGCAGTCCGACGGACAGATCCGCATGAGTGCGGCGTTGATGAACGGCACGTCGCAGCGGTTCAGCGGGGTGATCAACGTCTCGCGGGTCAAAAATCCCATCGAGTTGGCGAAATTCCTGCAAACGTGCCCCGATCGCGTCCTGTCGGATTACGGCGCGGCGGAATTGCTGCGGGAGTTGAATGTACCGAAGTTTGACCCCCTGACGGACCGTCGCCTCTACGAGTGGATCGACGATCGCAAGCAGGATTTTAACCGCAAAATGGCGAACGTGGTGGCCGAGGATGCCGAGGCGGGCCGCGGCACCATCGGGGTGGTGGCGTTGGATCAAAATGGCGCGATCGCGGCGGGCACTTCCACCGGCGGCAAGGGGTTTGAGCGGATCGGCCGGGTCAGCGATTCAGCGATGCCGGCGGGGAATTATGCCAACGCCAAAGCCGGGGTGAGTTGTACCGGTATCGGCGAGGATATCATCGACGAGTGTTTGGCGGCGAAGATTGTGATTCGGGTGACGGACGGTTTGTCGTTGAAGGAGGCGTTCGAGCGATCGTTTGCGGAATCGACCCAAAATCAACGAGATCTGGGTGCGATCGGCCTCGACGCCTCGGGTGCGATCGCCTGGGGGAAAACCAGCGACGTGGTGTTGGCGGCGTTCCACGACGGCGAGAAAATGGCCGACAGTTTGGAAGCAGAACCTGGCACTCAAGTGTTTGTCGTTTAATTCGATTGGGGACTAACACGATCCCCCATTATCCCCCTTAACAAGGGGGACTCAGAGTCAATTTTAGGGGGCGTTCCCGCTCATGTGCGATCGCTTCAGTGGGTCGGCGAAAATTGGGAACGCACCGGGTTCGACTCGATTCTTGATGGCACAAATAACCGCACGCAGCGCTATAACTAGGGAATCTGGCACTATAGCAATCGGGAGTCATTTGAAAATATTCTAGCCCCCAAACCCCCAATTCTGGGGGCTTTGAGCCGCTCAAATTTTCGCGAATCATTTCACACTGCTATCTGAAAATCAACCACATTTAAATTTGGAATTTACAAGGGTTTTAAAAGTTGAGCTGTGAGTTGAGCGATCGCGCTTTGATTGTCGGAAATAATCTCAAATCCGGTTGAATGCTCGGAACTAAACGGTTGAGATATCAACACCGCTTGGGAATCAATTCCCAAGCTCATAGCAAAAATCCTCGCTTCCTGGATTGGTGAGATCAGACAGGCTAATATATATGCCGATGATAACTGAGTCGTCAGTTGTACATCCGAAATATTTTAAGTCTGATGATTAAAATCTATTGGTATTAAGATAAATATCAAATTCGTTGGCAAGGGTTTTAAAGCTGCTGTCGGACATATACTTCGCGTGGTAATGGATAATAGGTATCGGATATTTCCCCACCATATTGGGGTCTGGTATCGTGCGATCGCCGATCAATTCGTACTGGCTGTTTGGAGTGGGAGTCTAGCAAGCGATCGCACAACAAAATGTCTGCGATCGCACTAGGTAAACGCCGGGCGCATCATGATAAAGCCAGCAGGGATAAAGTCTCATCTTCGTAAAATAATGCGATCGCGCCAAACTCTCGACGCAGCAAATTTTCAACTTGTAATGTCGAACAGTTCCCAAGGCGAAGCCAAATCACTTTCGGTGGATTTCCAAATACCAAACTCAGATCGTGCATATCGGCATCTTTCGAGACGATCATTAAGTCATTATCTTTTGCATAATCCCAAACCATTGGGTCGATTGTCGCTTTCATGCCCACATCTCGAACGGGAAGCGAGTTTGGGAAAAGATCGCTCAAACGGTTTGGTAATTTAGGCGATAGATTTTCATCAAACAATAATTTCATGGGGATAATGGGGCAGTCATAAACCGACGTTCGCGGTCAGCAGCATAAGCAATGCAGGCTTTTAAATCTTCTCGCGTCAGATCGGGAAAATCGTCGAGAATTTCTGCTTCAGTCATCTCGGATGCCAGGTACTCAAGCACTTCATAGACTGTAATCCGCAAGCCACGGACGCAGGGCTTACCACCCCGTTTTTCAGGCTCAATTGTAATGATGTCTCGGTAGTTCATAAACTGGCATGAGTGAAAAATGTATACTTAGCATTATATCGAAAACTTTTGCTTCCCGCAGACAGAGAAGACTTCTAGAGCCGATCCCGATCTGCAATGCGATCGCAACTCCTTTAGTTATTGTGACGATCTCCTCACGCTCCCGATTCCTTCATTGTGCAGCATTAGCTTTAAGATAAGCCCCCTCCCCCAGATGCTGTAGATTGGGATAACAACTCCGGTAATGCGTCTCGCTCACAAACAACCACAGAATGCGAGTCCGCCGATTCTGGGGCGACTGAGGACAAGGAGCATAACCATCCGTGTAAATAATCAAGCCATCATAATCCCGGTGTTCTTCGATATACGCCAAAACCGGGTCAAAATTTGTCCCGCCTCGTCCCGTTAATTGCACTTCCCGCTGGGCACGACGGAAGGTCATCACATCGGTTGTAATCTCCGTATCAAATTGAATCACATCGATCGCCTCCACGCCATAATTAAAAAAGCGATTCACCACCGAAAACCCCTGCTGTAGCTCTTTAGTTCCCATCGAGCCACTCACATCAATAGCAAACAACAATCGGGTGGTAAAATCACGACGACTGCCCATATAGGCGAACCCATAGCGGCGATTCGGTTTCATCCGGGTTAGCCGCCGCTGTTGGCTGAGGATAGAGGTGCGAAACTTGCGTAAAACCGCCCGATAGTCCAGCTTCGGGTGCAGATTCGCCAAAATCTGTTCCCGCAATTTGCCGCCAATGCTGCCCCAACTGTCATTAGCTTGAGCCATTTTCACCAAGTCATCCAGGCGATCGCTCAATAATTCATCTCGATCCCACTGATCGGTATTTTCCACACCGCTCAAATTGGCGTCGGTATAAACTTCTAGGAGATCCGGGGGGCGATTACCAGGGGTTGAAGTTGGTTCAGATTCAGAATCAGACGAGTCAGATTGAGCGGGTCCGGACGCTTCCATCGCTTCGGCTGTACCCGTCCCTGCCATCGGTGTGCCGGATGCTTCCCCCTCCGAACTGGGGGACTGTTGATCCCCCCTAGCCCCCCTTAAAAAGGGGGGAACTAGATCGAGTAATTTGTGATAGTAGAACTCAAAGAATTGTTGGTCATAAATGCGATCGCCAAAAACATCCCGCGCCCGAGGAAACGGCAACTCGGTTTGCAAATATTCCTGGAGCGTTAAATTGCTGGCAGTATAGCTAATCGCCGAGTGCGCTTGGCGGCGACTGTAGGGGTGTTTAAGAAGAATCCGTAGCGCTTCAAAGCGCAGGGTGGCTTCCAGGTGGCGATCGCTCAACTGCGCGATAAAATTCGGATTGTACTCAATCCGCCCCCGTTGAACGCGAATGGTTTGAATGCGCGGCTCGGAGACTAAGGCGTGACTGGTCCAAACAGCCAGTAACAGGGGTTCAACAAGTAGCCACTTTTCCACAATTCGAGCAATACGGTAACGGGCGATCGGTTTCATCTTCATATCGCATTTAATATACTTAACCCAAGTTGCTAGTTATAAATGATCCCCCTAAATCCCCCTTAATAAGGGGGACTTCCGGATTCTCCCCCCTTTTCAAGGGCAGGGCTGTTTCATTCTCGGTTCAAAATTGTCGAGGGCGACGAGGAAAACCGTTGATGGGAGCCAGAAGCAAGGTTTTTTTCCGGTTAAAAACACCTTTTTATTCCGAAAAATCCTCCTCCGCTCCCTCCGCTCCCTCTGCTCCCTCCGCTCCCTCCGCCATTTTTCGGGGAGAATGAAACGGCCCTGCTTTTCAAGGGGGGCTGGGGGGGAGCAGATTCTCCCCCCTTTTCAAGGGGGGCTGGGGGGGATCGAATTCATGTGTCTGTTATAGTTTTGGCGGCAAAAATCTCTGCGGCACTCAGTTGCAATTCCGGGAAAGCTAAAGATTCAATCCTCTCGTTTCCGGTAAACAGCTTGACCTGATACTCCCCATCCACCAGTTGATAAACAGAGAGAGTCGGTTGTTTGGGATCGCCGATAAACCGCCGTCCGCCCAAACCTAAATAATCCACAATCCAGTATTCGGATATCCCCATCAGTTCGTATTCCCCGACTTTCCTCAGATAATCATCTTGCCAGTTTGTACTGACAACCTCTATAGCCAGCCCCACGGAATTTCCCTTCGTAATAATCGATTCTTTCTGCCAACGGGGTTCCTCGGCTAGTTGCGCTTTATTCAGAACAATAATATCAGGTTGGTAGCCGGATTCGTCATTGATCGGTTTCAGTAAGCAATCCCCCGGAATTGCATAAGGTAATTGCGATCGCCGAATCTCAAAGTGGAGTTCGCCAGCCATAAAACCAATAACACTAGAATGTTCTCCAGTTCCTAAAGGTATTTTGACGATCGCCCCATTGTGTAATTCGTATTTACAGGTCGCATTTTCCGGATACCAGTCAACAAATTTATCGAACGATAGGGGTGTGGTTAGAGTGGCAATCGTCGTTTCTAAATCCTGTTCAGATCCCGTGGCTTTAACTAGGGGCAGCTTTTTCGGTAACACAAGGCGGCGAATTTTGCCCAAAGGACGGTAAAATTTGCGATCGTTGACCAATTCCACCTCATCCACTACATAAGTCACCCCCTCTTCCCGCAAACTGCGAGGAAACTGCACATTTAATTCTGGATTATATCCCTCAGAAATCACCCGGATTCGCAATTTCCCTGAAATCTTATCACAGCGTAATAAAACCCCACTGGTGGCTTCTGTTACCGTTTCCAATTCTTCTATTTGTTCGGGTAATTTTGGAGAATTGCGATCGCGCAGCGTCTCGGAACGAGAATCGCTGGACAAAACTGGCTCTCGTAATGTGTAGCTGACAATTCCTGCCCCATCAACAAAAGTTCTAGGATTCAAATAGCCAAAATAGTCTTTTCCTTGTCTGATGAAATTCTCATTAGGACGGCCAAACTGCCATCGATTAAACCCTGCATTAAAGCCAAATCGTTCGGTTTGTTTCCCATCCACCCAAATCATTCTCTGAAATGTTCCATTTTTGAACGCAAGGCGAGCGTGTTGCTTCTGACGAGTATATTGGCTCAAATAATTAAATTTAACTTCCTCAGCCAGAATAGTCTCTTCTCCTTCCCCTTGCAGGGTTGAGGGGTCGTAGGTAAAAAAGCCCGTAAATTGACGGCCTGTTAACGAACCTGAAAGAATCTTAACCGTAAAGTCGTAAGTCATTTTTACTTGGAGTTCTTTTTTAGGTTGAACCATTTTCGTCTCCTCGTCATACAGTAGGAATGGGTAATGGGGGCGGTTTACACTTCGATCGCCTCCAAATATTCTGACAAGAAATCAATCAGATCCATCGATTCGGCAATAAACCCCATAGCATCACTAAATTTAGATCCCTGAATCAGGGAAGAAAAATGGGCGATCGCCTCCTGTTGTTTTGCTTTCTGGAGATACTGGAGATATTTTAACAGATTCTTGCGGGCATGATCCGCTTTTTTTTCGGGGCAATGCCCAGTATTGAGCCAGAGTAAAACCCGTTCATTCAAACTAGCAAAATCCTGAATTTCCAGATCTTTTAGATGTTTTGAATGCTTGGAATATTGTAACAGGAGTTGCTCCGGTTCCAGACCCCGTTGGTTCGCGAGGCTTTGGCGAAAGGCGAGACTGGCGCGAGTCCCCACCATACCAGCAATCAGTTTGAAGTGAATTTCTTGCAGATCTTTATGATGGCGAAGAAAATCCGCAACTTTGACCCAAGCGCGGCGATCGGGAGTTTTGATCAAGCCTGCGGTGGCGATCGCCGCATCCGCATCGGGATTATCACCATCAAGATATTCCGGATGCTGTTGGATAAATGTTAACACCCGCGAATCGATATCGTGATCGGCAGCCCAGAGCAACCAATCTTCCACCGTCGGCGCAAACTCATAGAGATTGAACCGCGACACCAGAGCCGGATCGAGTTCCGTCAGTTGATATTCTTCCCCCGCATTCACCGCAGCAATGACAATACTGCCAGGAGGTAGGCGTTTACCAGCCAAAGTTTTGTTGAGGGCAAGGTCTTGAACCGCCTGCAAAATTTCAGGGCGGGCTCGGTTCAGCTCGTCCAGAAATAGCACCACCGGGCGATCGGGTTCGGGCCACCAGTAGGGAGGTAAAAAAACCGATCGCCCGGTTTTCTCATCCTTATGCAGCAAGCCAATCAAATCCCCCGGATCGCTCATTTGACCCAAAAAGAAGGGGATGACGGGCAGGTTGCGGCGATCGCGGTAGAAATAGCTAATCATTTCGGATTTGCCAATACCATGCTTGCCCACCAGGAGAATATTTTGCTCCGGTGGGGTCAGTTCTAGAACTTGATAGAGTTCGCGGGCGTCAATACGAATCATTTTCTTTTACCTTCTACCGTTTACTATAAATCTTCATGACGAATCCAGCTATTTTCCGGTCAGTTGGATTGAGGAACGAAACCCAACACCAGTCTAATTGGTTGGGTTTCACTATCATTCAACTCAACCTACATTTTTAGCACGGTCACTGTGCATTAAAAAGGAAATGGTGGGTTACGGCGCGGATGAAAAGTTGTGGGTTTTTCCGAAAAATTACGGCGGAGCCTAACCCACCCGACTGAACTATAAATCCTGATGACGAATCCAGTTAGAACGACCATAGCCTCGCTTGAGATGGGTTTTAAAGCGAACGCCACTGTTGTAAGTCTCGC
>JBNGCR010000098.1:0-4981 GCA_050045915.1 Limnospira sp.
CAAGGAGAACTCTATGTCCGTTGTCACTTTAAAAATTGATGGAAACGACATTGCAATAGAAGAAGGAGCGACCGTTTTGGACGCCGCCAAAGAAGCGGGGGTGAGAATTCCCACCCTCTGCCATTTGGAAGGGATTTCCGACGTCGGCGCCTGCCGGTTGTGTCTGGTGGAAATCGCCGGAATTAACAAGCTGCTTCCCGCCTGCGTCACCGCCGTCGCCGAGGGGATGGACGTGTGCACCAACAGCCCCAAATTGAAAGAATACCGCAAGATGGTGGTCGAGATGCTGTTCGCGGAGGGCAACCACGTCTGTGCGGTTTGCGTCGCCAACGAGAATTGCGAATTGCAAGATGTGGCGGTAGAAGTGGGGATGGACCACAGCCGGTTTACCTACCGTTTCCCCGAACGGGAAGTCGATATTTCCCACCCCCAATTCGGCATCGACCACAACCGCTGCATCCTCTGCACCCGCTGCCTGCGGGTCTGCGACGAAATCGAGGGCGCCCACGTCTGGGATGTGGGTTTCCGCGGCGCCGCGGCTAAGATGGTGACGGGGTTGAACCAGCCCTGGGGGTCGGTGGACGCCTGCACCTCCTGCGGCAAGTGCGTCGATGCCTGCCCGACGGGTTCGATTTTCCGCAAGGGGGCGACCGTCGCCGAAATGACCCGCGATCGCGCCAAATTAGAGTTTATCGTTAATGCACGGGAGAAACACGAATGGACAAGATAAAATTTGCCACCATTTGGCTGGCCGGATGCTCGGGTTGCCATATGTCGTTTTTGGACCTGGACGAATGGCTGATCGACTTATCCGAATTTGTGGACGTGGTTTATTCCCCCGTCGGCAGTGACTTGAAAGACTATCCCGAAAATGTGGATGTCTGCCTGGTGGAAGGGGCCGTCGCCAACGAAGACAATTTGGAACTGCTTCTCCAGGTTCGGGAACGCACCAAAATGCTCATTTCCTTCGGGGATTGTGCCGTCACGGCCAACGTTCCCGCCATGCGAAATATGCTCGGCAGTACCGAACCCGTCCTCAAACGCTGCTATTTGGAATTGGGCGACACCACCCCCCAAATCCCCAAAGATCCGGGCATCGTCCCCGAACTGCTCGATCGCGTCCGGCCTATTCATGAACTGGTTGATATCGACCTGTTCATGCCGGGATGTCCCCCGCCGGCCGATCGCATCAAAGCCACCCTCGCCCCCCTCGTGGAAGGCAAGCAGCCCAAAATGGAAGGGCGAGAAATGATCAAGTTCGGATAAAGTTTCCGTCTGCTTAAATGTCAGCCCAATTGATAATTGACGGTCTACTTTTTCTCATTAATTAATGAGTCATAAATTCTCCGTGTCCTCTGTGCCTCTGTGGTGAAATTTTTGATTGTCAATTATCAATCTTTAATCCTGTTGAGAGTGAGTTCCCAGTCATGGCTAAAACAGTTGTTATCGACCCCGTAACCCGCATCGAGGGTCACGCCAAAATTTCGGTATTTTTAGACGATGCCGGGGAGGTGGAAGATGCCCGCTTCCACGTCGTCGAATTTCGCGGCTTCGAGAAATTCTGCGAAGGGCGACCCATGTTTGAAATGGCGGGAATTACCGCCCGCATCTGCGGAATTTGTCCGGTCAGTCACCTATTGGCATCGGCGAAAACCGGGGATAAAATTCTCGCCGTCCAGGTGCCACCAGCCGGGGAAAAATTGCGCCGGATGATGAATTTGGCGCAGTTGACCCAATCCCACGCTTTGAGTTTTTTCCACCTCAGCAGCCCCGACTTTCTCCTGGGTTGGGATAGCGACCCGGCGAAGCGAAATGTATTCGGATTGATCGCCTCCGACCCCGATTTGGCGAGGGCCGGCATTCGCCTGCGGCAGTTCGGACAGACCGTGATTGAACTGTTGGGAGCCCGGAAAATTCACGCCGCTTGGGCCGTTCCCGGTGGGGTGCGATCGCCCCTTTCCCAGGAAGGTTTAGAATGGATTAAAGAACGCCTCCCGGAATCCCGGCAGACCACGGAAACGGCTTTATCCCTGTTTAAACGCCTACTCGATAGCGACCTCAGCCAAGAAGTCGATATATTCGGGCAGTTTCCCTCTCTATTTATGAGTTTGGTCGCCCCCAACGGCAACTGGGAACACTACGGCGGTCAGATTCGATTTGTCGATAGCGACGGAAACATCGTCGCCGACGGGTTGAGTGAGGACAATTACCAGGACTATTTGGGTGAGGCGGTGGAAAACTGGTCCTACCTGAAATTCCCCTACTATAAACCCCTCGGATATCCCGACGGTATTTATCGCGTCGGACCCCTGGCGAGGCTGAACGTGTGCGATCGCATCGGGACGCCCGACGCCGACCGGGAGTTGCAAGAATTCCGCGATCGCGCCGGGGGACGGATCGCCACCTCCTCCTTCTTCTACCACTACGCCCGGTTGGTGGAAATTTTAGCCTGTATTGAAGCGATCGAAGCCCTGGTGGACGACCCCGACATCACCTCCTCCCGCGTCCGCGCCGACGCCGGCATCAACAACTTAGAAGGGATCGGCGTCAGCGAAGCCCCCCGTGGCACCCTCTTCCACCACTACAAAGTCAACGAAAACGGCTTGATTCAAAAAGTCAACTTGATCATCGCCACCGGACAGAATAACTTGGCGATGAACAAAACCGTCACCCAAATCGCCAAACACTACATCCACGGCAACGAAATTCCCGAGGGAATGTTAAATCGAGTTGAAGCCGGCATCCGCTGTTTCGACCCCTGCCTGAGTTGCTCCACCCACGCGATCGGACAGATGCCGTTGCACGTCCAACTGCTGAAACGGGATGGCACAATAGTAGATGAAGTCTACCGGGATTAGACAGCCGGTAAGAAACCGGGTTTTTGAGCGATTGGAAACAATTCTGAAACACCCGGTTTCCGATGTCAGAGGAATCGATATGGAAAAAGAAAACTTGTACCTGTGCATGGGTTCAGCTTGCCACCAGATGGGGGTCTACGAAGTCCTGCCCAAACTACAGGAATTGATGAAAGAATACAAACTCGAAAATCACGTCGAATTAAAAGGCTCATTTTGCTTAGAAACCTGTAGTTCCGGTATCGTCATGAAATACAAAGATCAGCACTTCATCAACATCAGCCCCCAAAACATCGAAGATAAATTCATCGGCGAAATTTTGCCGATGATTCAGGAACGCAATTTACCCTTAAATTCATGATGTTAGAAACCACCGAAAATCCCCACCTGTGGCGACTACTGTGGGAGTACGATCCCAACGGCTTGATCGCCGTCGATATCGACCTGAAAATTAAAGTCGTCAACCCCGCATTCTGCAAGTTTTTCAACGTGGATGCCACCGACATCATCGGCACCCCCGCCTTCGACTTGCTGGGAAACCTCGATCGCTTCCGAAAAGCATGGGAAAAAAACGAGATGATGCAGGGCATCGAAACCGAATACGCCAACCACAACCTCTACCTCAAAGAAGTCATTTTCCCCATCCGAGACGAAAACATCATCGCCTGCATCATGACTGATATTACCTCCGAAATGGAGCGAAAAAAAGCGATTTCAGACATCAAAGAAGAAACCGTAAAAAAAGTCAACGAAGTCGTTGACAACCAAATGAAAGTCGCCCAAGAAATCGCCGGCTTACTCGGAGAAACCACCGCCGAAACCAAAATCAGCCTCTTAAAAATCCTCCAAATGATCAACCAATAGCACCCCTCTTCCCTCCGTGTCCTCTGTGTCTCTGTGGTTCCATTCTCCATCCAGTCAACCCATGGATCAAGATAACTTTTTCGACATTTTCGATCGCAGCCTCAACAAAAAAGGCGAAGAACTCTGCGGCGACCAAGTCAAATTCACCAAAACCGAAGCCAAAAGCACCATCGTCCTCTCCGACGGCCTGGGAAGCGGCGTTAAAGCCAACATCCTCGCCACCCTGACGACGGAAATTTTGATCACCATGCTCAACGCCGATGTCCCCCTCGAAGAGGTGATCAAAACCGTTATCGGAACCCTGCCGATCTGTCAGGTTCGGAAAATCGCCTACGCCACATTTACCATCATCCAAATCAACCACAAGACGAATCAATTTAAAGTCATCAACTTCGACAACCCCCCCGTCTTTTATTTTAACAAAGGCCGGGTGATCGAACTGGAGACGAAAACGGAAAAAATTCAGGGCAAAAAAATTATCTCCTCCGCAGGGAAGCTGGAACGGGGAGACTTTCTCGGCGCCATCAGCGACGGGGTTCTTTACGCGGGATTGGGGGATACCATGAATTTCGGCTGGGGGTGGGATAATATCGCCAAGTACATGGAAAAAGTGTTCATGAACCAGGCGACCAACTCCCGCACCATCATCGAACAGGTGATGTCCGAAACGCGATCGCTCTACCGCGATAAAATCGGCGACGACGCCACCTTCGTCGGCGTCTACGTCCGCAAGCGAAACCCCGTCATGATCTTCACCGGCCCCCCCCTCGACGTCACCCAGGATGAAATCTACGCCGAACGGCTGTTGAGTTTTAAAGGTAGAAAAGTCATCTGCGGCGGCACCACCGGAAACCTGGTGGCGAACTACATGGGAGAAACCATCGAAATGGATATCTCCACCATGCGGAAAGATCTGCCCCCCATCGGAAAATTGAGCGAAATCAACCTCGTCACCGAAGGCATTCTCACCATTTCTAAAGCCACGGAAGTCCTCAGAAAATGCAACTGCGACATCACCCGCCTCCCCTCGGACAACAACGGTGCGGCATTGCTGGCGAGGGAAATTTTGGAAGCAGACTCGATTTTCTTTCTGGTGGGACAGCAAATTAACGAATTCTATCAAAACCCCCTGCTTCCCAAAAATATCTCCATCCGCCGCAGTTTGATCGAAGATCTGGTCAATTTGCTCAAAGAAAAGCAAAAAGAAGTTACCGTCGAATACTGTTGATCGGAGGGAATAGGGAATAGGGAATAGGGAATAG
>JBNGCR010000098.1:5081-18907 GCA_050045915.1 Limnospira sp.
GAATAGGGAATAGGGAATAGGGAATAGGGAATAGGGAATAGGCAAAATAACCTCACTTATCCGTTTCAGAGTTTTTCCACGTCCTGAGTATCCCGGTGATTTATTTATAAGTTTTTTTAATAATTTTTGAGTTTTTTATTGGATTTTGAAAACTTTATTACGATTTGTTGCAAAATTATTGATAATTTCTCTCAAACAGTTGACGGCAGAATGGGGGTTCTGGTACACTACAGGAAACGGCACCCAAGGGGTTATTGTGTCTGTCGGCAAAAATGAAGGCTGCAACCCCGATGATATCGTCACAATCCCGCAATTTTCCCGACCAATCCGCTTCTCTCGACGCACCAATTTTCGGGACGGCTCGAAAGGGTATCTTGACAAATCGGACGATTTATGCATTGACCGATGGTCCCCGACGACAATACGATCATTCTGAATCGCGAAAAAGACTCTAATTTGAGGCGATGTCTATCCGAGACTTCTTGTTAGAACTCCCCCCCGAATTTGACGCCCTCCGACCCTTTTTG
This sequence comes from Limnospira sp., assembly GCA_050045915.1. Taxonomy (GTDB): domain Bacteria; phylum Cyanobacteriota; class Cyanobacteriia; order Cyanobacteriales; family Microcoleaceae; genus Limnospira. The sequence goes on from JBNGCR010000098.1 coordinate 5,609, forward strand.
ATCGCCAGTCCGTCGGAACCCTTCATTCGCGTCGATGCCGGCGAACCGCGCCTGCGGGTGAAGCACCCCCAAGACGATCGCCTGCCCCGGCGATCGAGCAAAATGGGCGGTCTGCCTTACTTTCCGAAATCGGCGGATTATCCCAGAGACGAGTCGGGAATCCCCCTGGTTTTGCTGGCTCAGATCGACTGCGCGGAAGTTCCCATCATCCCGAACTTCGACTGTCCCGATCGCGGACTATTGCAGTTTTACATTTACCCCGACCCCGCCTTTTCTTTCCAGGACGACAAGCATCGGGTCTTGTATTTCCCGGAAACCGATATCGCCGACGATGAGTTATTGCAGGATTTCAGTTTTATCAAAATCGGCAGACCCTCATTTGCGGAGAAAATTCGCCCTCTGAGTTTTGCGGTGGAAGATGCTCCCTTTTGGCAGACGCACAGCCAAGAATTCCTCGACCAATTGAAAGAACGATTCGATCGCGAATTCGTCGATAATTGGTACGACTGGATGTTGGTTGAACATTACGACAAGACCTCACCGCCGCCGGTGAACAAATTGGGGGGCTATCCCTGTCCGCGCGGCGAGGTGGACGACCTGGTGCTCGGCGGGATGGCGGAAGAGGCGGCGGCAAAAGGTCGGGAAGTCGAACGTTTGCTCCTGGAATTCGAGCATCCCGACAATATCTCCCTCGCGGTTTATTTCTTTATCCAAAATTCCGACTTGCGATCGCGGCATTTTGACCGAGTTTTGGTTCAATGTGTGTATTAATCGAATCCTGGAATTGGGGCCTCACCCATGACAAATCTGAAGTCTTTCTTAATTATCGGATACGGGAACACCCTGCGGGGGGATGATGGGATTGGGCAGGAAGTGGCCGAGCGCGTGGAACGCTGGGAAAAACCGAACCTGCGATCGCGTCCGGTACACCAGTTGACCCCTGAACTCGCCGAAGAATTGACCCACGCTGACAGCGTGATTTTCGTCGATGCCCGCCTGGACGGGGAGGCGGTGGAGGTGTCCGCCATCGAACCCGACGCATCCGGAACGGCTGTCAATCTCGGACACGCCATCAACCCGCGATCGCTGCTATCATTGGCGAAACGTCTCTACGGAAACGTCCCCCCCGCTTGGCTGGTGGCCGTTCCCGGCGAGAATTTCGAGATGTGCGATCGTCTCTCCCCAACCGGAGAAAAGGGAGTCGAAGACGCTCTCAAACAGATCGAACGGTTGATCGAAAGTTGACTGGGGAGGTGGGGAAAATATCGTTATCGTAAAAGACGATATCTTTTCGCCAAATCACGATGGTTCTCAATCTCTCTCTCGAAAGCGATCGCTCAATCCACCCGTTCTCTGAAATCGTACATATATATAGTAGACCGACACGGCTAAAATTGTGCTTTAGCGTAGGGTGGGTTAGGCGGCGAAAACCCAGGCTGTGATGGCAATCTAGCAATCCGCCGTAACCCACCGTTTAAGGTGTATCGGTTCAATAGTATGATTCTCGAAAGTTGGCTGAGGAGGTGGGGAAAATATCGTTATCGTAAAAGACGATATCTTTCCGCCAAATCCCGAGATTCTGGCATCTGTCTCAAAAGCGATCGCTCAATCCACCCGTTCTCTGAAATCGTACATATATATAGTATGATTCTCGACAATTAGAACGTCATGCCGATGGCAACAGACAGGAGGGAGAAAACCACAAGTTAATCGACAAGGAAACGGAGATCAACAATTTTCCCCGACTCCCGACTCCCGACTCCCGACTCCCTTAATTTTCCCGACTCCCGACTCCCACCATTCAGAGGAACCGCGATGCACGAAGTCGGCATTATGGAACAGACCCTGGCGATCGCATTAGAACAAGCTAAAGAAAAAGGCGCCCGCCAGATTCATCAGATTAAAATGCGGGTGGGTGCCCAGTCCGGCGTCGTCCCCGAAGCGCTGAAATTCGCCTTCGACGTGGTGACGGAAGGAACGATCGCCGAAAACGCCAACTTCGAGATCGAATCCATCCCCGTCCGCTGCCACTGCCGCCACTGTCGGCAAGAGTTTGAACCGGAAACTTGGTTCTACGAATGTCCCGAGTGCGGCGAACTCAGCCTCGACATCCGCCAAGGAAAAGAATTAGAATTGACATCGTTGGAGGTTTCGTAACTATGTGTACCAATTGCGGTTGTTCTGTCACACCCGGAACCGTCCACATCCACAGCCACGAAGACGGACACGAACACCATCACAACCCCGACCATCACCACGACCATTCCCACACCCATCAAACCCTCGACGTGCACGCCGCCATCCTCTCCAAAAATGACCGACTCGCCGAACGAAATCGCGGCTTCTTTTTGGCGAAACAATTATTCGTGTTGAACGTCCTCTCCTCCCCCGGTTCCGGAAAAACCGCTTTAATTGAAAAAACCCTGACGGATCTCGGCGATCGCCTCAAAAGTGCCGTCATCGTCGGAGATCTCGAAACCGACAACGACGCCAAACGGCTGCGGCGATCGGGAATGGAAGTCGTCCAAATTACCACCGGCAGCATCTGTCACCTCGAAGCCGACATGGTATCCCAGGCGTTGACTCAAATCAACCTCGACGACCTGAAATTATTGTTTATCGAAAATGTCGGCAACCTGGTCTGTCCGGCAGCCTACGATCTCGGCGAAAATATCCGCGTCGCACTCCTGTCCGTCACCGAAGGCGAAGACAAACCCCTCAAATATCCCACCCTGTTCAAAACCGCCGACGTGGCGATTATCAACAAAATCGATATCGCCGAGGTGGTGGGATTTGATCGCAATGCCGCCACCGAAAATATCCGCCGCATCGTACCCTCGGCGAAAATATTGGAAGTTTCTGCACGCACCGGGGAGGGGATGGATGCCTGGTATCGCTATTTGCAGGAAGCCTGCGGCTGTCTGGAACAGTCCGCTTCCCATTGACGGCGATCGCGGTTCGGAAAAAAAATGTTAAATTTTGTTGCCAAACCGGCCTTTTTTTTCCCAACCCCTTGACTTCCCATTGACTTTGCGATAAACTTTTTAGATAATGGGAATAGTTGCATTTTTTTTATTTCGACATCCACTCCCATTATGGAGAATGATGTCAATATCTTATCGGAATTGCCGCTACCCTGTCAACCCTTCGGCGAAATTTTTTTCGAGCCCAATTTTTTAAAAAATCAATCCTCCGTGTCCTCCGTGCCTGGAGTGGTAAAAATTACCCAACAATTCCGCCAACTCACAAAACCCCTCAACTTCCGCCTTTGATGTCACATAAGCCGGTTGATATTGTAGGCGATCGCAATAATCCAAAATATTAGCCACTCCCACCGAATGAGGAAACTGATTCCCATCAAATAAAGACTCGTCGTTGGGGGAGTCGCCGACGGTGACAACCTGTCCAATTTCCAAGTCCGAAAAATAGCGAGAAAGCACCCGTCGCAACCCCGTCGCCTTATCCTGAAACGGCGGTTTAATGTGACATTGAACGGTACTGTAAGTGAATCCCCAGCCGCCGCGATCGCACAAATTCGCCAACATTTCCAACTGCGATCGCCCCAACCCAGCCACATCAAACGTCCAGTCCGTGATCCGGAAGCGGTTGTCCGTGGACTCTTGCAAATCGGGAAACTCAGCTTTGAGGAGTTCAAACTGTCCGGACAGTTTTCGCCGGTGTTCGGCGAGATTATCTACTATTGTTAATAACTCCGGATCGTCCCGTTTTCCAGAATAAAATATCCCGCCATTTTCCGCGATCGCCCCCGCCACCGGGAAATAGTGGTGCAACCCCTGCACCCAACCCGCCGATCGCCCCGTAATCAACACCACCCGCACCCCCGCATCCGCCAGTTGCCGGAACGCCGCCAGCAAATCGGGGGTAAACTTCCCGTCGCGGGTGAGAGTCCCATCCACATCCGTCGCCACCAGGCGGACGGCTTTCCAAACGGACACAAATTCCAGGTCAAAAATCGAATCGAGGGACATTTTGTTAATTGATAATTGACAATTGATAATTGATAATTTTCCTTACTTTTTACCCTCCTATCAATTGGGATTGATCGAACCGTCCGGCAAGATCGCCCCCGCCAAATTCGCCCCCGTCAACTTTACCATGATGCGATCGCCCGTTCCGACTTTCGCCCCCGTCAGATTCGCCCCCCGCAGGTCCGCCCCGCTCAAATCCGCCCCGATTAAATTGGCTTCCTGGAGGTTCGCATAACTGAGATCTGCCCGCAAAAAATTAGCCCGAAACAGGTTCGCCCGGTACAGACAGGCGCCGCTCAAATTGACACCGTGGAGGAAACTGTCCGTCAGATCCGCGTAACTCAGATCCGCCCCGCTCAAATTTCGCCCCGACAGGTCCCGCTCCTTGAAATTCGCCCCCCGAAAGTCGGCATTGCTCAAATCGGAATAGGACGGACGCTGATAGGGTTGATAGGGCTGCTTCGGCGGCGGTTGATACTCCTGTCGCGGCGGGCGGTGGGGCGGTTTTTGGCGATAATGATAGGATGCACTCGCCCCCGTCTGACGTTGGGCCGTGGCGTACTGGGGCTGAGGTCTGGGTTTGGAAGGGGTTTGGGCGGTTTTTGGCTTGGATTGATTTTTTCGCAACAGCGATCGCAGCTTATCTCTGGCTTGGTTAATTTCCTTGAGCTTTTCTTCCGCCAACTGCCGCAACCGCTGGTTATCTTCCGGGATGCGATCAGGATGCCAGATAAAAGCCAAATCCTTGTAAGCTCGATCTACAACCTCCAGGGAAGCACCGGGTTGCAGTTCGAGTACCCTGTAGCAGTGGTTCAACTCACTTGGCGTCATATCAAGATGGGTCCGCTAAAAGTTGGCAGGGATGCCGGGAAATGGGCGATCGGAGACTTGAATTATTTTAACTCATGCGATCGCTTCCCTCAGATCGCTATCTGTTGGATACCCATGCGATCATCAAGCTCGATCGCATTCGCTAAAGCGAATACTACGAACTTTTGATGACAAACGCCCCAATTCGTAAAATTTAATCGCGGCTGCCAAACGCAATTTCGTGTCCATTTGTTCGGGTGTTAAATTGAGTGCTGTCAAACTTTGTTCAGGCAAATTAATGGTAATTTATGACATCTTTATTGATCCGGACTGTTGCCGGATGATTACTCTATATTTTGGTCAAACGGATTGAGTAGATTGAGATCGGAAATCCACCGAAAATCATCGACATTTCTGGTAATTAATGTTAACTCGTAGATCAATGCAGTAGCCCCGATAATCGAATCTCCCAACGTCATTCGTTTTTGTTGTCGCAGGGCAACTGCTTGAATTAACACATTCTGCGAAATCGGCAAAACTTCGGCAACCTCAAAAAACTCTTCAAAATACTGAAGTTGTTGTTCAGTCAATTTGTAATAGCCCAAAACTTCAAGATAACTGAGAGCCGATACTGATGGCGAAAACTCGGCGATAAATTCTCTTAATTGAGAATATTGAGGCATCGCAGAGTAAATAATGATGTTGCTATCAAGAAGCATATTTTATCGCTCTGGCAATGAACGATCTTGCCGAATTTCTTGTTGCCACAACGTCGGATCGACATCATCCAAAACTTGAATGGTGGCAAGCTTTTCTAGGATTTCAGCCATTTTATATCCGCGTGTTTTCGAGCCTGTCACTGCTCGATCGCCAATCAATGTGACATGAACTTGGATCATTTTTCCTTCCAAGTCAGGCTGATCGCCGATCCACTCCAAATGGTTGCCGTTTAACCAAGCCTTAAATGTTTTGAGCATAATTATCTTTTAATTAAGATTGATTCACCATATAGCAGTGTGAAATGACTCGTGAAAATTCGATCCGGTCAAAGTCCCCAGTATTGGGGGTTTGGGGGCTAGAAAATTTTACAACGGGTTGCACACTGCTATATATAGTATAACGCAAGCGATCGCCCATCCCAAATCACGATAAGCGATCGCATCCCAAACCTCAAGAATCGACGAAGATCCCCAACCCGTTGTGAACCCTCGCCGCGGTGTCCGGCGTCCGGTTTAGCCAGTGTCCGCCGAGTACCAAACTGGTGGAACTGCCGCCGTCCAAATTCAGGGCGTCGATCGCCCCCAATTGCTGCATTAACTGTGCCATTTCCGTCAGATCGGGACCCGCCCCCCCGACGCGATTGTGAACCGTGACGATCGCCAATTCTCCGGAAGACATAAACCCGATCGCACTCCGGATCGCCAACTGTTTCCCAAACCAATAATTAAACCCCTCCGCTTCCGCATCCAAAACAATCCGATTATTTTGCACCAGCAAAGGACCCGCCCCCAAAATATTAGGAAAATCGTTGAAATCCGATGGAGTCGTCGCCGGTGTCACCGTCACCCGAGAACCCACGGCAAACGCCCCCAACGCACTGCGGAACGATCGCAACGTCAACAAATAGCCGTTTTGGGGAATTGAAAACGGGGTTTTATCGTCCGTCGCTTCGATCTGTCGGACGACGCGATCGCCTTCTACAACTATCAGAATTTCATTCAAAGTCAGGGGCGTATAATCAACCCCCCACTCCGGCGTATACCGGGCAATTCCCGCCTTCACATAACCCGTATTCAACAAGTCCACATCGAACTGTCGTCCCTCGGAAGTGGCGACGGTTTCCACCAATTTCAACCTCGCCATCTTCACCCGTCCGGCATCATCCCAGGCGATCGCGCCCCGGTTCAAAATCGGCCCGGAATACCACTTTCTATCCCGGCGGATCGCCCCCAACGGCAACCAATTATTCCGGTTAAAATATCCCCCGTTGATCGCCGCCATACTTTCCCAATTTTTGGCGATCTCCGACAGCGAATCCGTCCCCTTCATCCGGGTTTTATCCGTCCAAATCGGGCGCAGAATCAAACCGGAATTCGGGCGCACCGTCAGCCAAACCGCCGGAAAGCGATCGCCCTCCAACGTCAAATATTGCTGCCGCCAGTGCAGCCCCGGAGTCCAGCGGATGTCCCGTTCCGCCAACGCATCGCGGCGCAATTCCACGATGATGCGATCGGGAGTATTTCGCGTTTTTGTCGCCACCCGATAGCCGTCCGGCAGAGTCCCCCGAATCACGGTTTGGGTGTCCGAAATGCGGACGACGGGGCGCGAGGGTTTGTCCGAACTTGCCGTTGTTTCTCCCTCGTTTTGTTGTTCTTCGTCGTCGGGGGTCGTGGGTTCCGGCGGAGTCTCCGGAAAGCGATCGGCGAGGGATTGAGATGCGATCGCATCCGCCACGATTTCCCACTCGCCACTCCGTTCGTACAGTTCCCACGGAGTCGCCCGACTCAGTACAATTTCAACCCGGGAAATATTGCCATCTTCTTCAAAGGCGATCGCTTCGACATCGGCGGGAATCGAAAAAATCCGCAGAGTTGTGTCATCGACGACCATTTCCCAATTCGCATCCGCCGCGATATCGTCCAAATTCAAATAGCGATATTCGCCGTCAAATTCAGTCTTGACGCGGTAGGGTTTCAGGGGAGTTGAAAACCATTTAACGGACTGCAAATGAGTAGCATCGGAACTGATTAAATCCATCCCCAAAACCAACATCGCCCCCTTTTCACCCACACCCGTATAGGTGGAAATTCCCGAACTCCACTGCCCCCAAGCCGCCCGCCAAGTTCGCCCGTTAACCGAGAGGTGGGTACCCCGCCGGATCGTTCCGGGGGTGGCGAGTTCGACAATGTAAGGGGAGGTGAGGCGATCGCTTTTTTCCAGATACGCCAACGCCTGATAAATGAAGGCGGCGACTTCCCCACGGGTGGCGAGGCGGTTCGGGTTGAAAACGTCAATGCTGGGGGCGTTCACCACCAGGCGGTTTCGGGTTGCCGTCGCGATCGCGGATTTAGCATAATCTGGAATGTCCACCCCGTCATTGTAAATCGCCCTCAGAGACAGGGACTCCCCCGCCGGAATTTGCAAGCCAGACACCAAGGATAATAAAACGTGCAGCCGGGAAATGTTTTCGCCGGGACGAAAATCCCCTTCCGGGAAGCCGGAAATAAATCGGCTTTCAAAGGCGTTGCGGATGGCGTCCGCCGCCCAAAAGTCCGGGGAAACGTCCGAAAACGGGACGTAATCCCGCCCGGGAACCAAGGGAAAGGCGGCGTTGAGAATGGCGGCGAACTCGGCCCGGGTCATGGTCTGTCCGGGGCGAAATGTGCCGTCGGTAAATCCACCGATGACCCCCCGAAGTTGGAGGCGTCGGATGAAGGGATAGGCCCAATGTTCGGCGATGTCGGCAAATGCGGGTTGAGTCTCTGTCATAGTCGAAATTTTATTAGAATCGGGTAAAAAGTTGAATCTTCAAAGGCGTTTTGCCCAGTATTTCAGACTGCTATATCATCATTTTGAGTGATTTTGCGGATCGATCCGGATCTTTTGAGAAATGGGGGTTACAATGTCACGAATGGGATGTTAATTTTTACGATCAATACCGGAATTTTGGAGGCAATTGGTCTACAATATACCGCCGCGCGAAGAGTTGATTAACAGTTCAGACCGGAACAGACCCCCGACAATTTTTAACCGAGAATGCAACAGCCCCGCCCCGATCGCCCGAATTATAAAGATTTCTTTACAAAATTCGGACTTATGTAAAGCGCGATCGCCAATTCGACATCAAAATTTTACAAAACTTCCCGGACCATTAACATTTCTTTGCAATATAATCAGGTGTTATATATACTGACACAAGTATCGTCGCTCGACCCAACACCCGAAACGCCCGCCCAAACAAAGCTTTTGCGGGCGAGTCGGGGTGTAACTCCGAGCATTTGCGGGTGCATTGAATGGAACTGACCGAATTTGAATCCGTTAAATTCACCTGAACTCCTGCCATGCCCTCTATCAAACTCCTACCCGGTGCCCTGTCCGAAATCGCGGTTTCCGTCGCCGATACCCAATGCTTGACAAAAGCGGATTGCTACGCCCTGATGGCGGCAATTTTGGACGATTCTCTCGATTTAGAAGAACGATCCACCATTGACCGACTGTTATATTTTTTGCGTCGGGGTCGAATTCGGGTCATCGATCAAATTTCCCAGGTCATGTAGCGGGCAACCTCTCGCCCGTCGAGGATCGGGTTTGCGCGGCGATCGATTCCAGTTAATATTTAAGTGAATAGCCGGGATCGCCAGTTTGCCATGAATCCAGAATCCACACTCAACCAGCTCAAAGCCTCTTCGCCCGACGGCCAACTGCCTTCGAGCTTCGGGGTCTACTTCAAAAATACCCTGGTAGCCCTCTGCCACGCCCTCGAAGACCACATTTTGCAAACTGGCGAAGCTCCCCAAGAGCGACCCCTCGTCCTGGTGACGTTTCAACAGGGAAAGTGGTATCTTCAAGAAGCCGATCGCTACCTCGATATCGCCGGTCGCTCCAGTCACGTCGCCATCAGCGCCGTACCGGACAGCGGGTTTGCCAGCCACCGGACGGGGCAACTCGACAACGTATCCCTCATCCACCTAAAAGAATCCGACAGTTTGGTGATGGAGTGGAACCTAGTCATCGTCGCCCCCAGCTACACCGCAATGGTGCTGTGCCACGAACTCTCAGAGGACGAATACAGGCCCCACGGAAAGCCCTCAGTCGATAGCGAGCGCAAATTCTACGGGCTGTGGACCTTCGATCGCGCCCTGGTATGCAAGTCTACCGAAATTTTGATTGATCGCTTCCGCCCCTACGACCCCGAACTGAGCGATCGCCTCCTCGATCAATATCAAACCATCGTCGCCACCCCCACCCAGACGGTCCCCGACCTCAGCGGCGTCGTTTCCCGCATCGTCACCTACCTGCAATCCTCCCAACAGGAACTGATCGCCGTCAACCGCCAAACCCGGGAACTCTGGGAACTCGAAGGAAAAGCCAAACGGGTCAGCCGCAATATCAGCGCCAACAAACTCCAAGCCTTCCTGCGGATGGCCCAGCGGGTGGACGAGCGCGACCCCTTCAACCCCTGTGCCTCCCTGCAAGTGGCCGCCCTGTGCGAAACCCTCGGTCAAATCCTCGACCTCCCCACCGTCAAACTGCGGCGCCTGCGGTTGGCGGGCCTGCTGCACCGCATCGGTTTGGCGTCCGCCCCCCAAGAGGTGTTTTTACACACCCCCCCAGAAATGGACGAAGCGACCCAGAAGTTTTGGCGCGATCGGGCCTCCATCGGCGCCCGGCTGTTGGAGTCGATGCCCGAATTGGGCATCATCCGCGAAGTCGTCGCCCACCACCTGGAACATTGGGACGGAACCGGCGTCCCCTCCGGCCAGCAGGGGGAGGAAATCAACATCAAAGCCCGGATTCTCGGCCTGGTCGCCTATTTCCAAGAGCTGACCCAACCCCGAGGCAGCCGCAGTGCCCTGAACCTGACGGAAGCCTTCAACGCCTGTCGGGAACACAGCGGCACCCGCTTCGACCCCGCCCTGGTCGAAGCCCTCGGAACGGTGGTTCGGTTGACGGAGGTGGGGTTGATGCAACTGCCCGACAAACCCACCCAACTGCCGAGCGTGTGGCTCGAAGAAATACCGACTTCCAACAGCCAACCCTCCCCATTGACACCCCACCCTTAGACCCGATCGCCCCCCCCAACTGCCCCAGTCAACCCCAAGCCATTCCGCCATGAATCAACCCACACCCATCGACCGCGACGCCATTCGAGCCGGCAAAATCAAAGACCTCGCCCGCGCCAATTTGGCGGGTCTGGATTTGTCCGGCGCCGATCTCCGGGAAGCCGACCTCTCCCAGGCCAACCTGACGGGGACGAACCTGGCCGGGGCCAATTTGCAACGGGCGACCCTGCGGGCCAACCTTCGGGGCGCCGACCTGAGTGGAGCCAACCTGGTGGGGGCGGACTGTCGCAACGCCGACCTACGGGGGGCGACCCTGCTGGATGCGGATCTGCGGGAAGCCAGCTTCGCCGGAGCCTTTCTGACCGGGACAGCCCTGGGCAATTTGGATTTGAGCGGCGTCAATTTCCAAGGCGCCGATTTGCGGGGGGTGAACCTGTCCCAGGCGATCTTGCAGTCCTGCGACTTCCGAAATGCCAACCTGTCAGGGGCCGACCTCGCCTCGGCGGATTTGGAAGAGGCGGATTTGAGCGGCGCCGTGTTGCGCGGCACCAATTTGGAACGGGCCAACCTCCTCTGCGCGATCGTCGAAGGGACGCAGTGGGACGGCGCCTGTCTCGACGATGCCTGCGTGGAGGGAACGCCTCTGTAAAGTCAAAAGTTTCCGATTCCCTACTCCCCACTCCCTATTCCCTACTCCCTATTCCCTACTCCCCATTAAAATGAACGACCTATTTAAAAATTTTCAAGACCTCCTTGAATTGGCAAAAACCTTGGAGGACAAGATCGAAAAAGGAGAAGTAGCCGCCGATATTCAATATCGAACGCGATCGGTGAGCAATATTCCCCGCACCGGCAATATTCCCCGTACCGGCGACGTGGGGAGCAGTAATATTAAAACGCCACCCCCCGGCAATCCCGGCGAGTCAACCGATTCCGGGGCACAAGTCGTCCCCCCTCAGACAGAAAGCGTCCCCTCTCTCAAAGATGTGGGGGGTCTGGCGGAGGTGGTGACAGAATTGAAGGAATTGATCGCCATTCCCTTAAAAAGACCCGATTTGTTGGCAAAACTGGGATTGGAACCGACCAAGGGGGTGTTGTTGGTCGGCCCCCCCGGCACGGGTAAAACGCTGACGGCAAAAGCGATCGCCCGGGAACTCGACGCCAACTATATCGCCCTAGCCGGACCCGAAGTGATGAGCAAATATTACGGGGAAGCCGAACAAAAACTGCGGGGAATTTTCGAGAAAGCCGCCAAAAATGCACCTTGTATTATTTTTATTGATGAAATCGATAGCATCGCCCCCGATCGCTCCCAAGTCGAAGGGGAAGTCGAAAAGCGCCTCGTCGCCCAACTCCTGAGTTTGATGGACGGGTTCGCCCGAACCGAAGGCGTCATCCTCCTGGCAGCCACCAACCGCCCGGATGCTGTCGATCCGGCTCTGCGACGGCCGGGGCGGTTCGACCGGGAAGTTGTCTTCGGAGTCCCCGATCGCCAGGGACGTCTGGAAATTTTGCAAATTCTCACCGCGGCTATGCCTCTCGATGGGCAAGTCGATCTCGGTGCGATCGCCGATCTGGCCGTGGGGTTCGTGGGGGCGGACTTGAAAGCGATCTGCCAAAAAGCGGCCTACAGTGCCCTGCGGCGACAAGTGCCCCACATTGATGCCCAAATTCCCGAGATCCTGACGGTGGAACAGTCGGATTTTCTGCGAGCCCTCCAAGAAGTCAAGCCGGCGGTGTTGCGGTCCGTGGAGGTCGAGACGCCGGAGGTGAACTGGTCCGATATCGGCGGACTCGAGGCGGTCAAACAAATTCTCCAGGAGTCAGTGGAGGGGGCTCTGTTGAATCCGGAACTGTATCGGCAAGCCAAGGCGACCCCACCCAAAGGGATTTTGCTCTGGGGTCCGCCGGGGACGGGCAAAACCCTGCTGGCAAAAGCGATCGCCTCCCAAGGACGGGCGAATTTTATCGGCATCAACGGTCCGGAGTTGTTGAGTAAGTGGGTCGGCGCCAGCGAACAGGCGATCCGGGAATTGTTCGCCAAGGCGAGACAGGCGGCACCCTGCGTGGTGTTTATCGACGAAATCGATACCTTGGCACCGGCTCGCGGCAGTTACGGCGGGGATTCGGGGGTGAGCGATCGCGTCGTCGGCCAGTTGCTCTCGGAGTTGGATGGCGTACAAGTCGGGGCCGAGATTATCGTCGTTGCCGCCACCAACCGGCGGGATGCCCTGGATCCGGCTCTGTTGCGGGCCGGACGGTTGGATTTGCAGCTCTTGATCGACCGGCCCGATGCGGCCAGTCGGCTGGCAATTTTGCAGGTCCACAACCAGGGACGTCCGTTAGAAAATGTCGATTTGGGTGAGTGGGCCGATCGCACCGAGGGTTGGAACGGAGCGAGTCTGGCATTGCTCGGCGATCGGGCCGCAGTGGAGGCCATCCGCCGCCATCGCTCTCAAGGGGTGGACGACCCGGCCGCGATCCGAATTACCGCCGACGATTTTGACGCCGCTTTTGCGATCCTTGACCGGCAGCGAATGACCGACAAGGTGATTTAGAACCGGCCCGAACCGGGCTTGACTTGAGAGCGATCGCCTCCCGAACTTCACCGGGGGGCAGTCAAACAAACGGATTTGATATGAGTCCCAATTATAGACCTTAATTTTGATACTCTGCGGGTTAAAACCACGCAGATTCTTAAGTAATCCAAAGCTGGA
>JBNGCR010000099.1:0-18522 GCA_050045915.1 Limnospira sp.
TTACCTGTTACCTATTACCTGTTACCTGTTGCCTATTGCCTGTTGCCTGTTGCCTCCTATAAAAACCCGGTTTCTGAAAATACCCGAAACCCCAATAATTTGCCCGGAAGCGATCGCACCTGTGGCGAAAAGGAGGACTGTCAACCCGGATAAAAGATCGTCCGCCTCCGGGGAAGGAACAGTGGAAAGTTAATTGTCAATTATCAATTATCCATTTCCCCCCCCTCATTGAGGACTCTCAACCCGGAGAGGATACAACCCTTTACCCCGAGTGTCCGACAGTCAGTAAACTGGGCTGGAGATCCCCATCATTCCCCGAGAAGACGGAGCAAATCAGAGGACAGTCATGAACATCAACAAGCAAATCTCGCCCGCCTTTATCCCCTTTTTCAGCGGAACCGACCCGGACAGCAAACAGGATGCGATCGTCATTTACCAAGGACAGGCCCCGGCCGCGAATTTGACCCGGGGCGGCCAGCAACGTTTGGAAGCCTTGAATCAGGCTGCCCAAAGTCACCAGGCGGCTGTCGGCCAACTGGCAGCCAGCTACAAAAGTGCCGTCGGCCAGTCTTTCAACGTTTCGGCGATCGGTTCGGGCGCCTTGCCCCTGGCCAGCGTGGAAGTCACCCGCGACAGCCTGCCGGCGTTGGCGGAACAGCCCGGGGTGGTGGCGGTTCTCCCCAACCAAAGGATCAAACTGATCGAACCCCGAGCGATCGATTACGCACAATTGCAGACCCGGGAACAAAAGAACAAACTGACTTGGGGCTTGGAAGTGTTGGAAATTCCCAAACTGTGGGAACACACCAAGGGGAAGGGGGCGACCGTCGCCGTCTTGGATACGGGGGTTCACGGCGACCATCCGGCACTCAAAGGCCGGGTGAAGGGATTTGCGGTTATCGATCCCCTGGGGCGGCGGATCGAAGCCCAACCGTCCTTTGACGGTGGACAGCACGGAACCCACGTCTGCGGTACGATCGCGGGGGGCAAAACCGAAAGCGGCGTTTCTATCGGCGTGGCGCCGGAGGCGGACCTGTTGGCCGGGGGCGTGTTGATCGGCGACGCCACCCTGCGAACCTTGGTCGAGGGGATGTCCTGGGCGATCGAAAAGGGTGCCGACATCATCAATATGTCCCTGGGGTTGAGCTACTACGAACCCCTATTTGCCCAAATTTTTGATATCTTGATCAACCAGTATGATGTCCTGCCCGTGGTGGCGATCGGCAACGAAAACCACGGCAATACCAGTTCCCCCGGAAATGCCTACAATGCCTTATCCGTCGGGGCGATGGAAAAGCTGTCCGAATCCGACCTGGGCATCACATTTTTCAGCAGCGGCGCGAGTCTGGTGTTTCCCGGAGATGCCCCCAACCGCCTGGTGACGAAGCCGGACGTGGTGGCGCCGGGTGCCCAGGTGTTTTCGGCCATCCCCCCCACCAAGCAGCCTAACGGGTCTTTCGAGTACACTTATATGGACGGAACTTCGATGGCGACCCCCCACGTCGCCGGCGTGGTGGCGCTGCTGCTGTCGGCCAAACCCAATGTCCCGGTGACGAAGATCGTGGAAGTGCTCCGGGAAACCGCCCACCATCCCGGCGGGGAACAGATGCGCCCCGATAACCGCTGGGGGTGGGGATCGATCAAACCCCTGGAGGCGCTGAAAGCCCTTAAATAAACGGGAGTCGGGAGTCGGGGAAGAGAGGAGAACGAGGGGTAATAAAGAATGGGAAAAATTTGTTTTCTTTTATTGCTGACCTTTCACCCTTTCGCCTTCCCCGCAGCCGACAGGCCGCACCCCACCCCCCAACTCGTTCGCAATGAGGACTGTCAATTGAAGATCAGCCCCGAATTTGCCGCCCGTCTGGCGAATCTCAACTCCCAGGATCGAATCCGCGTACTCGTTTTTCTGCGGGTTCCGAAGGGCGATCGCGATCGGGAAGAACGCCTCACGCCGGAGGAGCGAAAGGCCCAAATCGAAGCGGTCAAGGCGGCGGCGGAAGTGTCCCTCGATCGCATCCGTCCGATTCTGGAACGCCACGACGGCCAAATTCTCGCCGAGAGTCCCAGCCTGTTGGGGACGATTCCGGTGGAAATAACCGTCGCCGGGGTTTACGCGATCTGCAAATCCGACGCGGTGGGGGCGATCGTCGAAGATCAGGGGATCGGGATTTTTAATTGATAATTGATAATTGTTTCATTTTCTAATTGGGGGGCATCTGATATCAAATCCGCTGGTTTGACCGCCCTGCACCCTCCAATCCGGTGGGGGCAACCTTATAGGGTTGCCCCTTTGCAGGGAGTTTCATTTCGGAGCCTTTAACCGGATTTGATATGATTGTTTTTCCCTACACCCTAATAAAACCCAACTATGAATTGGAAGAATCGCCGCTATCCATAATAATGGCTGGGGAATCGACCGGGGTTTCGTTCGGCTTGGCTTTGGCGGGATCGAAGCGCGTGACCTGGGTGGGATAAGCGAACTCGATGCCGTCGGCGTCGAACCGGGATTTAAGTTGATAGTTGATCCGCTGCTGGATGTCCATGTACAGGGCGTAATCGCTGCTGAGGACGGAGTAGACGATCTCGAAATCGAGGCTGAAATCACCGTAATTGCTGAAGTGGGCGCGATCGAAGAGGGCGTTTTCGATGGGGGTGATAATTTCCCGAATCATCGCGGGAATTTGTTGGAGTTTTTCCTGTGGCGTTTCGTAAGTCACCCCAATTTTGAATACCACCCGCCGTTTTTCCATCCGTTTGTAATTGTGGATGCGGGAGGAGGTCAAATCCGTGTTGGGAACGACGACTTCTTCGCCACTCAAACTGTTGATGCGGGTGGTTTTAATTCCCACATGATTGACTGTTCCCATCATGTCGCCAACGATGATAAAATCGCCGATTTCAAAGGGGCGATCGAACAAGATTGAAAAGTAGCTGAATAGGTCTTGCAGGACTCCCTGGGAAGCCAGGGCGACCGCCACACCGCCGATTCCCAATCCGGCCACCATCGCCGAAATATTGAAGCCGAGGTTGTCGAGGAGAAAAATGACCCCTAGCCCCCACGTCGCAGCCCGAATGGCCGGGATGATGGCGTTGAGGGCGCGTTCGATCGCATCCCCGTCCTGGCGACGACTCAGCCAGTAGAGTCGGAGTAGATATTCGGCCAGGGAGACGACGAGGCGAATGCCGAATACCGTGGCGATAATCAGGGCGATCGCGTTGACCGTATCTTGTAAGATGGGGTGCAATTCCAGGTTCCCGATCGCCACATAAAAGACCCCGACGTACATCATGGGAATCAGCGATCGTTCAAAAATTTTCACCAGGGCATCATCCAGCCGGGTACTGGTTTTGATGGCCCAGCGTTTCAGGCGCCTCAGAACCATCTGACTGACTGTTTTGATGGCGATAATGCCCGCCACCAAAATCACAAACGCGATCAAATAATCGGAGATGGTATTCGTAAATAGCTCGACTTCTAAGAAATCCAAAGAGATCATGATAAAATTCGGGGATTTGCCTCACGAATTGACGATAGCAAGTCATTTTATCACAATCTATGGCAGTGTCAAATTTGCGGGAGATATCGACCGACGATTGACGAACATCCATGCCAAAAGTCTGTGCGACTTTTGGAGTCACACAGACAAACCGAAATTTTGCGAGATTCAAAAATCTGAGATTAGAGGAAAACTAATCTGATTTTTTCTTAACTTTGTCCTTCACATTTTCGACGGAATGTTGAACTTTTGCTTCGGTTTGTTTGGCTTGACCCTCACCTTTTTTTTGGGGGTCGCCCGTCATTTCACCCATCGCTTCTTCAGCCTTGCCTTGTACATTTTTAGCCGTCGCTTTTGCTTTATTTTCTAAACTCATGATTGACCTCTCTAATTTCGTTTCAAATGAAACGGAACACGTTTGCTATTGATTGAGCATACAGTATTTTTTATGACTTCAACCTCTACCCAAAGGTTGAGCTGGATTGAGATTACTTTTGGCGGCGGCAGCGGTCGAACATGGCTTGATAGATATCCCGATCGCGGGGATCGTTTAAAACCAATTCGAGGCGCACGCGATCGCAGCCGTGGCGGGAGTCGAGGGCGATCGCACCGAGGAGGTCGCAGGCGGCTTCCAGGCTGTAAAATTCTCCGGTGACGGTAGAGTTTTCCGCCGTTGAATCCGAGTCGAAATCTTCGAGTGGCTTCTCGGACAGGTCGATTTCTGCCAGGGGGGGCTGATCGGAATCGGCGACTTCGACAACCAACTTTTCTCGGCGCACCGGCACCTCGATGATATCAGTTTCGACTTCCTTACGGACGACCACTTCGCCCATTTTTTCCCGGTGGCGATCGACAATCAAATTTTCCGCTTTCAGATACAGCTTTTTTTCCTCGCGGATCTCCGGCTGCTCCTGATATTCGTGAGACTCTTCCATAACTCCTCGGGCGCGATCGACAAGTTGAAAATATTGGGGGTTTCGACCCTTTATAAGCCCGAAATAACCCTTCTTCCCCGGAGGGAAGAAGCAGTTTCGGGGCTTCGATAAACGACCCGATCGCATTAGCGGTTGTGCTGAACCACGGGTTCGCCGTCGGTTGTAACATCTAGTTCTTCGCGACGCACTTTTTGTTCGGCGCTGACGGTGTCGCGATCGACTTCCTTTCGGACATCCACTTCTTCCGTGACAAACGTTTCCTTATGGATGTCAGCGTTCTCTTCATACACTTCGATGCGGGCGACTTCTTCATCCTTAAAATTACTATCGCCGGAGCTAACGGGTTGGTTCGCATTTTCGGGACTCGTCCGTTCCACCACGACCCGCTCCCGTTCGACGGGGACGGTGGCACGCTCGGTTTCAGTTTCGATGGTTTTACCCACCACCACATCACCCGTTTTGCGACGATTTTTGTCCGTCACCAGGCGCTCTTCGTACAACTTGAGCGAACCGTGGTCGGCTTCCCGAGTTTCGTACAGGTCGGCATCGTGATCGTAGCGATAGTTATCGCGGTTGTATTGAGTGGATTGGGCGTCTTCCGTGCGGTATCCGGAGCGCACTTTTTCCTCGTATTCGTAATCCACCGTCATATCATCTTTGTACTCGGGGAGTGCTTCGGCTTGCTCCTGCGTGAGGCCGAGGGCGTAGAGGCGCTCGTTGGTGTAATCCAGGCGCGACCGTCCGATGGGTAAAAGCACCTTTTTCCCGAAGATCCAAAATCCGGTATCGATCACGAAATAGCGGAAATAGCCATTTTCATCCACCAGGGCATCGTGAACGGAGCCGATTTTGTTGTCGTTCGTGCTGGAATAAACGTCAAAATCCTTGATATCCCGGCCCGCGAAAATGTCGCGTTGATATTTCGGATAAGCTTGGGTCAATTTGTAAAGTGCCATATTTGAAATATAAATCTGCTTGTCTTCATTTCCTAGAGTATCGAAGCGCAACCCGATCCGACATGAGTCAAAAGTTAGATTTCTGGGTTTCAAGGGCACCCTTCTTATGACTCGACCATTCGCTCGGGGCTTATGTCTTCTGATAGAAGAAATGCCACCGCGATCCGCGATACTCTAAATGAGAACCTCAAATGATTCGATTTTTAAATTCGGGTAAAAAAATTGTTCGAGAAAGCAGACACTTAAAACCCTGATTTTTAGACGATACCGGCTAGATAGCAGTCGAAATTTTGTTTTTCCCGAATTTCATTATTACATCGCGGTTCGTGTGTGGGGATTTGCATCGATCTGCGATGGGGAAATTTTGCCAAAACTGAGGTCATCTCCCCCAAATTGGGGGAGAACGCGCGAACTTTAAAAATCACTCGACCGATAACCCATTTCAGGAGGATGACTCGTTATGATCGACAAACACGAACGTCAAACAACCGCGACATACTGGAGAGCCGTCGGAGTCTTTGAAACTCGCGACGAAACAGAGAAAGCCCTATCCGCTCTCCAAAATTCCGGGTTCGATATGAATTGGGTCTCCGCGATCGTGCGGGATGGGGAACAACAGCCCCAGTACGACCACGCCGAAGAACACGTCGAGACGGAAACGGTCGGCAATAAATCGGACGAAGGAGCCACCACGGGGGCTGCCACCGGGGGAGCTTTGGGAACCCTCACCGGCTTGCTCGTCGGGCTCGGGACTCTAGCTATTCCCGGTATCGGGCCGATCCTGCTGGCGGGGGCGGAAGCCACGGCTCTGGCAACGACTTTAGCCGGGGCGGCAATCGGTGCGGTCGCCGGCGGACTCGTCGGGGCGCTGATCGGCTGGGGCATCCCCGAAAAAGAAGCCCACAGATACAGCGATCGCGTCTCCCGGGGAGATTATTTGGTGATCGTCACCGGACGCCCGGAACCGATCCGCAACGCGGAAAGTATCCTCCGCCACCACAACATTCAGGACTTCGGCATTTACGAAGTTCCGGAAGCTGAAACCGCGCAAATTCAGGAGCGATACGAGGAACGCGACCTCGATCGCACCACCGATCTCAAAGAAACCGTCGTCGCTGAACCCCCCGCAGGCCGCACCAGCAGCGTCCGCGCCGAGTCCCCAGAGACTCACGAAACGGCGACGGGACGCACCACCAGCGCCAATCCCAAGGATGACGACGATCGCCACCACCGCGAGGATGGGGAAAGAATCATCAGACATCACGACCCCGAAGTGGTGATCTTAGACCGCCGCGATCGCTAGATCCGCAGATGCCTCACAAAAGTAGAGAATAATAGAGGATTATGCCATGAGACAGGTAACTGGAATTATTTTGAGTGGTGTATTGGCGATCGTCGCGACGGGTTGCGACTACGCGCGGACGAGCGCGGACGCCCCCGACACCTTGACGGACGAGACTGAAGATCCCGCACAGGTTCAGGAAACCCTAGAAGATGCCGAAAGTGAGATCCGCCAAGACCAACTGTCTTCGGACATTCGGGCGCGGGAACAGCGAAACGAAGTCTTCGGCGAAGAAGGTGTCCGGGCCGACTCCGACATCGAAAGTGAAGTTCGCGCCAAACTCGAAGCCAACATCCCCCGCAGTAAATTGACCGTCCAAGCGAAAAATGGAAATGTGACGATCGTGGGAACCGTCCCGGACGAGCGGGAAGCCGAAACGATCAAGCCGTTAGCCCACGAGATCGAAGGCGTAGACAGCGTTCAGGTAGATGTCAACATCGTGTCGCCGGTCGGTTCCTGACGCGATCGCCAATCGGGGAATTGTAGGGGCGAATGGCGATCGCCCTTTCTCGCGTTTCGCCCAGCCTTCCGGGTGCCGGAACGATACGACAAATACCGATAATTTTCTGCCAATCCAATTGGCAGTCCAGTCGGGTGGGTTAGGCGTGGCAGTAATTTTGAGGAACAACCCTCAACTTTTCATCCGCGCCGTAACCCACCATTTCCTTTTTTTGAACTTTTCATCGCCCCGAGAGTTGGCGGATTGGTTGGACGGGAATCGGCCCTCTTGACCGATCAGTTGCGATCCGCGATCGTGTACCCATCGCCCACCCGGTAGATCATCTTTTCAATCGGCTGGCCGTCGCGCAGGTGCCGCTCCACGATCGCGGGGACTTCTTCCGGTCGGACGCGGTCGTACCAGACTTGATCCGGCAGAGTCAGCACCATCGGGCCTTGTCCGCACTCCCCCAGACAACCGCTCGGCGCGATCGCCACCCCCGGAATCTCCCGTTCCTGAAACGCTTTCAAGACTTTCGCCGCCCCCTGTTTGCGACAGGTGCGGTTTTGGCAAATCATCACTTGGGTTGGAGTCGAGATAGACATGGGAAGCGATCGCGGTAACATCAAGGAAATGGCAAACCCCGGAACTTGAAATATTCCGTCAAGTTGCTATCTACATGGTCAATAATATTTTAATGGCTTGTTGCTCCTGATTCTGGAAATAGAAAATGCAAAATGGGGTTGAGTCCGCCAGCCGTTTACAACTGCGAGATTGATTACCGTGTCGTCCCCCGCATTTCGTCCCCGACTGTCGCGATCCGGGCCCTGTCGATTTGACATTCTCCGTCCGATCGCGATCGCCATTATCCTGCACCTGTTCGTCTTTCCCACCCCCACGCGATCGCAGGTCGTCCCCGACACCACCCTGCCCCAAAATACCGTCGTCACCCCGTCCGGCAACGTCATCCGCATCGACGGTGGCACCCGATCGGGCGGCAATTTATTCCACAGTTTCCGAGACTTTTCC
The DNA here is from genome assembly GCA_050045915.1 of Limnospira sp. Taxonomy (GTDB): domain Bacteria; phylum Cyanobacteriota; class Cyanobacteriia; order Cyanobacteriales; family Microcoleaceae; genus Limnospira. The sequence continues at coordinate 8,199 of JBNGCR010000099.1, forward strand.
ATCCCCGCCGGCTCCGTCGCCCGATTCAATAACGGGCTAGATATCCAAAATATCATCAGCCGGGTGACGGGGGGGAATCACTCCACTATCGACGGTTTGCTCCAAACCAACGGCGCCGCCAATTTATTTCTACTCAATCCCAGCGGTATTGTATTCGGTCCCAACGCCCAACTCAACATCGGCGGGTCCTTCGTCGCCAGTACCGCCGATCGCCTCATTTTTGACGACGGGACCCAGTTCGCCACCGTACCCGAAACCCCGCCATTACTCTCCGTCAACCTACCCGTCGGCTTGCAACTCGGCACCAAGGCGGGAGCGATCGTTAACCGCTCCCAGGCCGTCGGCATCGGACTGGAAATGGAACCGAGTCCCACGGGGCTGCAAGTTCAGCCCGGACGGGCGATCGGATTAATTGGCGGCGATATCAACATCGAGGGCGGTTTGCTGACGGCCTTCGGCGGCGAAGTGGAATTGGGGGCAATTCGGGGCGGCACCTGGCGGTTGGGTTCCGGCGTCCCCGACCATTCAACTCCGCAATTGGGTAATATTCAACTCTCCCGTGGCAGCCGCGTCACCACCAGCGGATTGGGAGGGGGAGAAATTTGGATTCGGGGCGATCGCGTCACCCTCAGCAACGGTGCGGGTTTGAGCGCCGACACCTTCGGGGATTCAGACGGACGGGGCGTGACCATTTCCGCCCGCCAATTCAATCTGAGCGATCGCGCCTTCGTGTCCGCCTCAACTTTTGGGGAAGGAAACGGCGGCGGCATCAATATCCGCGCCACCGAATCCATCAACTTGACAGGAACCGAACCCTCCCGCGTCGTCGGCGAACTCATCGAGGGAACCTTCGATCCCCTCAACCTTCGGGATGGGTTGTACAGCTTCAGTGCCGGGTCTGGCAACGCCGGAAATGTCATTCTCGCCACGCCTCAACTCAACGTCACCGAAGGCGCCAATATTCTCACCTCCACCTTTATCGCCGGACGGGGAGGAAACCTACAGATTCGCTCAGATACCGTCAATCTCACCACAGGAGCATTGCTGGTGACGGGAACAACCGGGAGCGGCAATGCCGGAAATGTCGATATTATCGGCGATCGCCTCAACCTCATCGACGACGGATTGATCGTCACCAGTCCGGGGCAGGACGGGACGGGGCGGGGCGGCGATCTGAGCGTCCGGGCGGATACCGTGGAATTGCGGGGCGTTTCGGCCGGAGCCCCCGTACCGGGGGGGCTATTTTCCGCCACCCTCGGGGAAGGAAGGGCGGGGGATATTCTCGTCAACGCCAATCGGCTGATCGTCGCCGACGGTGCCCAGGTGTCCTCCTCGGCCGCCGGAGCCGGCGAGGGGGGCAATTTGACTGTCAACGCCAACGAAGTGGAATTGTCCGGTATTTCCGCCGACGGTCGCTTTCTGAGCGGGTTGCTAACCTCCTCCTCCCTGCTTACCGTGCAAGGGGTGCCGGGAACTTCCCCTGCCGGAAATCTGACGGTGACAGCCAGACGGGTTGTCGTGCGGGACGGGGCGCAAATTTCATCGGCGACGGGCAGCGAGGGCCGGGCCGGAGATTTAAATATCAGGGCGACAGAATCTATCGAAGTGATCGGGGTGGCGACGGGCGTCGATCCGTCGGTGGAGTCGGTGTCCTTCGGAATTGTCGGGGATGGCATCGTCCCCAGTTCCATCGAATCCAACACCAGCGGCGAGGGGGCGGCGGGGGATTTGCAGATTTTTACCGATCGCCTCACCGTCCGCGACGGGGCGGAAATTGGGGTGCGCGGAACCGGCGAGGGGGCGGCGGGGAACTTGGAAATCCGGGCGCGATCGCTGTTTTTGGACAATCAGGGGGCGCTCTCGGCGGCGACGGAAGCCGGGACGGGAGGCAACATTTCCCTGATCGCGCCCCGCATCGAACTGCGGCGGGAAAGCCGGATTTCCACCAACGCCGGTACTGCCGACGGGGGCAACATCACCATCGTCACGGACAATTTGATCGCCCTGGAAAATAGCGACATCACCGCCAACGCCCAACAGGGCCGGGGCGGGCGGGTGAGTATCAGCGCCCGGGGGGTATTCGGGACGGCGTTTCGGTCCGAGGAAACCCCCGCCAGCGACATCACCGCCACGAGCGAGTTGGGCGCCGAGTTCAGCGGGGCGGTGGAAATTAGCAGCCCGGAAATCGACCCCAATTCCGGCTTAGTGACGCTCCCGACGGACGTGATCGACCCCTCCACCCTAGTGGTGGCGGGATGTTCGACCTACGCCGGCAGCGAATTTGTGATCACGGGCCGCGGCGGCCTGCCCCCCACCCCCCGAGATGCCCTGACGGCGGATGGCGTGGTGGTGGATTGGATCGATGCGGCACCCGTGTTGCAAGGCGGAGGGGCGGAGGAAGCAGAGGAAGCAGAGGGGCGGGGGGGCAGCTCCGATCCTTCTGTTTCCGACTCCCCAATACCGACTGCCGACTCCCGACTGCCGACTCCCGACTCCCCAATTGAAGCTCGGGGTTTAGTGCTTGATGCCGATGGTGGGGTGCAGTTGGTGGCAAATCCGGCGCGGATGACGACCTATTCGTTTAGTCAATGGCATCCTCAATGTCGGGTGGCCGCGCCCAATTCTATCGGTGAGGAGTCGGACCCTTCATTAATTGATAATGAACCTTTAATCAAGGATAGGAATTATTAATTATCAATTCTCAATTATCAATGATGAAACGATCGCTCTATCGCTTTTTACAATGTGCGCTTTTGGCTTTATTCGTCGCCATGAGTTTGCCACTGCTTCCGGTGCTTGGGCAGGATTCGCCCCAGATATTAATGGAACGGGGCCGAGATCTGTATGAGGCGCGGCAGTTTGTTGAGGCGGCGGAGACTTTGGAGGCGGCGGCGGCGATATTTTCCGATCGCGGCGATGGGGTCGCTCGGGCGATCGCGTTGGGGAATTTAGCCTTAGTTTATCAGAGCTTGGGCGACTGGGAAAAGGCAGAAACGGCGATCGCGACGGCTTTGCAATTCTTGGAAAATCAGCCCCTCCCTGAGATACTCGCCCCAACCTTGGATATCCGGGGGCAACTGCAACTGGCCCGGGGCAACCCCTCCTCAGCGACGGACACTTGGCGGCGAACCGAGGAAATCTATCGGGAAATGGGAGACGAACGGGGGGTCATCCGCGCCCAGATCAACCGCTCTCAGGCGTTAAAGACATTGGGACTTTACCGCCAAGCCCTCCATACCCTGGAAACATTGCGGGAATCCTTGGCATCCCAACCCGACTCGCCGCTGAAGGTAACGGCCCTACAAAATTTGGGCAACGCCCTGCGGGTGGTGGGGGATTTGGAGCAGTCCCGGGCGGTGTTGCGGGAGGCCCTGGATTTGTCGAGATCGCTCAATTTACGAACCGCCACAGAAGCGGAAATCTGGCTCGGTTTGGGCAATACGGCCCGCAGCTTGCAGGATATCGAAACGGCCCGGACGGCCTATCAGAACGCGGCGGATACCGACCGGGTTTCCGTCCGCATCCGAGCTCAGTTGAATGAGTTGCGACTATTGCTCGAAACTGAAGCGTGGGCGCAGGCGTTGCGGTTGTGGGAATCCGTCCGCAGCCAACTGGCGGCTGTACCCCCCGGACCCGCCGCCATCGAGGCTCGCATCAATCTGGCCGAAAGTTTGATAATGTTCCAAAATGCGCCCATCCTGCCCCAGGATGTCTCGTGGGTTCCGGAAGCGGCCGAATTGCTCCGAGATGCGATCGCCCGCTCTCGAGAACTCGGCGACCGGCGGTTGGAAGCCTACGCCCTGGGAACCTTGGGGAGTCTGTACGAACACAATCGGCAGTGGTCGGAGGCGCAAACGTTGACGGAGCGGGGTCTATTTTTAGCCCAGACCATCGACGCGCCGGATATCGCCTATCGGTGGCAGTGGCAGCTCGGACGGCTGTTGAAGGCGCAAAATCGGAGGGCTGGTGCGATCGCGGCTTATCGAAGCGCCGTCAGCACTCTGGAATCCCTGCGGACGGATTTGGTGGCAATGAATCCCCAGGTGCAGTTCTCGTTTCGGGATAGCGTCGAACCCGTTTATCGGGAACTGGTGGGCCTGATTTTGGAACCCGACCCCGAAACGGGGAAAGTCGGCCCGGACGATCTCCGGGCGGCGAGGGAGTTGATGGAATCCCTGCAATTGGCGGAACTGGATAACTTTTTCCGGGAAGCCTGCCTGGATAGCGAACCTCGGCAAATTGACGCGATCGACCCCCGGGCGGCGGTTCTGTATCCGATCATTCTCCGCGATCGCCTGGAAGTGATTTTATCGGCTCCCGGCCGACCCCTGCGCCACTACGCCACCCCTATTCCCCAAACCCAGGTGGAAGAGACGGTGCGGCAACTGCAACAGTCCCTGCGGCCGATTTTTTCCACCCGCCAGCGCCTGAGTCTGTCCGAGGAGATCTATGATTGGCTGATCCGTCCGGCGGAAGAGGATTTGGCGACGGCCGATGTCGAAACTTTGGTGTTCGTGTTGGACGGTGTGCTGCGGAACCTGCCGATGGCGGCTCTTTACGATGGCAAGCAGTATTTGCTGGAACGGTACAATATTGGCCTGACGCCGGGGCTGCAACTGCTCGAACCGCGAAGCTTGAGCCGGGAACGTCTCAAAACCCTGGCGATGGGGTTGAGTGAGAGCCGCCAGGGATTCGGTGCCCTGCCGGCGGTGGAGACGGAATTGGAGAAAATCGAAGCGGCCGTCCCGTCGAGGGTGTTTCTCAACGACGGATTTACCCGCCAACGGGTTCAGGCTCAAATTGAGGAAACGCCGTTTCCGGTAGTGCATCTGGCGACCCACGGCCAGTTTAGCTCCAGGGCGGAAGATACCTTTCTGTTGACCTGGGACGATCGCATCAACGTCCGAGATCTCGACCAGTTGCTGCGCCGTTCGGAGGGGACGAATGCGAACCCGGTGGAGTTGTTGGTTCTGAGTGCCTGCCAGACGGCGGCGGGGGACCGGCAGGCGGCGCTGGGGTTGGCCGGGGTGGCGGTGCGATCGGGCGCCCGGAGTACGGTCGCCACCCTGTGGCAGGTGAACGACATTTCGACGGCCGCCTTCATGGCCGAATTTTATCGCCAACTGGTTCAACCGGGCGTGGGCAAAGCGAAAGCCCTCCGTCAAGCCCAGTTGTCTCTGCTCCGAGAACCCCGGTATCGCGATCCCTACTATTGGGCTGCCTTCGTTTTAATTGGCAATTGGCTTTGACATATAGCGCTGCGCGCGGTCCTCGAGAATCGAGAGTCGGTATTAGGGAAAACTCAAAGCCCCTCTGAAGCGAGGATTTTTGCGATTATAGCAACGAGCGCTGGCGTGGTTACACGCCGGGAATGATCAATCTCCCGACTCCCGACTCCCGACTCCCCCATCCTGAGCACTTCAATTTTTAAATCTTGCTAAAAATTCCGGGCATTGTCTGAAGTTATGTGAATCTAAGGTAAAACTTGATGGCGGGTTCATCTGTGATCGATGATCGATCGGGACTAGAAAGCTCAATCCCCAAAAATGATGGATTCGGGGTGGTATCGCTCTCCTCGACTCGGAAATGCCCCTCCTCCCGTCTGGTAGGAAGCATCCCCCCTCGCCTGGGCGATGGCGACGCGGAGCAAATCCCGATTCAAAAGTTGGCAAGGAACGTGGTTTTCCCATATTCCTGACTGTTGGAGGTTATCAGTTTCTTATGTTTTCAGGTTAAGTTAGAAAAGGGTAACTCTCGATCTTATCCCAGTTCTCCGGATTCGGGTCAGGAGCGGATGGCGATTTTCGCGGGTCGCCGTTGCCCGATCGCCCGTCGGAACTCAATTTCACCATCATATCTATCACACCTGCCGACCATCTCACACAGGAGACCGACCATGACTCATCAATCTTTTCAACCGTTCGTCAGCATTTCTGTGGCACTTTCCCTGGGACTCCTGCTCAACGGGACGCCGCCCGGACGAGCCCAACCCGCCCGTAACGGTTCCGAGCGCCCGCAAGCCAGCATGGCCTTTGAGCCGCCGCCCGGTCAGGGGATGCCGAGCCGCACCGCCGCCGGCGGGTCGAGGGGGACTTGTCCGAGTGCAGAGCAATTGGGCGAAAGCCTCACCGCCTTGGTGCCCAATTTGATCCGCTCCCAGGAAATTGGCCCTGACCTGCGAGGATACACCGTCGAGCCGAAGCCCGTCTTTTACTTTTATCTGCCTGCAGCCGATGGTGTTGAAGCGGCTTTCAGCCTCAAAGATGAGGACGGCCAAGATGTTTATCAAATGAGTGTACCCATCCCCGACAAAACCGGCATTGTTGGTGTCAAACTTCCGGAGGATGCCCCCGCTTTGGAGACGGGTAAAACTTACCGCTGGTCCTTTGGAATTGTCTGTCAGAGCGCCGACGGCGAGAAGGTCCCTGAAGTGGTGTTCGTCTCCGGAGATATCCGACGCATCGAACCGGATGGGACGTTAGCCCAACAACTAGCCCAGGCAGACCCCGTGGAGCGGGCGGCGCTCTATGCCCGCCACGGCATTTGGTTTGAGAGCTTGGCGACTTTAGCTGCGCTGCGGCAGGAGCGACCCGAAGATGTGACCCTAGCCAGTCGTTGGGAAGAACTGTTAAACTCAGTGGGATTAGACGCGATCGCAACTCAACCCTTCGTGGAGTGACGCCGACAGTCCGTCCCCATTTCCCGATTAGGGAGTTCTAACAGTATGAAGTGTGAAGTTATGAGCGGGAAAAGGAGTTTTTTGCGACTTCCGACTTCACACTTCCGACTTTCGAGTTTAAAATTCCGACAGGTTTCCGGGCTGCTGATTCCGCCCGTCGTCGCCGCGCTAACGATCGCGGTGCGGGTGGCGGGGGGTTTGCAACTGTTGGAATGGGCGGCTTTTGACCAGTTTGTTCGCCTCCGGCCTATGGAGCCGTCTGACCCCCGCATCGCGGTGATTACGGTGGACGAGCCGGACATCCGCCAGGTGGGACAGTGGCCGCTCCCGGACGCGACGATCGCGGAGTTGGTGAAAATTGTCCGCAGCCAAGACCCCGTGGCGATCGGGTTGGACATCTATCGGGATCTGCCGGTGCAACCGGGCCACGAAGAGTTATTGGAGGTCTACGAAACTACCCCTAACCTGATCGGGGTGGAGAAGGTGGTGGGCGACGGGGCAACGGCTACGATCGCGCCCCCGCCGGAATTGAAGGAAAAAGGTCAGGTCGCCTCGATCGATTTGGTACTCGATGCGGACGGGCGGGTGAGGCGGGGTCTGCTGTCGGTGCAGCCAGAGGAAAATCAGACGATTTTGAGTCTGGGGGCGCGGTTGGCCCTGATGTATCTGGAGGGGTTCTCAATTACCCCGACGATGACGGAGGCGGGCAACGTGAAGTTGGGCGACGGTGTCTTCGTGCGGTTTACGGGGAATGATGGGGGGTATGTGCGGGCCGATTCGGGCGGCTACCAGGTGTTATTGAATTATCGCGGACCCCAGGAGAATTTCGACACGATCTCCATGACGGATGTCCTCGAAGGCCGGGCGCCGCCGGAGCTGTTCCGCGATCGCATCGTCTTGATCGGCCCCATCGGCCAGAGCCTCAATGACCTTTTTTTTACTCCCTACAGTGGCGGACCCCTGAGTTTGAGCGATCGGATGCCGGGGGTGGTGATTCACGCCAATGTCGCCAGCCAGATTGTCGGCGCGGCTCTCGACGAACGCCCCCAGTTTCGGGTATGGTCCGATGAGGTGGAATGGGTGTGGATTTTGATTTGGGCTGGGGCGGGGGCGGTGCTGGGGTGGACGTACCGATTTAGTTGGCGGGTGGCCGTGAGTTTGGGGATCGCTGGGGGGTCTTTGATCGCGGGTAGCTACCTGGCGTTTTTGGAGGGGTGGTGGGTTCCGGTCGTCCCGCCGATGTTGGCGTTTGCGGGGTCTGGGATCGCGATCGCGGGTTATATCGCCAATTTGGAACACCAGGAACGCCAGATGGTGATGACGTTGTTCGGGCGCCACGTCACCCCCCAAATTGCCGAGGTGATCTGGCAGAGTCGGGACGAGTTGATCGCCTGCGGCCAACTGACGGGACAGAAGATGGTCGCCACGGTGCTTTTTGCGGACTTGAAGGGGTTCAGCACGATCGCGGAAAATATGGAGGCGGATGCCCTGATGGTGTGGCTCAATGAGTATATGAACGGCATGGCGGATATCGTACTCGATCATAAGGGAATTGTCGATAAGTTTATCGGCGACGCGGTGATGGCGGTGTTCGGCGTGCCCATCCCCCGGACGACGCCGGAGGAGATTTCCCAGGATGCGATCGCGGCGGTTTCCTGTGCGGTGGAGATGGGGAAAAAATTGCGATCGCTCAACCGGCAGTGGCAGATGGAGGGGAAACCCACGGTTTCGATGCGGGTGGGAATTGCCACGGGAGAGGTGGTGACGGGGAGTTTAGGCAGTGCCCAGCGGATGGACTACACCACCCTCGGCGACAGCGTGAATATTGCGGCGCGTTTGGAGAGTTACGACAAGTCCTTCGGGGCGGGAGTTTGCCGGATTTTGATGAGTCAGGAAACCCACAAACAGATCGGCGGTCGATTCCTCACCCAATTTGTGGGCCGCATCCACCTCAAGGGCCGCACTCAGGCGATCGATGTTTATCAGATTACGGATTAGTATCAAATCCGGTGATTTGCCAGACTGACTTTCTGAACAGAGGCAATAGGGAATGGGGAATGGGGAATGGGGAATGGGGGATGGGGAATAGGGAATAGGCAATAGGCAATAGGTAGGGGAAAGGGGGGATGGGGAAGGGTGACAACTCAATTCTCAAGTCCCGAGGAGCGTCACTACAGATTTTGTAGGGTTAATTATCAGAATTTGATAGAATTGATATCCGCGATCGCGGAAAAGAATTGCACTCACACTGCCGCCACGCACTCGATCTGAATGCGGACATTTTGGGGCAGTTGGGAGACGGCGACGCAAGTACAGATGGGGAGATTTCCGTCGGGAAAATATTCGGAATAGACGGAATTCATGCGATCGCACTCATTCAAATCTATCATAAAAATCGTCGTTTTCACCACGTCCGTCCAACCCGCACCGGCGGCGGCTAAAATAGCCGTCAGATTGTCCATCACCCGCCGAGTTTGTTCCGTTATTTCATCCTCGCATAACATGGCGTTTACTGTCGGTGCGATCGCGATCTGTCCCGCCACATACAGGGAACCGTTGACGATAACCGCTTGGTGAGTACTGTTGGGAGATTTGGGAGCGTTTTCTGTATCGATGAATTCCACCTGAGTCGATTTTGGTGTGGATTCAAAAACAAAATATCCTTCGGGGTCATACACTTCACCATCCGGCATAATAGCACCAATAATTTTAGCTTCTTCATAATTCGACGCATAAAGATTAGCATCGGTCAAGTTTGCGCCAACAAAGCTCACACTTTTAAGTTTAGACCTCATAATATTTGCGTTTTTGAGGTTGGCTTGCTTGAAGTTGGCTTCCTTTAGACAAGCATCTTGAAAATTACTGCTTTCAAGATTTGCCATTTTGAAGTTACATCTTGTTAAATTAGAAGAATTGAAATTTATATAGTTAGCACTGACTTGACTAAAATTACATTCTTGCAGATCTAGCGAGGAAAAGTTTTGATTTGAAATGTCGACTTTATAAAAGTCAACTTTGTTCATTTTTGCAGATTCAAAATTACAATCACACACGTATTTTGATTCTCTAAATTTTGCGTCCGTTAATTCTGCTCCTCTAAAATTAACGGACTCTAACCCTGATTGTGTCAATTGGGCTTCTTTCAAATCTGCATTAATAAAACTGACAACTTCAAATTGTGATTCACAAAAGTTACAATTTTTCAGGTTTGCATTGTCGAATGTCATATTTTGAAAGTCAGAGTTACTTAAGTCAGCGCCTTCTAAATTAATGTCACTTAAATCATGTCCCTTAATCGTTATACCGGACAAATCGACTCCTGCAAAGTCGCGCTCTCCTTCTGCATATCTGTCAATCAATTCTTGAGGTTCCATCTTTTGTGACTCCTGTTGATAGTGATAAATGGGTCAAAATGAGAATAGCGAGATGTTTCAAACCGCCGCCACGCACTCGATCTGAATGCGGACATTTTGGGGCAGTTGGGAAACAGCCACGCAGATACACACCGACTTCTCGATCGCAATTCAGACAGCCGGAATGGGGAGACAGGCAGGATGCCTGTTCTACGCGGTAATCTCAGTGTACACCTGGGGCGATCGCGGCAATGTTAAAAATCGTGACAATCACACTGTAAATAGGCTCCCC
>JBNGCR010000100.1:0-18382 GCA_050045915.1 Limnospira sp.
CCTGATTTGAATGCTCACCTGATTTGAATACTCACCTGATTTGAATGCTCACCTGATTTGAATGCTCGGAACAAAACCGGTTGGATATCAAGACCGCTTGGGAATTAATTCCCAAGCTAATAGCTCAAATCATCTAAAGATGATTGGGGAGGTTTAGGAAGGTCACTCCCGAGTCCACTTGAGTGGACTTTTGCTATCAGCCTTGAAATTCATTTCAAGGCGGGCTCAAAATCAGCCGATCTGTCCTGATTTGAATGCTCGGAACAAGATATCCCGCTTGGGAATTAATTCCCAAGCTAATAGCTCAAATCATCTAAAGATGATTGGGGAGGTTTAGGAAGGGTACTCCCGAGTCCACTTGAGTGGACTTTTGCTATTAGCCTTGAAATTCATTTCAAGGCGGGCTCAAAATCAGCCGATCGGTCCCAAGTGCTTAATAAGGGGGGAGCCATTGTGGCAACGCCAGAGATTTATACGGAGACTTTGAATTGGAAAGTGTACCTCATTGACTTGAAAATGCCGTACAATTACAATTATCCGATATTTTGTCAATTTTTTGTTTAAAATGTCATGAAAAAAACTGTGAATTTAAACCGGGATTTGACGTTTTTTTCGCCTTCTGGTGAGGCATTCAAGGTTTGGGGGGTTGGTGGGGCGATCGCCGATTCGGAGGGGAAAGCGCTCAATTGTTCGCTGACTTTGCAGGTGCCGTTTGAAGACTATCAATTCATCGAACGGGAACAGTTGTTTCACCTGAAACCGGAGGTGTGCAGTCCGGCGGGCGATCGCCAATTTGACGGGGACGGGAATTTGACTTTAGAATTGATGCTCAAACCCGGTTTGCTGCCGCAACTGACTCGGGGGGGGACGACGGCCGAAGCCGTCCTCGCCGCACTGGGGGAGTCCCCCGGCGGGGAACCGCTACCCCAGCAGTTAGCCGAAAATTGGTTTTGTCTGGGCGTCAGCCAGCGGCGGGGGTCGGAAACGGTTGGTTATCGCACCCTCTGGGATTGGGCGAATCCCGACACCCTCGCGGAAGTCGTCGAGACGGGTAAAGCAGCCTTTGCGGGTTTGGGAGGGCAGATTCAAACGGCTTTGGAAACGTGGTCGGAAGCGGTTCGGGATGGGGAGACTATACCGGAGGAGGGCGCATCCACCCCAATTTCCCGGGTGATGGCTGCTTTTTTTGACGCAGATGATTGGGACTACGTTCGCTTGGAGAATGGGGCGACGTTGGAGATGTCATTCGCGGGAGATAACGGGCGCTGGAGTTGTCGGGCCGAAGCCCGAGATGAGGACGAGCAGTTTTTGTTTTATTCGATTTGTCCCATTACAATTTCTGAAGAAATGCGATCGCTTATTGCCGAATTCTTAACAAAAGCTAATTCCGGTTTAATTCTGGGGAATTTCGAGTTAGACTATTCGGATGGTGAGGTTTGTTATAAAACCAGTATTGATGTGGAAGGCGATCGCCTCACCCCGGCATTGATCGAATCTCTGGTCTACACCAACGTCACCATGATGGATCAGTACCTCCCCGGCATCCTCGCCGTCCTCAACGGCATTTCCCCCGACGATGCGATCGCCCGAATCGAGGCAGAGGAAGCGGAGGAAGCAGAGGAGGCGGAGGAGGCAGAGGAGGCGACCGGAGGCAGAGGAAGCTAATTGATACTCAGATTCGCACCAAACTCTCAATCCTCTTCCTCCGCCCCAAGGGAATAAGAACTCGGAAAAAGTAATTATCAATTATCAATTATCAATTATCAATTATCATGGTTCGTCCTCCCCAGCGAAAAATACCCGAAAGCAGAACCACGAAAGCCGTCCGACAAACCGCTGTCGCCACCGCACAACAGCGCGTCCGGCGGGTAACTTATACGGCGATCGGTTCGGCCTATCGATTTCTCCCCTTTTGGCTGATCCGGTTTCTCCCCTTCATCCGGGAAGACGTCCGAGATCTGCTCCGACGCCAGAAACGCGGGGAAGAGATCCCCGAAGAAGCCGAACTCGAACCCGCCGACGAAGTGCGGCTGCAACCCGCCGAACTCCGGCCCGGAACGGCCAACCCCTATCCGAAATATCGCTGTCCCAACGGCCACCCCCTTTTCTGCGACATCCCCCGGCAGAGCCTCGCGGCCGATGCCGAGGTCAAAGTCTGTTCCGAATGCGGATTTCCCGTCCCCCTGCCGGAAAAAGCCGAAATTATCGGCAACCGGGGCCGGTATCGGATCGTCAGTTTCCTCGGCAGTCGGGGCATGGGGCGGCTGTATCGGGGAATCCAGGTCGGCGGCAACCAAACCGTCATCGTCAAAGAATATCTGCTGCCAGACCGCCACTTCAACCCCCAGGAAGAACAGCACACCAAAGAAGTCTTTGAAAACGTGGGGGGGTTGGCCCCCGCCGACGGCCGGGTGCAGGATTTTCGCCTGTTGGTCCCCGCCGAAGCGATCGCCGATCGCCACGAAAACCGCTGCTACACCGTCACCCCCACCCTCTCCAACAGCTATCCCACCCTGCGGACCTACCTGCGCCAATTCGGGGCCATGACCCCCCGCCAGGTGATCCACCTCCTCGATCAGGCCCTGCAGAGCCTCGAACCCGTCCACACCCAAAAATACCGCCTCCCCTCCGGCCAGATTCACTGCGGCCTCGGCCACGGCAGCCTCAGCCTCGACAGCATTCTGATCCTCCCCATCGACCAGGGTCCGTTTCAGCGCCCCCAATTTCTGATTTATATCGCCGACTTCGACCTCTGGGAGCACCCCTTCCGGCCCGGATTTGCCATCGCCACCCGACCCGAGCCGCGGCCGGATTTGAAGGCCCTCGGCGCGATCGCCTTCGACCTGTTGAAAGGGGACTGGCGGGCCGACAACCCCCTCAGCGACACTGCTAGAGGCGACTGGCCGGAAACCGATCCGGCTTTGCGACAGTTTATCCTGCGCCTGCTGGAATTCGACCTACCTTTTGAGGATGCCAAAACGGCCCGGGAAGCCCTCCCGAAACTGTCAGAAGAGGGGCGGTTTGACGAACTGAGCGAACCCGAAGCCGAGGAGAAAAAACGGCAGTTTCGGGGGTTATGGATGCTGTTACTGCTCCTGCTGGTATTGTTGGGATTTGTGGGGATCTGGCGCCTGCTGCGCCGTCCCGATGCCGTCCTGGCCGACGATCGCTTTTCTCCCTGCTGCATCGAAGATATTGCCGCCATTCCCAAGGGGACGTTTATTTACACGGCCGAGGAAAATGGGATTTGGAATTATGCCGTCCGCCAGAAAAATTTGGTGGAGAAGGGGAGGACGTTGGAGGAGGAATTGCAAGAGCGAATTCCGAAGCTGAAATTGATTTATAAACCGCAACCGACGACGGAAAAAGCGATCGCCAAAGTTCGTTCCGAAGAAGCGAGTTTTGCCATCACCAGCCTCGTCGAACAATTGGAGCGAGATTTGGCAGCCGTTCCCTTCGCCTACGACGGTTTGGTGTTTTTTGTCCCCTTCAGCTACGAGCGCCGCCAGAATTCTTTGCCCCACAGTTTGAACGGACAGATCGGCATTCACCAATTGCGACAACTTTATACCGGAGAAATTAACAACTGGAAACAGTTGGGGGGGCCGGATTTGCCGGTGCAACTTTACATCCCCACCGACGGGGAAGCCATCCGCATTTTTGAGGAGCGGGTGTTGCAAACCGACCGGGCGATCGCGCAATTTCGGCGGCTGTGGCAAAATGCCTCCCCCGACCGATTTACGACCACCGAAACCGACACCAACCGCATCCGCCAACTGCCCACGTTTGAAGCCATGAGAACGGTGTTGCGGGACTTTGAAGAACGACAAATCGGCAGTCTGTCTTTCGGTTCCTTGAGTCAGGTTTTCCAGCAGTGTTCCGTCTATCCCCTGGCACTGTCCGAAGGCTTGCGTCCCCCCGTACAACCCCTGGTTCGCCCAGACGGTCAGCCCATCACTCCGGCGATCGATCTGTGCAATGATAAGGGCAGTTATTCTCCATCGGTCGAGCGGTTTCAAACCGGACAATATCCCCTGGCTTATTCCCTGGCGGTGGTGTATTCCTTCGACAACAGTTTGCCCCCCGTGGGGCAGAAATTTGCCGAAATCCTGAAGACAGAAGAGGCGCAAGAATTGCTGTTAAAAACCGGATTGGTTCCTTTGGAACCCCCAGACTAATTGACTTTATGGGTGTATCATGAACGACGATTATCAACCCCCAATTCCCCAGGGACCACCGGGCAATCTGGGAGTCCCCATCGGCTCCGCAGCCCCGGCTAAAATACAGTTCGACAGTCCCGGCGATTTCCTGTACAAAATTGCTCAAAAAGTTCGCGCCGACCCCGCATTAAAACGGCAACTCGAACGCCGGGTTTACGAAATGTTGCGGGAAGATCTTCGCATCAGTCGCGATCGATATTGAGTCGGTCGTCTCAAATCAAAGGTCAATATCTAAACGGAAAGGAAGGATATGGTTGATTTAAATAAAACGGTTCAAGAAACATCAGTCTCGCCCCGGGAATACCAGTTAAATTCCCGCGCCAATTATATCACAGTTAATCGCTTTTATGTGGAAATGGAAAACACAATTTCTGCTTCTTTTTCCGAGTGTTCTGGTTTCGGTGTCACCCTCCAAAAAGAAAACTATTTGGAAGGGGGTGTGAACGACCAACAACGAGTTTTTATCGGTCATGCAGAGTTTGACGACATCACCTTAAAACGGGGGATGACCGACAACACTTTGTTTTGGGATTGGATGCTGAAATCCATGAGCAATCCCATTTTCAATCGCCGCAACATCAATATTTTGATGTTCAACCAAGCCGGGGAAACCATGCAGGCTTGGACGTTGATCGGAGCCGTTCCAATTTCTTGGAAAGCACCGGGATTTCAAGCCGAAGGGAGTTCCGTTGCGATCGAAGAATTAACCTTGGCTTATGAGGGGTTAAATGTAGCCGTAAAACCCACAGGATCGGGAGGTGCGAGCCTCTCCAAAAATCGAGATCCTTTTGGTTTTTTTGGATAAAAATATCGATATTCTGAACAGCTAACTCAATTGGTATGGCCGAAAATTCAGGGCAATTTACATCGGAAAATGTTCCTTCTGACCCCCCCTTGGGGGTCGCCGATTCCCTCCTGTCCCGTTCGCCATTGGGACAGAGATTTTTGCAGCCTCTCGGGGCGCGATCGCTATCAGTTTTAGATCGATCATTATTTTCCAGGGAAGGAGTCGAATTACAGCGATTTCCAGACTGGGACAGTCCTTTTTTAGTGGGGTCAAAACCCCGCTTAGGGAATGAAACCATTATCCAAGAACAACCCCTTCCAACCGCCGAAAATTTGACCCCAAACCCGGCGACTTCCAATCCGGAAATTTCCTCCATACCGACAGCAGAAGAACCTCAAGTTAGACGGGAATTGGCTGCACCTTCAGAGGCGATTAACCGAGACTCTGAATCACCAAATCATGACAACCCTCAACCTTCTATCTCACAATTCAAGCCTTCTAAATCAACCATCTTCAGATCCGCATTAGAGGGTAGAAAATATCCCAAATATTATAACAATTTTGGGGCGAAAAAGTCAAGACCAAAAACAGAAATATCTAAACCCATTCACCGAGAAAATGTTCAACGCAAATCCGAAACTTCTGGTATTGAACAGATATCGGAAACTTCGGCTTCGGAAACGATAACAGATGCGATCGCTTCCCCTGATTCTCCCGGCATTCAGCGACAGCCAGAAACTTCGGCTTCGGAAGAGATGCCAGATGCGATCGCATCTCCCGACTCATCCCCCATTCAAAGGCAATCCGTTACCCATCCCAATCTGACGGTTAGAGAAATGTTGTCTGATGGCAGTTTGCCGGAGATTCAACGAGTCATAAAAACCTTAAAAAGTGACGTAGATATAAGCGCATTCAAATTCGGGAATAAAAGTTTTGGCAATCGATTTAATGTTCCTGACGCGAGGAAAGATCGCCGGGAAGAGGGCAAACAGAAATTCGCTGGTGTCGTCCCAAAATTCGGGTCCGGACTTAAAAATTTCACGATACCTGAAATGGCCCGGGAGAATCGTCAATCGATGCAACAAACATTTTTCAGACCAAAACGCGAATATTTGCCCGATAGCACCCAGGTTAGTGCTAAAGGAAAAATCATGTCTTCTCAGTTCTATAACAAACCGAGCGCCACCCGAGATTTAATGGAAAAAACCATCGAAACTCGGGCGGTTTTAAAAGATAAAATATCCCCAGAAAAAGGTCATAAGATTCAACCCCTTGGACGGCGAGACTTGGACGAACTGGAAGAACATATTAGCACCCAAGCATCGAGCCCAGAACCCGAGAAGGAGAAAAAACAGGAAGAAAAAAAACAAGTCGTGACGTCCGAACACCTGGAAGCACTGGCCCGAGAAATATATGGCTCAATTTGCCAGAGACTTCAAATTGAACGAGAGCGATATGGCTCGGTTCCTGCCTCTCGTCGTCTTCCTTGGTGATGGGAGCCATTTTAGCCACCCCAAAATATAAAGAAAAGTAAAAAAAAGACCAAAAGTAAATATAAAATGCTAGGATAAACTTAGAATTTATTCATCCTTAATAAAAGAGAAAAATTATGACGAAAACCAGTTCGGCGAAGGAGGCAGGCAAAGAGATCGGAACCAGTGTAGCCGATATCGCATTGCTAAAAGAAGCCGCCATCTACGATAAAACTAGAGATACCAATTATTTGTCTCTGGAGAGAAATAAAGAGTCTGCGGCTAGTGCTCTTTATCAACGTTCGGGGTTCACAAGTGGAAAACTTGTCAAAGCGGCTCTGATTCCCAGAAGCGGAGAAAGTGCCAATATTATCCGCTTTCAATTTAACCCCACCGACCTCCAGTTGAGTCGTTCCGTTTCCATCGAAGATATCAAAGGAGCGCGGACGAGCCGAGGCTTGCCGAAAGTCAACTTTGGTTTTGTTGAACCCTACCAATTAACCCTAACCGATCTGGTATTCGACACCTACGAAACGGGCGAAAATGTATTGAATAAAATTAAGCCCATCCTGGATTCCGTTGACTTCAGTTCCTTCAAAGATCCGTTTAAAGAAGAAGGCGGGTACAGCGAGAGGATGGTCAAAGCCGATGTGACCAATACTTTCATTTCGACCGGGGTTTCGAGCCTTACAAAAAGCCTGGGTGATATCGATTTTGATGTCATGGAATTGGCCGAATATGGTGGCGGAGATATCGAATCCCAGGCCCTAGAATTGCGACGCCCTCCGGTGTATTATTTGATTTGGGGCGACAAAAATTATATGCGCTGCATGGTGGAAAGTTTGGATTACAAATTGACGATGTTCAAGCCGGACGGCACGCCGGTACGCGCCCGAGTCACCCTGAAACTCAAAGAAGTCGATCTGGGGGTCGCCGATCGCAGCTTCAGCGAACGTCGTAAAATTCTCAAAAAATCCTAGAATCAGAATTATTGTGAGTCATGGCAAGCGATCGCAGTCTCTACGTTTCCAGTCCCCTCCTGCAAATCGAAGGCGCCGATCCATCATCCCTGTCGGCTTTGATAAACGACCTGATTCAAATTTCGGTCGAAGAAAGCCTGCACCTGCCGGGGATGTTCACATTAGTCATCAATAACCCCTTCGTTCCCGTAGATGACGAAAGCGAAACCTGGCAACACGATCCGCTGCTGCAAATTGGCAAAAAAGTGAAGATCGGTTTTCAGGGGAGCACGACGGATTCTCCGGAATTCGATCGCGATCGCCAAGACTACATTATCGAAGGGGAAATAACCGCCATCGAAACCCACTTCACCAGCGACACACGGGCGCCCATCGTCGTCCGCGGCTACGACATATCCCACCGCCTGCACCGGGGACGCTACAACCGTTCATTTCAAGATTATACCGACAGCGATATCGTCGCCAAAATTGCCCGGGAAGTGGGCATCGACCGGGGTACAATCGACCCCAGCGAGGAAAAAAAAGCCTACATTTTCCAGGAAAACCAAACCAATATGGAATTCCTGCGAGAAAGAGCCGCCCGGATCGGATTTGAACTGTTCGTCCAAGACGGAAAACTGTTCTTTCGCAAACCCCGAGCCGGAGATATTTTAAAACTCAAATGGCTGACGGACTTTGAAACATTTCGCGTCCGCGTCACCAGTGCCGAACAGGTCAAATCGGTGGAAGTGCACGGCTGGGATTACCATCGAAAACAGCCGATCGTCTCCGTCGCCGACCGGGACGAAACCATCACCCGCGTCGAAGGCAATTCGCCACAGCCGTCTCCGAACGGCGGCTTCACGGCCCCCAACTTCGGCAGCAACTGCCCCCCACCCAAACTGATAGTGGTGGATAAGCCGGTTTCGAGCCCCAAAGAGGCCGATCGCATGGCCCAGGCCCTCTACGACGAACTCGGGGGAGAATTCATCCAGGCCGACTCCCAGGCCCCGGGAAACCCCCAAATTCGGGTCGGAAAAGTGGTGGAACTGACCGACATGGGGCGCTACGGGGGCCGCTACTACATCACCGAAACCCGCCACCTGTACCAGGAGGGCAGGTACACCACCGAATTCGCCGTCCGGGGGCTGCGGGGCGGCTCGATTTTCCACACCCTCTCCGGCCAAACCGCCCTCAAACCGGGCCAAACCCACCTCGTCGGCATCGTCACCCACAACGACGACCCGGAGGGACTCGGCCGGGTGCGGGTCAAATTTCCCACCCTCACCCCGGAACCCGACGGCAGCGCCCACGCCAGCGCCTGGGCCCGGGTGGTGGGCGTCGGTGCTGGCCCGGACCGGGGCTTTTACTGTTTGCCGGAAATCAACGACGAGGTGCTGGTGGCCTTTGAACACGGGGACATCCATCGGCCCTACGTCATCGGCGGGGTGTGGAACGGCCAAGATAAGCCCCCGGATGGGGTGGAGGAGACGATTTCGAGGACGGGGAAAGTGCGTCTGCGGAGCTTCGCCACTCCCGCCGGCCACCAAATTCAGTTTGTGGAGGAGGACCGAAACCGCCAGAGTCAGGAGGGGGTGTATATCCGCACCGGCGGGGGCCACGAAATCCGCCTCAACGACAGCGATCGCAGCATCGAGATCGCCACTTCCGGGGGCCAGCGCATCCGCATCGACGATCGCACCGGCAAAATTGACATCCTCACCCCCAACGTCGGCGTGACGGGGACTTTGACCGCCGCAGCCCTGGTGGTCGGCGGGGCGGGGGGGACAAACGTGGCCGACGCGATCGCCAATTTGGGCCATCAAGTTCAGCAACAACGGCAGGACTTTCAGAATTACGTCAACACCCAGGCGGCGATCGACCGCCAGCAAAACCAGACCGCCGCCGCCCTCAATAACCAACTTCGCAATCAACAGCGGCGTTTCGAGAACGTCCTCGAACAGCAACAGGACCTAGACGAACGGCAAGATCGGGCTACCCAGGAGCTGCAGCGACAGCTCCGGGAGGCCCAGGAACAGGCGATGGAGATGCGGGATCGATAATATAGCAGTGTGAAATGATTCGTGAAAAATTGATCGACTCAAAGCCCCCAGTATTGGGGGTTTGGGGGCAAGACAATTTTACAAATGGTTGCACAGCGCTATATTGATGTTTTCCCGATTCCTGCCACCCCGGGGGACAGGGCCGGTCAGTTTCATCATTCTTGATAAAAATTAAACAATCTTAATTATTGGGAAAAAGAGACAAAATTTTTATTAAGATCGACCGTCGCGATCGCCCCGTTCGGTATAATTATCGGCATTCAAGTCCGATCAACCACCTATTCTGCATTCCCGAAAAGACCATCGAGCCTATTTTTCGAGTCCCTCGATGCCGAAGAATTCGTCAATTTTATGGGAGAAAGTGACCCAATTTCTCATCCAAAAATATGGCGATTTTTCCTATTTTTTTTTAAGGAGTTGCAACGTCCCGGTCAAGAACCCGTCATCATGTTCGCTAAAATAGTTTTTACAAAAACTATTTTTTATTCGATAATCAGCAAACAAATATGATAACTGATTATCCGAACTTGATATCAGCGATTCGCCGGGTGCCGAAAGCCAAGAGAATCCAGCGAGAGAACCAGTATGCTCAACCAACGTCGCCCCCCGACCTATTTGGGTCAGGGATTTGCCTTTCCCTTGGAAATCAATCAGCAAGGCAATTGGGCCTTGAGTGCGGGCGATCGCAACGTCCGGGAATCCATCCTGCTGATTTTGATGACCGACCTGGGCGAACGACTCAACCGGCCCGACTTCGGCTGTCGCCTCTCGGAACTCAGCTTCGCCCCCATCAACTCCGAAACCCTGATGTTGATGCGGATCTACGTCCGAGAAGCCCTAGAACAGTGGGAACCGCGCATCATTGTAGATGACGTTTTAGCCATCCCCGACGGCGGCGGGGGGCGGGTGGATCTGGTCATCAACTACCGCCTCAAACCCACCCACGATCGCCGCAGCCTCGTCTATCCCTTCTACCTGCAACAGCCGCCGGAATAGCCCCCATGGTCTTCGACTTCCTACCCAACCTCCCCAAAGCCAACCTGGATGATCGCACCTACGACGATCTCCTGCAAGAATGCCTGCTGCGAATACCCCGCTACTGCCCCGAGTGGAGCAACTACAACCCCAGCGATCCCGGCATCACCCTGCTGGAGCTGTTCGCGTGGCTGATGGAGCAGATGCTGACCCGCTTCAACCAAGTCCCCCGCCGCAACTACGTTTTATTCTTAGAACTCCTGGGCATCCGCCTGCAACCCCCCAACCCCGCCCGCACCGAAATCACCTTCTACCTCGTCTCCGATCTCCCCGCCACCTACACCATCCCGGAGGGCATCGAAATCGCCACCGAACGGCTCCCCGACGCCGAATCCGTCGTCTTCAGCACCTCCGGGACCCTGACCATCGCCAAACCCGCCATCGGCCACTTCCTCCACGCCGAAACCCCCGAAGACACCCCGCAAATGTTGCGCGATCGCTTCACCAACTGGTGGACAATGGACCGGGACGGCACCTGGTCCGGACCCGAACTGCCCCTATTCGGCGATCGGCCCGACCCCGGCCAATGCTTCTACCTCGTCTTCGAGCCCGACGCCCCCATCGAAGGCAACGTCATCGCCCTCACCGTCAAAGGCCAAGCCGCCACCCCCACCGGCATCGACCCCGACCACCCCCCCCGGCGGTGGGAAGCCTGGAACGGGCGCTACTGGCAATCAATCCTCATCGAAGAGGCCGACGACGAAACCCAGGGCTTCAGCTTCCGGGACCTCACCCGCCAGGGGCGCGACCCGAGCCGGGGCGCCGACGTCATCCTCCACCTCCCCGTCCGCTTCCCCGTCGCCCAATTCACCGCCTACCGGGGCCGGTGGCTCCGCTGCGTCTGCACCGAACCCACCCCCGACCAGGCCCCCTACAGCCGCTCCCCCCGCATCGTCGGCCTCGGCGTCCGCTCCGTCGGCGGCACCGCCCCGGCCACCCAGTGCCAGGTCGTCACCGACGAAGTGCTCGGCATCAGCGACGGCACCCCCGGCCAGGTGTTCCGACTCGCGCGCCCCCCCGTCCTCGCCCGGGCCGAAAACGAATACCTCACCGTCACCCCCCCCGGAGAACTGCCCCAAATTTGGGCAGAAGTCCCCGACTTTTCCAACTCCGGACCCGGCGATCGCCACTATTTAATCGACTCCCTCACCGGCGCCGTGCAATTCGGCCCCCTGGTGCTCGAACCCACCCAACTGGTGCGAGAAACTGAGTACCGCGCCCTGCTGCAAACGACGCGCCGCCCCCCCGCCGTCACCCCCGCCCCCAGCCAAGAGCGGCAGTACGGCGCTGTACCCCCCCGGGGAGCCACCCTACAGATGGTCCGCTACCGCACCGGCGGGGGCGTCCGGGGCAACGTCCAACCCGGGACCGTGGTCGTGATGAAGTCCGCCATCCCCTACGTCGGCACCGCCGTCAACCACATTCCGGCCCGCAACGGCTCCGACGCCGAATCCCTGGAACAGGCCGCCATCCGCGTCCCCCAGATGTTGCGAACCCGCGATCGCGCCGTCACCCCCGAAGACTTTGAAACCTTGGCGATCGTGGGCGGACGGGGTGCGATCGCCCGCGCCCGCTGTTTGCCTCCCACCCAACCGGGCACCGTCGAACTGCTCCTCATCCCCCGACTCCGACCCGATGCGGGCTTCGGCATTTCCCCGGCGGAACTGATCCTCAGTTCCGAACTCCGGCACCAGGTTCTCGACTACCTCGACGAGCGCCGCCTCCTGGGGGTGCAAGTCACCTGTCGGGAACCGGAATACGTCGGGGTCGCCGTCCAAACCGAAGTCACCCTGCAACCCCAGTACGACCACCCGGACGCCCGGGAAAACATTCGCCGCGAGTTGGAAGCCGCCCTGTACCGCTTCCTCAACCCCGTCGTCGGGGGGAGCAAGGGGGAAGGCTGGCCCTTCGGCCGGCTCCTCTACCCCACCGACATCATCGCCCTGCTGCAACAATTTCGGGGCATCCTCAGCTTGGGCGCCGTGCAACTGTTCGCCCTCCGCCCGGTCGGCTCTCCGCAGGAGAATCGCTGGGTGCGGGGACAACCCGCCGCCCTCATCGATCCCGGCCCCCACGGGACGATCTGTTCTTGGTCCGATGCCACCCTCAACTCCGGCCACGTCATCAACATCATCCATTGAAAAAGCGGGTTTCTTTTCGCATCTACGGTAAGCCGACATGACTTCCATGACCCAGATCCCATCGAGTCAATCCGTCCTTTTAGATGTCGTCTCCATCGATATTCCCGAGACGGAACCTTCGCAACTGTCCGAATTGTCCGGCACGATTTACCAAGTCGATTCGGACCGGTCAAACCTGACACTTATCCCCGGAGAAGTCAGCGAAATTGTCATCGATTTGGAAAATTTGGATACCCGCCCCCTGGAGCTCTCCTGCGAACTGACCGGCAATTTTCCCCCCCATTAGTGTCGGAGTGCGATCGCGGGATATCAATTGTCGCCGGGGGAACGGAAGTCGGCTGTGCTCTCTTTTCGGGTCGATCGCAACTTTTTTGAGGAACACCAAGCCGATGTCTCGGGCGACGGACTGCGGCTCAACTATTCCGGGCGGTTCAGCGTTTACGGCACTTATCCCGGCACTGGGGAAAACACGGGCCTGCCACCCCTGCTGGAATTTATAGATTTCGACCTGTTTCTCAGACCGCGATCGCCCTACGTCAACCTACTGCCCCAAATTTATCGGGAAATCGATTTTGTCGGCCGTTTCCTCAAAATTATCGAAACCACCTTCAACCCCGACGTGCAAACCTTCGGCACCCTTTGGGCCCACCTCGACCCCCTCACGGCCCCCGAAAGCCTGCTCCCCTTTTTGGCCCACTGGGTCGGCTGGCGTCCGGTCGCCAACCTGAGTTGGGAACAGCAACGCCGTCTGATCCGCCACGCCTTGGAGATTTATCGCTGGCGGGGGACCCGGCGGGGACTGCGATTTTACCTGCATCTGGCGACGGGACTGCCCCTGGATGAAGATTTGCCGGAAATCGAAAAGCACATCGCCATTGTGGAAAATTTTACCCAGGGGGCGGTGATGGGGACTTCCTATCTGGGTGTGGATGCGATTTTGGGGGGTGGAAAGCATTTCCATTTTGACGTCCGCCTGCGGGGCGACCCCGATGCCATCGATGAAACATTAGTCCGTCAGGTCATCGAAGAACAGAAACCCGCTTTTTGTACTTACGAATTGAAAATAAATAATAATTGATAAGTAATAATTTTCAATGGTCATGACAGATTTAACTCATTCCAATTATTTGCCTCCGGAAATGTATCCCCTCGAACGGTTGATCGTGCGGGACGGATTACTGTTGAATGCGGAGCGGTGGAAGCGATCGCACGACTATCACCGAAGGCGACAAAATCTCCACTACCAATCCCTCTACCATCCCGGCATTGTTAGGGGGTTGGGGGTGTGCGCGATCGAGGCACCGTCCGACATCTCCGCCCAGTATCGGGATGGCCGCTGGGTGCAAATTCAACCGGGGATGGCAATCGATCGCCTGGGAAATCCGATTATTGTCGATCGCCCGATCGAATTTCGGATCGCCTCGGTCGCCGAGACGGAAATGACCGCCGTCTATTTGGTTCTCAGCTACGTCGATCCGGAAACACTCCACCGTCAAACCGATGAAGATTGGGCGGCGGAAACCTTTCGGATCGACGAAAAAAATCATCCCCCCGCCTCCGAAGAAATCGAACTCTGTCGCATTGCTATTTCTGCCGATGCCGTCCAAATTCGACCGGCAAAAGATGTGTTCGATCCCGATATCAACGAGTTGGATTTGCGGTATCGGGTGGCTGTCCAAGCGCGATCGCCTCAAACCGTCCGCGTCGCCCAGATTCTCGGGGGGACGGCTGAAGATATCGCGATCGGCGACAACCTCACCGACTTGTTGGAATCTGTCTCGGTTTTGGCTCCCCAAAAGATGGGAGTCGAACCCTTAGAAGAGATCGCGATCTGGCGAGAATTTTCAGGCTATGAAATGCCGGAATATAGTTTGATTTATATCCGATATCCGCAGATTTTCTCCTGGGGAGAATTGGAATATAATTATCTCAAACAATACAGCGATCGCGGGGCCGTCCTGTTCATCGAGGCTTCGTCCCGGGAAGTTAATATCGCCGATATCAATTCGGTGATGGTGGAACTTCAACAGGCGATCGAAGACATTCAATTGTCCCAAATATCGGATTTAAAACTGGAATTGCAATCCGAACTCACCACCTGCGAAACCGAAATTGACGGTCGGCTAGAAATCGCCTTGGAACCCATCAAAAACCTCGCCCATCACCTCGAAATTTCCCTTTCCCATTCCGGCAAAATTTCCCGAAACGACCCCATCAAAACCCGACCCTTTCTATTTTCAGAATTACCGGTTATCAATCGGGAGCCGATCCGATTATTTAATTGGGGTCAAATCATTCTATCCGTCGGCTGTCTGTCTTCGGGTTGGGGATTGAGTCACAACCTCCCATTACCCCGAGAAACGATCCGCAGTGCCCAAGAACTCGGTATCAATATCCTCCATTTTTCCGGCCACCGCTCCCAGCTTTCCCGGCTCCAGATGAACGCCAATCATTGTCCATTATAATTTCAAAACAAAACATCATGAAACCAATACATCAACCTGTCCCGTCGGGTGCATTAATGAAATGTCAACACCGCCGATGTTATCAGTTTAGTCTGCACGATCACGCACTGCTATAATAGCGATCGGGCAGTTGTCAATCGATTGTTATAACCCAACCCAAAAACTGTAAATCAATGCAAGAAACAGATCGCCAAGTCATTTTAGAATTTTCCGATCGCCTGAGAGCAATCATGCCAATTTTAGAGTTGCGGGTGTTCGGCTCGCGGGCGCGGGGCGACGCGACAGAAGAATCGGATTTGGATGTGTTTATTAAGGTGGCAGAGTTGGATCGCTCAAAGCGGGAACAAATTGACGATCTGGCTTGGGATATCGGGTTTAAATGCGATCGCGTTATTTCTACGTTTGTGGTGACGGAAGCACAGATCAAAAATGGTGCGGTGGGGGCGAGTCCGCTGCTGTTGAAGGTATTCAGTGAGGGCATTCCGGTATGACTAACCCTCAGTTGCAATTATTGGTCGAATATCGCCTCTTGGAAGCGCGAGAAACATTGCGGGAAGCGGAGATATTATTGGAGCGATCGGCATTTCAGCGATCGCGGTTTTTTCTCGGTCAGATTCAAGAGTATTTACAAAATTGGAGGTCGGAATTTTAAGTCGTCTCGTCGGGTGCGTTAATGAAATGTCAACACCGCTCATGCTCTGAATTGGCGGCGGGTTACGCTGCGCTAACCCACCCTACATGAAAGCAAGTCATTGTCCAGTATAATTGCAAAACAAAACATCATGAAAAAATACATTTCAATCCGATATGTGATCCCCCTGCTGATCGTCGTCCCCTTAGTTGTCGCCACCGGCACGACCGCTGTTTTGGCATTTTACAGCGGCCGTCGTGCGGTCGAGAGCCTCATTTCAGAATTGAGCAAAAAAGCGTTGAATTCAATTGAAAAGCACGTCGATACCTACCTTAAAGCTCCACAAATCGTCAATCGACTCAACTTTATTACCATTGAAAATAACTTGATCGATCCGACCGACTTCGACCTGCTAACTCGCTATTTCAACGATCAGGTTGCCACAATAAATGGTTTGTCTCACATTTATCTCGGAACTGCAAATGGCGATTTTATCGGTGTCAAACGGCAGGCGGATGGCACCCGAGAATTGATTTTGGGAAATGCCGAAACCCAGGGGCGCAGAAACAGATACCAACTCGACTCCTCCGGCCAGAGAGTTGAGGCAATCGGCACCTTGGAAGACCGGTACGATCCCCGGGTGCGGCCCTGGTATAAAGAAGCATTAAAAGTTGGGGATCTCACCTGGAGTCCCGTTTACGTTTTTGGCTCGACTTTGGAGTTGGGGATGACATCGGCCATTCCAGTCCGAAATATTCGCGGGGATACGGTCGGTGTTTTGGGCATCGACTTGGGGTTGAAAGACCTGAGCAATTTTCTCAGGAGTTTGGAGATCAGCCCCCGAGGGATGGCATTTATTATCGATCGCGCCGGAAATGTGGTCGCCAGTTCCACCGACGAACAACCCTTTTTAAACGAGAACGGAGAAAACCGGAGATTGCCCGCCCTAGAAAGCCGAGAACCCGTGATTCGAGACACCCTGAAAAATCTGCTCGATACCGAGTCGAGTTTGATGCAAATTCAAGAACCGATCGCGATCAGCTTTTCATGGCAAAATCAACGGCAATTGGTGCAGGTCGTCCCCCTGCAAAGTAACGGTTTAGATTGGCTGATTGTCGTGGTAATTCCCGAGGAAGATTTTATGCAACTGATTTATAATAACCTCCGCTTTACCGCGATCGTCGGCTTGGGGGTGATGGTGGTGGCGGTGGGACTCGGGGCGATCGCATCCTTGTGGATTGTCAGACCCATCGACAATTTAGCCCAAGGAGCCAAAGCCATCAAATCCAATTCCTTCGACCCCCACAGTCTCAAAAATACCGCTTCCCGCCCCGACGAAATGGGAGAGTTGGGACAAGCTTTCCTGGAAATGGCAGACATCGTTGATGCCCGCGAAAAAAGTCTCACCGAAAAACTCGAATCCCTGCGCGACCAGCAAGAACAATGGCGGCGGACGCTCCATCAAAACAAGGACTTGAACCGCGATCGCTTCGACGAGCTGATCGAGCGAGCCCGACAATCCAGAAATAATAATTAATAATGAATAATGAATACAGAGATTTCCACTAAGGAATTGACACTGGATGCTGACGGTCATGGCGCCACCTTTGATGTGGTCGTCATCAACGACAGCGATCGCATGAGTAGCTTTCAACTGGAGATGTCCGCCGCCGGAGTCGAGTTCGACCGCCAATCCCGCTGGTACGCCGTCACCCCGGAAGTTTGCACCAAAAAACCCCCCGGGGATCAAACCGAATTTCGGGTGAAAGTGCTGCGATCGCCCATTCCCGGATTTGTCGGCTTAATCAACCTGACCGTAAAAATCTTTTCCCTCGAACTCGGGAGCGAAGATCGCCACATCCTGCGACTGCACGTCGGCGAGGGAGTCGAGAAATGTCCCTTTCAACTGGAACTCCCCGCCGACCCCATCCGCACCCTTCCCGATACCGAAATTGAAATTCCCCTCCGCATTTACAACTCCAAAACCAAAGCGATCGCCGTCACCCTCTCCTGTCTGAGTCCCAAGCGGGAGTGGCTGACCCTGGACAATCCCCCCCCTGTGCCCCCCCAAGAGTGGGTCGAACAGCCCCTCAACTGCCGGGTTCCCACTCTCGCCGCAGCCCGAGCCGGCACCTATCCCTTCACCCTGGAAGCCACCTCGGCCCGCCACGCAAAAGCCCGCATTCGCGGCACCATCGAGGTATTGCCGGCGGGAACCGTGGAATTGACTGCCTTTCCCAAATCTCAACGCCTGCCCCAAACTCGCCCCGGGCTACCCCAATGGCGCATTCAGCCAGCGGTGTATCAATTGGAATTTAGCAATTCTTCCAATTTTCCCCGACAGGAGACAGCCGAAATTCTCAAAAATCGCCGCAGCGAAGACCAGGAAAAACGGGAGTTTTCGATTCTCCCAGAACAAGTGAATTTGGAGCCGGGAGAAACCCAAACCTTGGAACTGTTCGTCAACAGCAAGCGGCCTTGGGTGGGTTTCGGGAAAACGGAAATCATCGAAGTGGTGGGGCGATCGGTTTCCGAGGACGGAGGAAGCGGAGGAAGCGGAGGGAGCGGAGGGAGCGGAGGGAGCGGAGGGAGCGGAGGGAGCGGAGGGA